>JAFGAW010000112.1 GCA_016933475.1 Thermoleophilia bacterium
CGTGGTCACTTTTGCACGGGATCGGCGGGCGCGGCAGCGGCCGCGCGCGGCTGGTGGATGCGCACCTTTTTCAGGCGGCGCGCGTCGGCATCGAGCACCTCGAGCTCGAGCCCGCTCGGATGGCGCACGAGCTCGCCGCGCACCGGCACGCGCCCGAGCAGCGCGAACATGAGGCCGCCGAGGGTGTCGATGTCCTCCTCCTCCTCGGGCTTCAGGAGCTTGAGGCCCAGATGCTCCTCGAGCTCCTTGATGGGCGTGCGCGCCGAGGCGACGAGGCCGAGCTTCGGCTCGGTCGAGATGTAAGCTGCCTCGGCCACGTCGTGCTCGTCCTCGATGTCGCCGACGACCTGCTCGACCAGGTCCTCGATCGTGACGAGCCCGTCGGTGCCGCCGTACTCGTCGACCACCAGCGCCATGTGGATGCGAGTCGACTGCATGCGGATGAGCAGGTTGGTCGCCGGCATCGAGGGAGGAACATAGAGCACCGGGCGGCGGATCTTGGCGGCGCCGATCGGCCGCGACAGATCGAGACGGCAGAGGTCGAGATGCGGCTCGCCATCGCCGGTGCGCGCCGCCCTTTCAGCCGCCTTTGCTGAAACCGCAGCCGCGAGGGCTTCCGCATCGGCAGGCTCGCGCGGAGCGGCGTAGTTCTCGCCGCCCGCCTCCTTCAGAAGCCAGCGGAACAGGTCCTTGATGTGAATCATGCCGCGCGGGTCGTCGAGCGTCTCGCTGAACAGCGGAATCCGCGACACGCCCGCCTCCCCGAACATGCGCAAGAGCTCCGACAGCGGCTCGCTCTCCTCCAGCGCGATGATGTCGGCGCGCGGCACCATGATGTCCTCGACGCGCAAGCCACCGAAGCGCAGCATGCGCTGCAGCATCTCGCGCTCCTCGGGCGAGAAGGCGCCGTCGGCGTTGGTTGCCTCCTTGAGGCCCGCCTCCAGCGTCTCGCGCAGGCTGGGCGAGCGCAGACCCAAGCGGCCGAGCAGCGCCGACAGCAGGGTCGTCGTGCTGTTGGGGATGGCATCGGGTTCCGCGGCGGCGCCGTCGGGCTCGCTCTTCTCGCGGATAAAGTCGTTGCTGGTCATGGCCTCGCTGGTCCCGTCTGGTGCCCGCAGGCTGCGCCCGGCTCCCCGGC
>JAFGAW010000113.1 GCA_016933475.1 Thermoleophilia bacterium
ACGGCGCTGTGCGCGGCCAAGAGCTGGCTCAACCGCATGCGCCTCGTGCTGCAACTCGGGCCGGGCGTGATCACCGACCCGTGGCTCGCCGGCGGAGCGGTGCGCGGGCTCACCTTCGTGCCGCTGCTCGACCGCGCCGAGATCCTCGCCGAGGCGCGGGCCATGCAGAATTGCGCCGACCAGTACGCCGAGCGGCTCGCCGACGACCGCTGCCGGCTGTTCTCCATCCGCCGCGAGCGCGACCACATCGCGACGCTCGAGATCGGACCCCACTCGCGCGAGGCGGGCATGCTGGCGATCACCCAGCTCAAGGGGCGCCACAACATGGCCGCCCCGCTCGACGTCTGGCAGGCGGCCTATGCGTGGCTCGCCGCGCAGAGCGGGCTCAGGCGTCTGCCGCCGCGCATCCCGCCCGAGCGGCGCCTCGACAACGACGCCTGGACCCAGCTCATGGCGCCCTACCGGCGCCGCACCGGCGGCGCCGCCTGGCTGCCCGACCAGGCGACGCATGCGGTGTTCGACGCCTTCAACGCGGAGATGTCGGACCTCGCCCGCCGCGGCGGCGTGTCGTCGTGGCTGTTCACGTGAAAGCTGGCGAATAGCGAATAGCGAATAGCGAGTAGGGAGTAGGGAAGTGCGGTGGGTGAAGTCGTGAAATGGTGAAGTGGTGAAATCGATCTCACGACTTCACGAGTTCACCCTATTCGCTATTCGCTATTCGCTCATACCCTGCTTGGCGAGGCGCGCTCGACGATGGCGCGGGTGTCGGCGCGCTCCAGGCCCTGGCCGTAGGTCTGCCGCGCTTCCCCGCTTAAGCGCGTGGCGATGAACGCGTCGGCGACCGCGGACGGCGCGTGCGCCTTCAGTATCGCCGCAGCCGACAGCGTCGCCAATCCCTCGATCAGCGTGCGACCCCGCAGGTCGAGCAGCTTGGGCTCGTGCAGGAGGCCCTGCACGCGCTCGTGCGCGGCGCGCAGGCGCGCGTCGTCGGCGGAGGCGAGGCGCAGCTCCTCCATCACCGCCTCGAACGCCTCGGGCTCGCGCTGCAAAACGCGCATCACGTCGAGCGCCATGACGTTGCCGGAGCCCTCCCAGATGGCGTTGACCGGCACCTCGCGATAGATGCGCGCCAGCGGCGCCTCCTCGACATAGCCGCCGCCGCCCATGCACTCCATCGCCTCCGCGACCAGCGCCGGCGCGATCTTGCAGACCCAGTACTTGGTGATGGGCGTCATGAGGCGGCGCCAGGCGGAGGCACGCGCATCCGTCGCGCGGTCGAAGGAGCGCGCGAGGCGGAACGACAGCACGGTCGCCGCCTCGACGTCGAGCGCGAGGTCGGCCAGCACCTGCTGCATCAGCGGCTGGTCGGCGAGCTTCTTCTGGAACACGAGCCGGTGCTCGGCGTGATGGATGGCGTTGGCGAG
>JAFGAW010000114.1 GCA_016933475.1 Thermoleophilia bacterium
GCTATACTGGAGTGGTGAGCTCCACGACCCCACTCTTCGGGCCGCCACGCGGCCTCCGCGTCGACCTCTCCAGCGGCGCCTCCCGCGAGGAGGAGCTGCCCGCCGAGGTCCGCCTCGCGGTGCTCGGCGGGCGCGGCCTGGGTGCCTGGCTCGCCCTCCGCGAGCGGCTCTACGAGGTCGATCCTCTCGGGCCCGAGAACCTCTTGATCCTGGCACCGGGCCCCCTGACCGGCACCGGCGCTCCCGCCAGCGGCCGCTACAGCGTGACCTCGCGCTCGCCGCTCACCGGGACCGTCTTCGACGGCAACTCGGGCGGCAGCTGGGGCGTCTTCTTCCGCCGCCTTGGCTACGACTACCTCGTCGTCGGCGGCGCCTGTGACGCCCCCTCGTACCTGCTCGTCTCGGCGGCCGGTGTCGAGCTGCGTCCGGCGAGCGACCTCTGGGGCCTCGACGTCGCGCCCTCGCTGGCCCGCCTGCGCGAGCTGCACCCGGGGTGCGAGGCCGGGGTCATCGGGCCGGCCGGCGAGCGCGGGATTCTCTTCGCCTCGATCGTCAACAATCGTGGCCGGTCGATCGGGCGCGGAGGTCTCGGCGCCGTCATGGGCGCCAAGCGGCTCAAGGCGATCGTCGTCGCCCGCGACGGCGAGATGAAGCCCGCCGTCGCCGACCCCGAGCACCTCGCCTTCGTCGCCTACGAGGCCGAGAAGCTCCTCAAGGCCAACCCAATCACGTCGCAGGCGCTGCCCGAGTTCGGCACCTCGGTACTGGTGAACGTGCTGAACCAGGCGGGGGCGCTGCCGACGCGCAACTTCCGCGACTCGCGCTTCGAGGGCGCCCGCGCGATCTCCGGCGAGGCGCTGCGCGACGGCTACGTACAGCGGCGCTCGGCGTGCCGCGGCTGCAGTATCGGCTGCGCCCGGCGCACGACCGCCGGCGGGGAGAGTGGGGAGGGGCCCGAGTACGAGAGCATCTGGGCGCTCGGTGCCGACTGCGGCGTCAGCGACCTGACCGCCGTGGTGCAGGCCAACTACGCCTGCAACCGCGCCGGCATGGACACGATCACCATGGGCTCGACGATCGCCTGCGCCATGGAGCTCACGGAGGAGGGCTTGCTGCCCGGTGGCCCGCGCTTCGGCGACGCTGCGGCGATCGTCCGCCTCGCCGAGGCGACCGCCGCCGGCGAGGGCCTCGGCGTCGAGCTCGCCGAGGGCTCGGCGCGCTTCGCCGCGCGCCACGGTCACCCCGAGCTCTCGATGAGCGTCAAGCGGCTCGAGCTGCCCGCCTACGACCCGCGCGGCATGAAGGCCCAGGGTCTCGCCTTCGCCACCTCCAACAGGGGCGGCTGCCACCTGCGGGCCAACATGCTGGGCCCCGAGATCCTCGGTGTCCCGAAGATGGTCGACCGCTTCGCCACCCTCGGCAAGGCCGGCCTGTTGATCAACATCCAGAACCTCAACGCCGTGCTCGACTCGCTCTCGGTCTGCAAGTTCACCGCCTTCGCCATGAAGGAGGACTACTACGCCCGCCTGCTCTCCGCGGTGTGGGGCGAGCAGATCGAACCCCAGGAGCTGCTGCGCGTCGGCGAGCGCATCTGGACGCTCGAGCGTCTCTTCAACCTGGCGGCCGGCTTCGGCCGCGGCGACGACACACTGCCGCCACGCCTGCTCGAGGAGCCCGTCCGCGAGGGGCCGGCGGCGGGGCACGTCGTAGACTTGGCGCCGATGCTCGACGAGTACTACGTCTCGCGCGGCTGGAGCGCCGAGGGCGTGCCCTCGGCGGCCAAGCTCGCGCGCCTCGGTCTCGATGGGCGCGGCGCGCTCGTCGGCCTCGCCGCCGA
>JAFGAW010000010.1 GCA_016933475.1 Thermoleophilia bacterium
CACATCGGGATCTTCGGCCGCCGCAACGTCGGCAAGTCGAGCCTCCTCAACGCGATCACGCGGCAGGAGGTCTCGATCGTCAGCGACTTCGCCGGTACCACGACCGACCCGGTCGAGAAACCCATGGAGCTGCTGCCGCTGGGGCCCGTCCTCTTCATCGACACCGCCGGCATCGACGACGTCGGCGTGCTCGGCGAGCTGCGCGCGCGGCGCACGATGCAGGTCTTCGACCGCACCGACCTCGGCGTGCTGGTCACCGAGGCGGGCTCGTGGGGCGAGTTCGAGGACGGCATCCTCGACGAGTTCCAGGAGAGGAAGACGCCGGTCGTCGTCGTCTACAACAAGATCGACCTGAACCAGCACCCGGCACCGGTGCCGCGCCTCGAGGAGCTCAAGGTCACTCCCGTACGCACGCAGGCGAGCGAGGGGCGCGGCGTGCTCGACTTCCGCCAGGCCCTGCTCGACGCCGCGCCGCCCGACTTCATCGACAACCCGTCGATCCTCGGCGACCTCGTGAGCTCGGGCGAGATGGCCGTGCTGGTGGTGCCGATCGACAAGGAGGCGCCGCGCGGCCGCCTGATCCTGCCGCAGGTGCAGTCGATCCGCGATCTCATGGACTCGGACGCCCTGGCGCTGGTCGTCAAGGAGCGCGAGCTCGGGCACGCCCTCGAGCAGCTCAAGCGGCCGCCGCGGCTGGTCGTCACCGACTCGCAGGCCTTCCTCAAGGTCGCGGCCGACACCCCGCCCGCGGTGCCGATGACGAGCTTCTCGATCCTCTTCGCGCGCTTCAAGGGCGACCTCACGAGCCAGGTCGAGGGCACGCTCGCCGTCGATGGGCTGAGGAGCGGTGCCCGGATCCTCATCGCCGAGGCCTGCAGCCACCACCCCATCGCCGAGGACATCGGCCGCGTCAAGATCCCGCGCTGGCTCACGCAGTACGTGGGCGGCAAGCTGCACATCGAGCACGTGCAGGGGCACGACTTCCCCGACGACCCGACGGGCTGGGACCTCGTGATCCACTGCGGCGCCTGCACCTTCAACCGGCGGGCGATGCTGGGGCGGATCCTGCGCTGCAAGCAGGCCGGCGTACCGATCACCAACTACGGCCTCGTCATCGCCTACAGCCTGGGCATCTTCGAGCGCGCCCTGCAGCCGTTCCCGGCGGCGCTCGAGGCGCTCCGCCAGGCGCGCGAGCGCGCCCTCGAGGAGCACGCCGCGCCGCCGATCACCGCCGGGCTGCCCGACGACGTCGCCGTCGACGAGCTGTGCTAGGCGGTCCCTCGTGACCGAGGCCGCAGCCGTCATCGCCTGCGCCGTGCTCGCAGGACTCGCCGTCTTCCAGGCGGCGCTCGCTGCGGGAGCGCCGCTGGGCCGCTTCGCCTGGGGCGGCGCCCACGACGTCCTACCCCCGCGCCTGCGTGCCGGCAGCGCCGTGGCGGTCGTGCTCTACGTGCTGTTCGCGGTCATCATCCTGGAGACGGCGGGGCTCATCACCGTGCTGCCCGGCGATGCCCTGGGCCGCGTCGGCATCTGGGCGATCACCGTGTACTTCTTCCTCGGCGCGGCCCTCAACGCGGTCTCGCGCAGCAAGGCCGAGCGCGCGGTCATGACCCCGACCGCCCTCGCGCTCGGCGTCCTCTGCCTGATCGTGGCACTCGGGTGAGACGCGAGCGATGAACCCGGACCACGGCGAGACCCCCCCGCTCGGCGTCGCCGACGCTCTTTCGCTCGAGGCCATCGAACACTGGCTGCGAGAGGAGGACGCGGCGCGCCTCGAAGCGCTCTGGCACGCCGCCGACGAGACGCGTCGCGAGTACGTCGGCGACGAGGTGCACCTGCGCGGCCTCTGCGAGATCTCCAACGTCTGCGTGCGCGGCTGCACGTACTGCGGCATCCGGGCGCCCAACCGCGGCGTGCAACGCTACCGCATGAAGGCGGACGACGTGGTCGCCTGCGCCCGGCAGGCCCGCGAGTTCGGGTACGGGACCATCGTCCTGCAGGGCGGCGAGGACTACGGCATGGCGACAGAATGGGTCGCCCACGTCGTGCGACGCATCAAGGCGGAGACGGCGCTCGCCGTGACCCTCAGTCTCGGCGAGCGCCCCGCGGCCGACCTCGCCGCCTGGCGCGAGGCCGGCGCCGACCGCTACCTGCTGCGCTTCGAGACCTCGGATGAAGCGCTCTACCGGCACATCCACCCCGATCTGCCGGGGCGGGTCTCCGACCGCCTCGCCGACCTGCGCACCCTGCAGCGTCTGGGCTACGAGGCCGGCACCGGGATCATGGTCGGCGTGCCCGGCCAGACGTACGCCTCGGTCGCCGCCGACGTCGACCTCTTCCGTGGCCTGGACATGGACATGATCGGCATCGGGCCGTACCTGCCGCACCCGGCGACGCCGCTCGGCGCGGAGTTCGCGGCCCGCGTGGCGAGCGACGACTGGCCGCCCGACCAGGTGCCGAACACCGAGCTCACGACGTGCAAGGTCGTCGCGCTGACCCGGCTCGTGCGCCCCGACGCCAACCTGCCGGCGACGACCGCGCTGGCGCTGGTCGACAAGGAGGCCGGACGGGCCCACGGGCTGCGCCGCGGGGCCAACGTAGTGATGCCCAACCTGACGCCGCCCGAGTACCGCGAGAAATACGAGATCTACCCCGAGAAGGCCGCCGTGCACGAGACGGCCGAGGCGATCAACGCCGGCATCCAGGCACTGTTGGACGATCTCGGAAGGACGATCGGGAAGGGCGCCGGCGGGCGCCGGCGCACCCCCGGCTCCGGCGCCTGACGGCGCCCACCCGCCGCCGCGGGGGCGCGTCCCGCGGACGGACCGAGCGCGCGACGCGCCCGCTCCCCTTCAGTCGCGCGCCCCGGGGGCATCCGGTATACTCCGTCTCCGCGTCGGGGTGTGGCTCAGCTTGGTAGAGCGCTCGGTTCGGGACCGAGAGGTCGGCGGTTCAAATCCGCCCACCCCGACCAGGCCCTCACCCATCCCTCAGTTCATCGAGAGCAGGCGCTCGTAGGCCTGCGGGTCGTAGCCGCCGACCGCCTTCCCCCCGATCATCACGAACGGGAAGCCCTGGACCTTGTGCGCCCGCATGTCGGCGGCGATGCGGCGCTTCAGGTCGTTGCTCACGGTGTCGAACTCGATGACCGTCGGCTGCACCCCGCGCTGCCTGAAGAACGCCTTGGCCTGCGCGCAGTGCCCGCAGGTCGTGAGCGAAACGATCAGGACTGGTGGCGCGGCCATGGTGGCCTCCTCCTGTAACGGACAGATACAGTCCTGTCTATACCCGGAGGCTCAGGGGAGGGGTTCACCCACGCGCTCGGCACGCAGCCGGTCGGCCAGGTCGCAGGCCTCGGCGTACGGCGCCGGCCCGGCCTCGATGTCGGAGTCGAGGAAGAGGCACAGGTCGGCCGACGGGTCGTACACGGGCCACGACGGCTGTTCCACCGCGACCGCGTCGCCGTCGGCCGGGACAGGCCCATTCGGGTCGCCGTCCCGGGCGAACGACACCCAGTAGCGCATCATCGCCTGCGAGAGCTCCCCGTCGACGCCGCGGCTCACGTCGAGCATGAGCATCGAGTTGCCGAAGACGTACGGGATCTCGACGGAGTGGAAGGCGCCGAGGCCGAGGGTGAAGGGCGAGCGGCGCGTGAAGTGGTAGAGGTACGCGTCGCCGCCGGCCTCGGCCACGGACGCCGCGGCGAAGCGCGCCGAGGCGACGAAGCCCATCACGGTGACCGCCTTGCTGAGCGCCGCCCTCCTCGACCCGTAGACCTCGTCCGGGAAGAGCGCGAGCACTTCGTCGTCGTACGGCTCGTAGATCTGACGTACGAACTCTGTGAGCTGCCCCACGGACTGGCCGGGCATCCCGAGGAGGAAGAGGTTGGCCTCGTCGGCGTTCGCGCCGACGAGCAGGTCGACGTCGTGCAGCTCGCCGGCGGCGAAGAGCACCGCGGGGTCGTCGGGCAGCACCACGCCGTCGACCACCGGCACGAAGCCGAGGCCGCCGGGACCGAGAGACATGGTCTGCCCGCCGGCTGCGACGAGGCGGTCGACGGGGACGTCGCGCAGCGCCGCGAGCTCGTCGGGCGCCTCGTCGCAACCGAGCTGCCGCGAGAGCTCGCGCCCGTTCTCCTCCGCCTCCGCGAGCGGGAGCACTGCGTCCATCCCCGCGGCCTGCGAGTCGAACGGGCCGCTCTGCACCATGCCCCGCGCGAAGAGGCCCTCCGCGGCCGGGCTCACCATCAGGTCACAGACGCTCATGCCCCCCGCCGACTCCCCGAACACGGTCACGTTGCCGGGATCGCCGCCGAACGCGGCGATGTTGTCGCGCACCCACTCGAGCGCGGCGATCTGGTCGAGCAGGCCGTAGTTGCCCGAGGCACCCGACGGGTCCTCGGCCGAGAGCTCGGGGTGCGCGAGGAAGCCAAGCGGCCCGAGCCTGTAGTTGATGGTCACGACGACCGCGCCGAGCCGGGCCAGGTTCGTGCCCTCGTACATCGTCTGCGAACCGCTCCCCGTCGCGAAGCTGCCGCCGTGGATCCAGACCATGACCGGCAGCGCGCTCGCCTCGTTCGACCCGCCGTCGCCGCCGCTCTGCGCGACCGCCGCGGAGGGCGCCCAGACGTTCAGGTAGAGGCAGTCCTCGTCGGTCTCTCCCACCGGCAGCAGGTTGAACCCGGCGGCCCCCGGCTGCGGGCACGACGGCCCGTACGCGTCGCAGGCGCGGACGCCGTCCCAGGGCTGCGGCGCCTGCGGCGCGCGCCAGCGCAGCTCTCCGACCGGAGGCGCCGCGAACGGGATACCGAGGTAGACGCGCACGTCGTCGAGCTCCGAGCCCGAGATCAGGCCGCCGGCGACGCGTACGACACCGGGACTGGGCGCAGGGCTCGACTCCTCGGTCTCGCTGCAGCCGACGAGAAGCATGACCGCCGCGACGAGGACGGCGACGATGGCGCGGCGCCCCATGTGGCGACTCTCGCTACGCCCCTCGCGCCGGCGTGTCGTGACCCAAGCCATCACTGCTATGGTACACCGGGTGTGATGCCCGCCTTCGATACGAATTCGAGGGCACCGGCGTCGACCGAAGGAGACCATGGGCGACGACCCCAGGCCGACGATCGTCTGGCTGCGACGCGACCTCCGTCTGGCAGACAACCCCGCGCTCGTCGAGGCGAGCCGGCGTGGTCTGCCGGTCGTGCCGGTCGCCCTCTGGCCGCGGCAGGACGGGAGCGCCCCGCCCGTACCGGGCGGCTTCGACGCCGCCCGCACCGGCACGGCCGGGGCGGCGTCGCGCTGGTGGCTCGCGCGCTCGTTGGCCGCCCTGGGAGAGGACCTTCGTCGTCGCGGGTCTGGCCTCGTCGTCCGGGCCACCGACGGCGACGCGGACGGAGCGGCCGCGTCGCTCACCGAGCTGGCGGCCGCGACGAAGGCGCGTCGTGTCGTCTGGGCGCGCGGCGTCGACCCGGCCCAGCGCGCCGAAGACACGGCGGTGCATCGCGCGCTGACGGGTATCGCCGTGGCCGCGACGGTCGTGCCGTCGGCGGCGCTGCTCGCCGACCCGGAGACCGTGCGGACCTCGCAGGGCGAGCCCTACAGGGTCTTCACACCGTTCTGGCGCGCGGTCGGCGCGGAGTACAGGCCACCGGGCACCCTGCCGGCTCCACCCCTGACGTCAGTTCCAGCGACCGTCCCCGCGGGCCTCTCCGTCGCCGACCTCGAGAGCGACGCCGTGAGGCCGTGGAGCGCGGGCTTCGAGGACGAGTGGGAGCCGGGCGAGGCGGGCGCCCACGCCCGCCTCGCCCGGCTCCTCGACGACGTCCTCGCAGGGTACGCCGACGACCGCGACCGCCCCGATCTCGAGGGCAGCTCGCGGCTGTCCCCCCACCTCCACTGGGGCGAGCTCACGGCCCGGCACGTCTGGCAGGCCGTCGCCGGCCGGCTCGCCGAGTCGGGATCCGAGGCTGAAGCGGCGATCGGCCCGCCGTCCTGGAAGGAGGGCGCAGCCGCGCCCGCCGGCGGCCTCGCCCGCGGCGCGGCCGCGTTCCTCCGCCAGCTCGGATGGCGCGACTTCGCGCACCATCTCCTGTGGCACTTCCCCGACACCGTCACCGAGCCCCTCCGCGACCAGTTCGCGGCCTTCCCCTGGCGTGACGACCCCGACGGCCTTGTCGCCTGGCAGGGCGGGGCGACCGGCTACCCCTTCGTCGATGCCGCAATGCGCTCGCTCTGGACCACCGGCTGGATGCACAACCGCGCCCGCCTCGTCGCCGGGTCTTTCCTCGTCAAGGACCTGCTGCTCCCGTGGCA
>JAFGAW010000115.1 GCA_016933475.1 Thermoleophilia bacterium
GTGCACGAGGCCGAGGGGCGCCTCGAAGAGGAGCGGGAGGGGCGGCGCGACGACGGTCTGCCAGAGGTGCCGCCGGCCGCACCGGCACCGGGCGCCGGCCTGGGCTCGGCAGAGGCTGCAGCAACGCCGGCCGCGGCGCCGGTAGGCGGACGCGCCGCCGGCGCGACGGCGTCGGCGAGCGGATCCGCCGTGGCGGCAGCGATCGCGCACGACTACTGGCTGGCGCGCGAGGCGCTGAGCGCGGCGGGCCTCGAGCTGGTCGGCGCCCGCCGTGCTCTCGGCGACGATGAGGTTGTGGCCGCCGCCGCCGACCTCGGCTACCCGGTCGCGCTCAAGGCCCTCGGGCTGCTGCACAAGTCGGACCTTGGCGGTGTGGCGCTGGGGATCGGCGGCGCCGGCGAGCTCCGCGCGACCGTCCGCGACATGCACGCCCGGCTCGCGCCGCCGGAGTACGCGGTCGAGCGCATGGCGCCAGTGGCCGACGGCGTCGAGCTTCTCGTCGGCTGTCGCTGGGACCCGCACTTCGGCCCCGTCCTGCTGGTCGGGCTCGGCGGCCTGTACGCCGAGCTTCTGCAGGACGTGCGCCTCGCCCTGGCGCCGGTGAGCGAGGCGGGCGCCGCGGAGCTGCTGGGGCAGCTCCGCGGCGCCCCGCTGCTCGCGGGCGCGCGCGGCCGGCCGCCGCTCGCCGCCGCCGCTGCCGCAGCCGCGGCCGCGGCGCTGTCGTGCTTCGCCGCCGCGCACCCCGAGTTCGCCGAGCTCGAGGCCAACCCCTTGCTCGTCACGACCGACGCCGCCGTGGCGCTCGACGCCCGGCTCGTCCGTGCGCGGCCGGCGGGCTCGGCGGGCGACCACGACCCCGGAGGGGGCATCGATGACGGCTGAAGGCTACGGCGGCGAGCCCGACGGGGGCGAGAGCATCGGGGCCGGGCGCAACGGGATCGAGCACAGCGGTGACGAGCGCAGCGACGCCGAGTGCAGCGGTGGCGAGGGCAGCCGGGTCGGGCGCGGCGTGGCGCCGAGAGTCCTGGTCACGGCGGCGGCGAGCGGCATCGGGCGCGTTGTCGCCGAAAGATTCGCGGGCGCGGGGGCGAAGGTGCACGTCTGCGACGTCGCCGGCGAGGCGCTGGCCGCGTTCGCCGCGGAGCACCCCGGCATCGGCTTCACGCGGGCCGACGTCGCCGACCCCGGTGATGTCGACCGTCTTTTGGAGGACGCGCTCGCCGGTCTCGGCGGGCTCGACGTCCTCGTGAGCAACGCGGGCATCGCCGGCCCGGTCGCCCCGGTCGAAGACATGGACGTCGAGGGCTGGCGCCGGACGCTCGACATCAATCTGACCGGCGCCTTCCTCTGTGCGCGCCGCGCCGTCCCGGCGCTGAAGCGCTCCGGCGGCGGCTCCATCGTCCTCATGTCCTCGAACGCCGGGACCATGGGCCTGCCGTACCGCGGACCCTACGTCGCCACCAAGTGGGCCCTGATCGGCTTCGCCAAGACGCTGGCCATGGAGCTCGGACCGTCCGGCATCCGGGTGAACGCGATCTGCCCGGGGGACGTGGACGGCGAGCGCATCCGCAGGGTGATCGCCCTCGAGGCGGAGACCCGGGGCGTCAGCGAAGAGGAGGTCGTCGCCGAACGCGTCGCGGCCGTCTCGCTGCGCACCATGGTCACGGCCGACGACGTCGCCGAGCTCATCATGTTCGTCTGCTCGGCGGCGGGCGCGAAGATCTCCGGCCAGGCGCTGCTCGTCGACGGCAACGCGGAACGGGCGTAGCCGTCCGGCGGCTGCCGCGACAGCGGCTCGGCGCTCGCGGCGGCTGGGCGGTCTCCGTGGTCTCCGCCGCTCGGCGGAGACCACCGTCCGGTGGAGCAGGCGGCCGCTCGACGGGCGGACGCGAAGGGGGCCGGCGCCCGAGGCGCCGGCCCCCTTCGCTCCACGTTCTGCGGCGGGCGCCCTCGGGAGAGCGCCGCGCCAGTCTCAGTGCAGCTCGGCGAGATCGCCCTTGAGGTGCTTCTCGCGGGTGGCCACGAGCACGCGCTCGACGCGCTCGACGATCTGGTCCATCTGCTGCTGGGTGAGCGTCGCAGGGGGCTCGATGCGGAACGTCTTCGCATTGAAGAGCGTGCCGCCGACGAGCACCCCCTCGCCGAACAGGCCGGTGCTCATCGCGTAGCCGAACTCGGGGGTGACGAACTCGAGGCCGATGAGCAGGCCGAGGCCGCGCACGTCCTCGAGGACGTCGGGGTAACGCTTCTGCATCTCCTCGAAGTGCTCCTTGAGCCAGGCGCCCTTGGTGGCTGCCTGGCCGGGGATGTCCTCCTCGAGGGTGGCGTGCAGGGCGCCGATGATGGCCGCCGTCGCCATCGGGTTGCCGCCGAAGGTCGTCGTGTGGATGTACGGGTTCTCGAACATCGCCTCGAAGACCTCGGGGGTGGCCATGAAGTTGCCGACCGGGATCACGGCGCCGCCGAGGGCTTTGCCCATCGCCATGATGTCGGGCGGGCAGTCCCAGTGCTCGATGCCCCACAGGGTGCCGGTGCGGCCCATGCCGGTCTGCACCTCGTCGATGATGAGGAGGATGCCCCACTTGTCGCAGATCTCGCGCACCTTGGGGAAGTAGTCGTCGGGCGGCACGATCGCGCCGGCCTCGCCCTGTACCGGCTCGACGATGAAGCCGGCGATGTCGAGGCCGATCATGTCGCAGATCGCGAGCTCCTTGTCGAGGGCGTCGGCGTCGCCGTAAGGGATGAAGCGCACGCCGGGGAGCAGCGGGTAGAAGGGCGCGCGGAACTCACCCTTGCCGCTGACACTGAGAGAGCCCATCGACTTGCCGTGGAAGCCCCGTGTGCAGGTGATCATCCCGTTGGTGTGGCCGGGCTTCTTGTGGCTCCAGTAGAGCTTGGCCAGCTTCATCGCGCCTTCGTTGGCCTCGGTGCCCGAGTTGCAGAAGAACGAGTACTGCAGTTTGCCCGGCGTGGTCATGGCGAGGAGCTTGCTGGCGTAGCCGCGCATCGGGTCGAGCAACTCCTGCGAGTGCAGGGCCTGGTGCTGCAGCTGCGCCTGGACGGCGTCCTTCACCGTGGGGTGCCGGTGGCCCAGCATGTAGATGCCGAAGCCGCCGAGGCAGTCGATGAACTCGTTGCCGTGGATGTCGTAGAAACAGTTGCCCTCGTCGCGCCACTCGACGGCGGCGTAGTCGGTGGAGACCGACTTGCGGTACTCGAGGATGCCGGGGTTGACGTACGTGTCGAAGTTCTCGATGCAGTCGGCGATCACGGCCTCCTGCGTCTCGGGCGTGACGTCGCGCGTCTGCATGAGGTCGAGGGCCTTGCGCGTCTCCTGCAGGGCCAAGTCACGGGTACGGTCGTCCATTCAGTCCCCCAATCCTTCGGTGTTCGCCGGCTGTCGGCTCTAAATAGCTTGTTTTTGCGGTATAGTTCGTACAACCGACCGAGAAGCGCGGGTAGCATATCGCACGAGGGTCGCGCGCGCAATGCCCGAGGGGGAGTACGTGGACGACGGCAGGAGGCGAGGAGCGGCGGGCGAACTCTCTGGCGTGCCGCCCGCCGACCCGCCAGCCGATCGCCGCAGCGTCGTGGACCCCGTCGCCAGCCTGTCGCCGACGGCGCGCCGGCTCGTGGCCGCCGCGCGCCGCGTGCTGGCCCGCGGCGGCTTCGAGGCGCTGACCGTCGAGGCCGTCGCCGCCGAGGCTGGCGCCTACCGCGACGCCGTGCGCTACTACTTCGGCGACAAGGCCACGTTCGTCGCCACGGTCGTCGACGCGCTCGCCCACGACCAGACGGTCGACGCCTTCGAGAAGACGCGCGGGCTGCCGATCGGGGCGGAGCGGGTGCACGCCCTGGTCGACGGCGACCGCGATCTGGCCGAGGACACGGCCTCGTTCCGCGACTTCTTCACCATCGTGCCGCACGCCCTGCGCGACAAGGAGCTGCGGCCGCGGGTCGCGGCGCTCTACGACTGGTACCGCGACCTCTACGTGCGTTCGCTGGCGGACGGCGTGGAGGATGAGGTGCGCGACCGCCTCTACGAGCTCGCGCACCTCATGTCGGCGGTCACCGACGGTCTCGCCCTGCAGAAGGCGCTCGACCCCGAGCGGGTCGACCTCGAGCGCCTCTTCGGCCTCTGGGAGCGCATGCTGCGCGCCTCGCTCGAGGAGCTGCTGCCGCGCTGAAGGCCCGCCGGGGCGCGCGGTCCCGACGGAGCCACGGCGTCGTCGTGATGAGGCCGGGAGCGGGGTCCGTGAGCCCCGGTCCCGCCGGCCCCGGCGTCTCCCGTCCAGGGGGCATCGGGCCCGCCTCTCAGGCCTTTCCGCGTGCCTGTGGCGCTTACACGCGAGGCTGGCATTTTACATTCGCGCGTGCTGCGGTATACGCTTCCCTTCGTGTAACCGGCGCCGGACATGTGGCGGCCGGCGGCCGCCGTCGCGGCCGACACGCTGTTCTGTACGAGGAGGGTAGTTCGTTGGCGCAGGGGACCGTGAAGTGGTTCAGCAATGAGAAGGGCTATGGGTTCATCGAGCGGGAGGACGGCGATGACCTCTTCGTCCACTTCTCGGAGATCGCCATGGACGGCTACAAGACGCTGACCCAGGGTCAGCGTGTTGAGTTCGAGATCACCGAGGGGGACAAGGGGCTGCAGGCGTCACGGGTCATGGTGGTCGAGTGACCTGAGCGCCGGCCCGCGCGTACGCGCACTCGGCGATCGATCGGAGCCCGCCGGCCTTCAGGCCGGCGGGCTCCGTTTCTCCCGGAGTCCGGCTTCGCGCCGGCGGCCACCGCCGTCTACGGCGCACGCACCTTCCGTCGTCAGGCCGAGCAGAGGCAGCACCTCGCCGCCGTTCTTGTCCCGCTCACGGGGCTGGAGTAGGATAGCCGTCCCTTTCGGCCGCTTCGGCAGGGGAGACCGACGATGATCACCGACGACGACGTCCGCTACGTGGCCCGCCTCGCCCGCCTGCGGCTCGAGCCCGGTGAGGCCGAGCGCATGACCGGCGAGCTCGCCAAGATCCTCGAGCACATCGGCAAGATGTCCGAGCTCGACACCGCCGACGTGCCGCCCACGGCCCACGTCCTCGACGTGGTCAACGTGATGCGCCCCGACAAGCCACGCCCGAGCCTCACCCGCGACGACGCCCTGAAGAACGCGCCGGCCGTGGCCGACGACTCGTTCCGCGTGCCGAGGATGGGGTGAGCGGCGTGCTCGACCCTCTGCGCCTGAAGGCGCGTGAGGCCAAACGGCTCCTGGTCGACGGCGAGGTCTCGGCCGCCGAGCTGACCAAGGTCTACCTCGACCAGATCGCCGCCGTCGAGGAGCGCGTGCACGCCTTCATCCGCGTGACCGCCGACAACGCCGCCAAGTACTCCACCAAGATCGACCGCGAGATGCAGGCCATGCGCGGCCCCCTTGCGGGGCTGCCCCTCGCGGTCAAGGACAACATGGTCACCGAGGGTGTGACCACCACCTGCGCCTCGCGCATCCTCCACGACTACGCCCCGGTCTACACCGCGACCGCGGTGCGCAAGCTCTGGGACGCCCACGTGGTGATGCTCGGCAAGACGAACCTCGACGAGTTCGCCATGGGGTCGTCGACCGAGAACTCGAGCGTGCAGGTCACGGGCAACCCGTGGGACCTCGCCACCGTGCCCGGCGGCTCGAGCGGCGGCTCCGCAGCCGCGGTCGCCGCCGGCGAGGCGCTCTGGGCCCTCGGCTCCGACACCGGCGGTTCGATCCGCCAGCCGGCGGCGCTCTGCGGCATCGTCGGCATGAAGCCCACCTACGGAGCCGTCTCGCGCTACGGGCTCATCGCCTTCGCCAGCTCGCTCGACCAGATCGGGCCGCTGACGCGCTCGGTCTACGACTGCGCGCTCCTCCTGCGCCACATCGTCGGCAAGGACCCGTACGACGCGACCAGCGTCGAGCTGCCTTTCGAGGTCGAGCTGCCCGAGGGCGACCGGCTCGACGGGCTGACCGTGGGCATCCCCGGCGAGTACCTCGCCCTGGGCATCGAGCCGGGGGTGCGGGCGCGCTTCGACGAGACCGTCGCCCTGGTCGAGGAGCTCGGCGGGCGCTGCGTCGAGATCAGCCTGCCGCACACCGAGTACGGCCTGCCGGCGTACTACATCATCGCCCCGGCCGAGGCGAGCGCGAACCTGGCGCGCTTCGACGGCGTGCGCTACGGCCACCGCGCCGAGGGTGCCGAGGACCTGCTCGAGATGTACGAGCGCACCCGCGGCGAGGGCTTCGGCGCCGAGGTGAAGCGGCGCATCATGATCGGCACGTACGCCCTGTCGGCGGGCTACTACGATGCCTACTACGGGCGCGCGCAGCGCGTGCGCACCCTGGTGCGCCGCGACTTCGCGCGCGCCTTCGAGGGCGTCGACCTGATCGTCTCGCCGACCTCGCCCACGGTGGCCTTCAGGGCCGGCTCGCGCACCGACGACCCGCTGGCCATGTACATGAGCGACCTCTGCACGATCCCGGTGAACCTCGCCGGGCTGCCGGCGCTCTCGATCCCCTGCGGGCTGAGCGACGGGCTGCCGGTCGGCTTCCAGCTGATCGGCCCGGCGTTCAGCGAGAACCGCCTGCTCAAGGCGGCCCATGCCCTCGAGGGCGCCCTCGGCTTCGAGACGGCGCCCACGTTCCGCGACTCGGCGGCGTCGAGTGACGCGGCCGACGCCGCGCGGTCAGTCGCGGCGCGCGCCGCCGCCGACGGCGCCCCACCGGCGCCTCCGGGGGAGGCGTCGTCGTGAGCGCCTGGGAGCCGGTCATCGGCCTCGAGATGCACGTCGAGCTCGACACCGCGACCAAGATGTTCTGCGGCTGCGCCGTGACCAAGGGCGACCCGCCCAACACGCACACCTGCCCGGTCTGCCTCGCGCACCCCGGCGCGCTGCCCGTCGTCAACCGGCGCGCCGTCGAGTACGCGACCCGCATCGCTCTCGCCCTGCACTGCACGGTGCGGCCGCGCAACGTCTTCCACCGCAAGAACTACTTCTATCCCGACCTGCCCAAGGCGTACCAGATCAGCCAGTACGACGAGCCGCTTGCCGTCGAGGGCTGGTTCGAGTACTGGGTCGGCGACGAGA
>JAFGAW010000116.1 GCA_016933475.1 Thermoleophilia bacterium
CGCTCGCCCGCCGCCTGGTCGAGGGTGATGCGCGCCGTCGCGCCGTCGCGCGCCACCTGCTGCGCGGGTGCCTCGCCCTCCACCTCGAGCACGGCCTCGATCAGCATGTCGCTGTCGTCGAGCGCCTCGATCCATAGACCGCCGCTGCCCATCTCGACGTCCAGGGTTGCCAGCTCTACGCCCCCCAACGCCTCTTCGACCACCACCTGCTGCCGGCTTGCCGTCGCCGCCAGGTCGCCCACGCCGCCGGTGACGACCACGTAGAGCACGGCGCCCAGCACGGCCAGCCCCACGACGGCGACGGCCAGGTTGCCGATCGCAGACCGGCCGCCGAGGAGCAGGTCGAGGCCGCCGAGCACCAGGAGGAGCGGCCAGAGCCGCCACAGCTCCCACCAATCGACGTTGACCACCCCGAGGTTGTCGAATAAAAAGAGGAGGC
The DNA here is from genome assembly GCA_016933475.1 of Thermoleophilia bacterium. Classification (GTDB taxonomy): domain Bacteria; phylum Actinomycetota; class Thermoleophilia; order UBA2241; family UBA2241; genus UBA2241. The sequence goes on from JAFGAW010000116.1 coordinate 440, forward strand.
CGGCCGCGATCAGGATCAACGGCCAGACAATGCCCGACCCGCCGCCACTGCGCCCGCGCCTCTGCTGCGTCTCATCCGTCATCGAATCTCCTCCCCGCTGTCCCTGCCTGGTGAGCGCGCCGTCACCGCAGCGCGCGCACGTCGATGCTGCCGGCGCCGGTGTGCGCCTCGATCGCCGGCCCGCCCGCCCCGATGGTGCCCTTGACGTCACGCCGCGACACGTCGCCGACGACGTCGAAATCGTCCACGTCGACGCTGCCCACGCCCGTGCTGAGGTCGAGGTCCACGTCGGCATCGCGAGGCATCAAGATGGCGATCGAGCCGGCGCCCGTCTGCAGGTAGAGGTCCTCGAGCGGCGCGCCCTCGTAGTGCACGGTGCCGGCGCCCGTCTCGATCCTGCCGCCGGCCAGCGCGCCGGTGGCGCGGACGTCGCCCGCCCCCGTGTGCAGGTCCAGCTCGCCCCGCACGCCTTCCACGTGCACCTCGCCCGCGCCATTGTCTACCACCACGCGCGTGTCCTCGGGCACCTGGAGCTCCAGGTTGACCGCGCGGTTGGTGGCGCGGCGCAGGCGGACGCTGGTCACGATCCGCAGCCCGTTTTCGCGCTCGTCCCAGTCGATGTCGATGTCGTCGAGGTCGGTGCGTCCCAGCCCGCGGCGAGTCACGACTACCCGGATGAC
>JAFGAW010000117.1 GCA_016933475.1 Thermoleophilia bacterium
AGGTAGCTGTCCTCGATGAGGCCGAGGAGCATCGACTTGAGATAGGGGTCGGCGCGCATGTCGCGCGGCCGGCCGCCCGGGAGACCTGCGCCCGCCTTGCCCCTTCGCTCAGCCATCGTTCCCTGTTTCGGCAGCGGCGCGCCGGTCCTTGACGATGCGCGACGGCGAATCGCGGAACGGGACGCGGACGCAGGAAGTGGGGCCGGGGGCGGAGGAACGCGGAGCCGGGGGCGGAGGAACGCGGGGCCGGGGGCGGAGGAACGCGGGGCCGCAGCGCGAGTGCGACGAGCGGAGGGACGCGGGACGAGGCGCGGTCGGCGGAGCCGACGAGCGAGCGCGGCGAGTCTGAGACCGCCGTGCGCGCCGCGCTTCAGCCCGCCGCGCCTCAGCGGCCCTTGATCTCGGGCGCGCGCTTCTCGAGGAAGGCGGCCATGGCCTCCTTCTGGTCCTCGGTCGCGAAGCAGAGGGCGAACAGGTCGCGCTCGATCCCCTGCCCGGTCTCGAGGTCGACGTTGCCGGCAGCCTGCACGGCGGCTTTGCAGTACCGCATGGCCAGCGGGCTGCGGGAGGCCAGCTCGTCGGCCAGAGACCGTGCCTTCGCTGCCAGTTCGTCACGCGGGACCACGGCCTGGACGAGGCCGATGCGCAGCGCCACGTCGGCGCGCACGTGGTGCCCGGTGAGCACGAGATGTCTGGCCCAGCCCATGCCGACCACGCGGACCAGGCGCTGCGTGCCGCCGAAACCGGGCGTGATGCCGAGACCGATCTCGGGCTGGCCGAACTTGGCGTTCTCGGCGGCGATGCGCAGGTCGCAGGCGAGAGCCAGCTCACAGCCGCCGCCGAGGGCGTAGCCGTTGACGGCGGCGATCCAGGGCTGGGGCGCGGCCTCGATGGCGCTCATGATCGCCTGCCCGAGCGCCGCCGACTGCCGGGCCTGCTCGGAGGTCATGTCCTTCATCTCGGCGATGTCGGCCCCGGCGACGAACGCCTTGTCGCCCGCGCCGGTGAGGACCACCGCGCGCACGGTGTCGTCGCCGGAGAGCTCCCGGACGGCACCGAGCAGAAGCTCCTTGGTCGCGGTGTCGAGCGCGTTCAACGCCTCGGGACGGTCGACGGTGACCACCGCCACGGCGCCGTCGCGCCTGATCTGCACGGCCATGGGGACCTTCCTTCCGGGCTCGGGGGGACGTCGCCGCTCACTTTACCGCAGACGCCGCGGCAGCGACGGCGCCGGCGCAAGGTCGAAGCCGCGGGGCGATTGTCATCTTGCGGGCTACGGGCCGGCGTGCTTCGCTACGTGAGGACGATCCGGCGAGCATGGAGGGCTGACGATGAGCGCACCCGTACACGGCACGACCCACGCTCGCCGGGCGACCCACCGGCGGGTCGCCGCCGGCCCGGCTCTGATGGTGCTCACGCTCGTCGCCCTGAGCGTCCTCCCCCTTGGGCTGTCCGCCTGCGGCGACGAAGACGCGGCGACGACCGCCTCATCCCCACCGGGCGCGCCGGCGACGGCGCGCGATGCGCTGGTCGCCTACCTCGGCATGCTCGAGCGCGGGCAGTTCGGCGACCTCGACCGGGTGGCGACGCCACGCTATGTCGACAACCATGCCGGCGGCGCCGACACCGCCCTCGGCGAGGTGCGCCTCGTCGACGTCACGCTGCAGCCCGAGGAGGGCGGCGAGCGCACGCTGGCGCGCATGACGGTGTACGTCGACCCCGGGCCCGGCGACGGCGCGTGGGGCGACGAGACCGGCGAGCGCCAACTCTTCGCCTACCTGGTGCAGAGCGACGATGGAGGCTGGCTCATCGACGACTTCGGTACGGGGCCCTGACGCCGTCCGTCGCACGTTCGCGCCGCCGGCGCCCGCCGGCTCTCGCCGGCGCGGCGCTCTGTGCCGCACTGCTGGCGGGCGCCTGCGGCGGCGGCACGGCCGCACCGGGTACGCCCGCGAGCAGCGGTGCATCGGCGAGCGCTGCCCGTGCCTCCGCAGCTGCCCCGAGCCCGTCGCCCGGCGTCGTCACCGGCCAGGCGTGCGTGACCGGGCAGACGCGCACCAAGCCCGTGCCCGCCGAGGTGTGCGCCCTCGTGCGTGCCTTCGTCACCGCGGTCGACAGCGCTGACGAAGGCGCCGCACGCAGGGTGCTCGATCCGGCGTTCGCCGACCAGGTCCTCGCCGGCCTGGCGTCGACGCGGCGGCTCACGCTGCTGTCGGTCAGCGACGACTACTGAAAGCTGCCCCGGAGCTCGAGGATCGAGTTCACGGCAGCGGTCCGGGTCGATCCGCCCTCGGCGCAGACACGCCCCGACGGCACGACCGACGTCTACGTCGCGCTGGGGCGCGTCGGCGACGAGTGGCGCATCGTGAGCTTCGCACTCGGGCCCCCGCTCGCGCCCTGACGACGCACCGCCGCGCAGCCCACAGGGCTGCGGCGTCCGCCGGCTCCGGCGGGCTACCCGCGCAGCTTGCGCAGCGGCGCCACGCTCGCCATGAGGCGGCGCTCGGAGCCGTCGTTCTCGAAGCGCACCAACACGATGCCGCCGCTCTCGACGTTGAGCACCGTGCCTTCGCCGAGAGTGGCGTGCAGCACGCGCTCGCCGGGCGCGAAGTACTGCCCCACGACCTCGCTGTCGAGGTCGCGTCCGCGACCCTCGAGCCCGGTGATGCGGCGCCCCGAGGCGCCGTCGACGTCGTCGCCGTACGACCGGCGCTGCGGCCGGCCGCCCCGCCGGTCCTCCCGCGCCCCGCGGCCGCCGGCGCCCCCGCCACCGCTCCAGCCGGACGACCCGCCCCAGGCACCCGCACCGCTCCACCCCGCCGCACCGCCGCCAACGACCTCACGCTCGACGAGGTGCGCCGGGATCTCGCCGAGGAAGCGCGAGGGCAGGTTGTACTGCGCCCCGCCCCACAGGCTCCGCGCGCGGGCGTGCACCAGATACAGGCGGTCCATGGCGCGCGTGATACCGACGTACGCGAGGCGGCGCTCCTCTTCGAGGTTCTGCTCGTCCAGCGAGCGCTGGTGCGGGAAGACACCCTCCTCCATCCCGGTGACGAACACGACCGGGAACTCGAGCCCCTTGGCGTTGTGCAGCGTCATGAGTGTGATGAGCTCGCCCGTGTCGGCGTACGAGTCGACGTCGGCGTAGAGCGAGACCTCCTGGAGGAACCCGTCGAGCGAGGGCTCGGTCGCACGTCGGTCGTACTCGACCGCCACCCCCACGAACTCCTCCAAGTTCTCGAGACGGCCCTCGGCCTCGAGGGTACGCTGCTCGCGCAGCACCTCCTCGTAGCCGGTCTCGTCGAGCACGCTGCGCACGACCTCGGCGACCGGGCGTCCCCCGACACCGGCCTGCAGCCCGTGCACGAGGGCGACGAAGGCGTCGAGCGCCTTGACCGCCCCCGGCGTCAGCCCGGGCACGTCGGCGGCAGCGCCCATGGTCGCCCACAGGCCCTCGCCGGCGCCGGCGGCGTACAACTGCAGACGCTGCAGCGTCGTCGCCCCGAGCCCCCGGCGCGGAACGTTGACGATGCGCAGCAGGCGCTGCGCGTCGTCCGGGTTCACGAGGACGGTGAGGTAGGCCAGCACGTCCCTGATCTCGGCGCGCTCGTAGAACTTGGGCCCGCCGATGACCTGGTAGCCGATGGCGTAGCGCCCGAACTGCTCCTCGAGCACGCGTGACTGGGCGTTGGTGCGGTAGAGGACGGCGACCTCGCGCGGGGCGTACGCCCTCTCCCCGGCGTCGCCCTCGAGCAGCTTCTGCACCTCGCTGGCGACGAACTGCGCCTCGGCACGCTCGTCGTTGACCTCGACGACGCGCACCGGTGCCCCCTCGCCGCGCGGCGTCCACAGGCGCTTGCCCTTGCGCTTGCGGTTGTGGGTGACGACCGCGTTGGCCACGTCGAGGATGCGTTGCGTTGAGCGGTAGTTCTGCTCGAGGCGGATCACGGTCGCCTCGGGGTAGTCGCGCTCGAA
>JAFGAW010000118.1 GCA_016933475.1 Thermoleophilia bacterium
CGCCCGGCGCCGCCGGGCGATGCCGCCTGCCCGGCCCTACTCGCGTCGGCCGGGCATCGCCGTCTCGACCAGCGGGTCGAGGTCGAGGCGGCGCACCACCTCGGGCGCCGGGATGCCCTCGTGCGTCCAGCCCAGGAGCTCGTACAGCTCGTGGCGTACCTCGCCGAGCTCGACCACGCCGTCACCGTCGGGGAGGCTCTCGAGGCGACGCTCGGTGAAGCGCACCGGCAGCTTGTCGGCCTCGCCGTCGACACCGCAGCGCAGGTTGAAGAGTCGCTCCAGGGTGACGATGCGCTCGCCCGCCGTGAACAGCTCGTCGGCGGTCAGGGGAAGGCCCGCGAACGCGGTGAGTTCGGCCTCGAGCTCAAGGTCGAAGCGGTTCAGCAGGCTGAGGACCGGGACCTTGCACAGGCCGAGCGCGTCGATCGCGGCGCTCACGATCATGCTTCGCCGCACGAGGGCGGCCTTGCCCTTGGGCGAGAGGGGGTCGGCGGCCTCAGCGCTGCCGTACAAGCGCTCGGCCTCGGCCGCCGGCAGGTCGAACTCGTGATGAGGGTAGACGCTCGTGTAGTCGGCGCCGCGGCTCGAGACCGCGTACCCGAGGGCCGTGGCCCAGGCTGCGCGGGGGTCGTAGGCGCTGAGCTCCAGGCCTTTGACGTGGTAGGCGTAGCGGTGGGTGCCGCGCCCCAGCTGCACGGCGGCGCGCTGCACGCCGTGGGCGAGGAGGCCGGCGAAGCCCTCTCCCGTAGCCATCCCCTCGAGGAGGGCCGCCGCCGCCGGCTCGTCGCCCCACTGTAGCTCGACGCCTTCGGTGTCGACGGCGGTGATGATGCCTCGTTCGAAGACGTCGATCGCGAAGGCGATGGCGCCGCCGGCCGAGATCGAGTCGAGGCCGAGGGCGTCGCAGCGGTTGTGCAGGCGTACGACCGCTGCCGGGTCGGTGATGCCGAGCTTGGGGCCGAGGGCCACAAGGGGCTCGAAGTCGGGCCGCTGGCCGACGAGATCGGCACCGGCGGCCGACACGTCCGTGCCGGCGGCCGCGACGCGCACGTCGGCTTTGCACTGGACAGGGCAGTGGCGGCAGCCGGAGCGCTGCTGGAAGAACTGGTGAATGGCCGCACTCTCGACGCCCGTTGGGCCGTCGAGGCGACCGACGGCGAAGTTGCGGACGGCGAGGACGCCGCGCTGGTTGCCCCACTCGACGCCGAACGTGCTGCCGTAGCGGTGGAAGTCGTTGAACCTGTCGGTCGCGACGATCTGCCGCACGTACCGGCGGGCGAGACAGGCGAGGTCGCCCGTTCCTACGGGCGTCGCCTCGCCGGCGGCGGCGACGGCGATCGCCTTGAGGTTCTTCGCGCCGAGCACGGCGCCCAGACCGGTGCGCCCGGCGGCGTGGCCACGCTGCGAGACGAGGCAGGCCAGGGGCAGCAGGCGCTCGCCGGCCGGGCCGATCACGAGAGCCTCGCCGTGCGGGCCGGGCAGCTGCGCGGCGATCGCTGCCTGGGTCTCGAAGGTCTCGAGGCCGACGAGGTCGCGGGCGTCGTGCACCTCGACCCCCGAGGGTGAGAGCGACAGCCAGGAGAACCGCGGGGCCGCGCCGTGGAGCACGAGCGCGGCGAGGCCGGCGGCATGCAGGGCGAAGCCGAAGCCGCCGCCCACGTTCGAGCTGCCGAGCAGCCCGGTGAGTGGCGACCGTGCCGTGACCTGCAGCCGCGAGGCCGTGGGCGCGCCGGTCCCGGTGAGCAGGCCGGCGGCGAGGATCAGTGGGTTGGACGGGCTCAGAGGGTCGGTGTCGGGGCCGGTCGACCTCCAGAGCTCGAGCACGCCGAAGCCGCGGCCGCCGAGGATCGAGCGTGCAGCGGCCTCGTCGAGCGGCCGCCGGGTGGCGGCGCCGGTCGCGAGGTCGATATCGAGGATGTCGCCGAGGTGAGTCATCGCTCTCGCAGTCAGGTGGACGGTCGGGGGTCCGGTGAGCCGGGGTCGCCGGACCGGGAACGGGAGGGAGCCGCCGGCGGCGCGCCCTCAGGCGGGCGCCGCCGCTCCCCCCGGCTCAGCCGTGGTGCAGGGGCTCGACGGTCCAGGAGTGGCAGTTGGGGCGCCAGCGCAGGCGCACGCCGGGGGCGGTGGGCCTCTCGTTGCCTCTGGCGTGCCGACGCGGCACTGCACTCCCATCCATCGACTGCAAGCACTTACGATGATAGTCACGCCGGCGCGACCCGGCAACACGGTCTTGGGGCGCCGCACCTACGAGACGGGGGCCGCGGCCGCGCTCGGTGGGCTGCCCTCCCGCACGGCGCGCCGCACCCCGCACCCCCGTCAGGTCACGCCGGCGCGCCCGGGGAGCTCGCCCCGCGGCCGGTCATCTCGCGGCGCGGCTCCATCGTGATGGCCGTCTCCGGGCAGCCCGTCGCGCAGAGCCCGCACCCGCGGCACTCCGCCGCCGCCAGCACGAGCTCGCCGTCGCCGTCGCCGCCCTCCTGGATCGTCAGAGCGCCGAACGGGCAGCGCTCGGTGCAGCGGCCGCAGAGCGTGCAGGCGTCGGGCACGAGTCGCGCGAGATAACGCCGGCGCGGCCAGATGTCGCCGACCCCAAGGCGCTCCGCGGCCAGGTGCGGCTGGCAGCAGCAGGTGCAGCAGTTGCAGATGGCGTGTGGGTCGGTCTCGCCGCCGAGCCCGACGTAGTCGGTGTGGGTGAGCCCGTCGGCGTCGGCCTCGCGCAGGATCGCGATGGCGCGCTCCTGCGAGATCTCCCAGCCGAGTCCGCGGTCGTTCGCGAAGCGGATGCAGTTGTAGATCGAGTGGTCGCAGGCGCCCTTGAGCGTGCGACAGTCGCAGGGCCAGAGGTAGACGCGCTTCTGGCTGCGTACGAGATCCTCGGCTTCGGAGAGGAGCAGGTAGGCGTAATCCGCGTCGGGCCCGGGGTCGGGGTGGCCGTCGCGGAACCGCGTCAGGGTCTCGCGCACGGACTCGGCGTAGTGGGCCAGCCACCACTCGGCAAGTTGAGCCCGGACGTCGTCGGGCACGTCCTTCCACCCCTCGAACTGCGCCCAGAGGGCCGAGCGGTCGAGGAACGACGCTGCGGAGACCCCCTCGTCGGTCAGGTCCACGATGGAGCGACGATGGGCCCTGTCGAGGCAGGCCTGCAGTCCGTCGTCACCGAGGCCCAGGGCTCCGGCGAGATCCTCCGCCGTCCGCGGCCCGGCCGCGAGCGCCAGGACGAGCTCCATGTCGTCGGCGTCGTAGAACCTGTCCAGCCAAGGGAGAGCGAAGTCGGGTGCATCGACGACCTCGGCGACTCGGGACCAGCGGTCGGGAGGGGCGTTCATCGTGACCTCCTCAGAACGCGCCCGGCCCCACGTAGGCCTCGAGCCCGGCGGCGGTCTCCTCGTAGATGCCCCAGACCTTCTTCACCGGGGTGAGGTTCTTCCAGTAGCCCTTGCTGCCCTTCGGCGTGACGAGGATGTCGCCCGGGCCGGCCACGTGGACCTCTCCGTCGTCGTCGGTGACCTCGACCTGCCCCTCGAGGATGTAGGCGATCTCGTGGTACCCCCGCTCGAAGTGGCGGCGCTGCACGTCGCGCTGCCAGAGGCCGAAGCTGAACTTGTCGTCGGCCGACCTCGCGGCCGTGAACTCCTGCCCGGGCGGGTCCGTCTCCTCCGCGTACCGCATCGCCTCGTCCCAGGCGATGTCCACGGGCTTGATGACGCGGATGCTGGTATCGGTGCCGTCGCTCATGCGGTCCCTCCTGATCGCGTCGCTGCGCGGGCCGTGTGTCGCCCGCTGCGGGCGGCCGGCGGCGCGCCGGTGTCGGTCCGTGCCGGACTTCTAGCACGGGATCCGAGAGGCGGCAAGTAGAATGGCGGCGCGGGACTTGGCCCCGCGCCGCACCGACCGCCGCAGGAGGACGCCGTGAACGAGCAGGACGCTGTGAGCGACAAGGACGCCGTGAACGAGCAGGACGCGACCGAGGGCTTCCGCTCGCCGCTCGAGCAGAGCGTCGCCGAGAGGGTGCGCGAGGCCCGCGAGGAGCTCGTCGCCCTGACCGCGGAGCTGGTCGCCTGCGACACGACGGCCCGCGAAGGGCCGATGCCGGCGCGCGACGAGGAGAAGCTGCAGCGCGTCCTTGCGGCGCGCCTTGAGGCTCTGGGCGCAGCGCCGGAACTCTGGGAGCCTGAACCGACTGGCGACGGCGACCGCTTCCTGCCGGGAGGCCTCGACTTCGTCGGCCGCCCTCAACTCGTCGCCACGCTGCCCGGCGCCGGTGGCGGCCGCAGCCTGCTCCTCAACGGTCACATCGACGCCGTCGACGTCGAGCCGCGCGAGCGCTGGACGAGCGACCCCTTCGTCTGCGTGGAGCGCGACGGTGCCCTGTACGGCCGTGGTGTCAACGATATGAAGGGCGGCATCGCCTGCCTTGTCGTCGCGCTCGAGACGCTGCGCCGGCTCGACGTGCGCCTCGCCGGCGACGTCGTCTTCTGCACGGTGACCGACGAGGAGTCGTCGGGCGCCGGCGGGCGCCGCGCCGTCGAGCACGGAGTGCGGGCGGACGCCGGCATCTGCGCCGAGCCGACCGACTTCGCCGCCTGGGTGAGCTGCCGCGGCACGGTCACGCCCACCATCACCATCGAGGGGCGCGCAGGACACGCCGAGATGCGCCAGCCGCACTGGCGCGAGGGCGGGGCCGTGAACGCGATCGAGCGGCTGGTGCCGCTGCTGCAGGCGATCCAGCGCCTGCGTGAGGACTGGCGCACGCGCCCGGACCAGCAGCACCCGCTGCTCAGCCCCGGCGACATCGTGCCCACCGTCGTCAAGGGCGGCAGTTGGATCGTCACCTACCCGGCGAGCTGTGAGCTGACCTGCGACGCGATGTACCTGCCGGGGCACGTCGACGCCGGCGGCACCGGCAAGGCGATCGAGGGCGAGATCGTCGCCTGCCTCGAGGCCGCGGCCTCCGCCGACCCGTGGCTGCGCGAGCACCCGCTCAAGTGGAGCTGGTCCTGCGATGTCGTGCCGGCCGAGATGCCGGCCGACCACCCGCTGGTGACGACCGCCTTGGCCTGCGCCGGAGCGGTCGGCCGTCGCGGCGCCGCGGCCGGCCTCGACAGCTGGCACGACGCCGCGACCTTCACTCGCGGCGGCACTCCGACGTTCAGCTTCGGCCCCGACGGCATCGAGAGCGCTCACGCTGTCGACGAGCACGTGACGGTCGAGGCGATGCTCGACTACACGACCGCCATCGCCCTTACGGCGCTGCGCTGGTGCGGCATCGGCGGGTGAGTGCGGCCCGCGGCTCGCCGTCGCGGCGGCTACGCCGCTGAGTGCGGCCCGGGGCTCGGCGTCGCGGCGTATGCGCGCGGCCGGCCGTGTCGCGGCCGGCCGTCGGCCTCGGCATCGTAGCGGCTTGACGGCTCGACCGGGCAGGCGGACGCCGGCGGGCGCTGAAGGCGCGTGCCCGGCGCAGCGGCTAGACTCAGCCCTGCGGCCGACCGGGATGGTCGAGCGGGCGACGGACCGTTCCGTCAGCGACGGACTGCCCGGACGAGCGGCCGCCGGACAGATTCGTCCGCGAGGGATGGCCCACACGAGCGGCGCCCGCGCATCGTGCGACAGGAGGTACAGAGGATGAAGATCGCACCGTTCGGGGTCGAGCAGTGGATGAACGCTCACGAGGAGTCGGCGACCTTCAACGTCGGCGAGACCTGCGTACAGTCGCTCACCCTCGACGAGCTGCTCGGCCTCGACGACGACCCCGGGCGCGCGCTCGCCGAGTTACGCGCGCTCCAGCTCACGTACGGCCACATCTACGGCTCGCCGGAGCTGCGCGCCCTCATCGCCGCGCTCTACGACCAGGTGACGCCGGAGCGGACGCTGGTCACCAACGGGGCGATCGGGGCCAACTTCCTCGCCCAGTACGCGCTTCTCGAGCCCGGCGACCG
>JAFGAW010000119.1 GCA_016933475.1 Thermoleophilia bacterium
CAGGGCCCTCCCCACCTCCGGCGCGCCGCAGGTGCACTTCGTCACCGCCACGACCTCGATCCCGCCGAGCATGCCGACGACGGCGCGCGCGTTGGCGGCGATCTTCTCGACGTCGACGGTCAGCGTAGCGTACGCGGTCACAGGCCTCCCGGCGTTCCTGCGCCTGTCAGAGCCCCAGCGGCACAGCGGCCGCGGGCCGACAGACGGGGCGCGACGGCCTTGGCTGCGCCCCGGCGGCGACGGCGCGGCACCCGCACCCTCACCGCACCGGCGCCGACAGGCACCGGTGCATAAGACGTATGCAGGACTCTATCGGGGTCCGGCGCCGGCGCGCAAGCCGCGGCGGCGTTGCGCGCCGGCGAGCGCGTCTCCGTCACGGTGCGCGGCGGCGTTGCACACCGGCGACCGTGCCTCCCTTACATCCCGCGCCGGCGAGCACGTCTCTCTCGCCTCGCGCGCCGGCTCCGGGATCAGTCGGCGTTGTAGGCATCGAGCAGCTCGTACCAGCCCACGCCGCCATCGTCCACGGGCAGGGCGAAGGTGACCCCGGCGCCGAACGCCTCGGCGTAGTAGTTCCAGTCGCCCTTGTTGCCCCACCAGACGGTCAGCCCACGGGCCTCGGCCGACCAGCGCGTGGTGCTCGTGCCCACCACGGCCGCGGCCACCGCGTCCGCGGCCGCCGCGCTCGCCGCGCCCGCCGGCTTCCCCGCGAGCGCCGGATCCGCCGCCAGGCCCTCCGCCAGACCGATGAGGTCGTACTGCCTGGTCGACGACGGCCGCCAGACCTTCTTCAACACCTCGCGATAGACGGTCTGGTCCGCCGGGAGCCCCGCCGTCAGCGCCGCCGCCCAGTCCTTGAGCGCCGGTGTCGCCTCGCCGATCAGCCGCACGTCGACCGCCGAGAGGCAGGTGTACTTGGCCCAGCTCAGCGGAGCGTAGTACGCGCCCCAGCCAGCCAGCATGTCGGCGAGGAGCTGCTCGGGAGAGCGCGACGGGTCGTCCGCCAGCGGCGCCAGCATGAGGTCGTAGGCATAGCCGTCCAGCGGGACCATGGCCTCGGAGGCGAGCATATAATCGACGGTGTCGGCGAGCGCGAGCTCGTAGGCGACGGCGATGTCGGCCATCGCGCAGGCGTCGAAGGCGAGGATGTCGATGTCCACGTCGGCCCCGGCGAGCGCGACGCGAAGCTCGGGCATGGTGATGCGGTCGCCGTCGGACGTGTCGTCCTGGCAGACGTAGCGCCAGGCGTAGCCGTGGTCCCACATCGTGACCGCGAGGTTCCTGGACGGGTAGTCCGACGCTACCTTGTCGAGGAACCACTGGAAGGTGGCGCCGTCGCCCATGTTCGACTCCGGGTACGTCTGCACCACGTTCTGCGCGCCGCCCTCGAACTCGATGAGCTCCGCCCCTTGGGTGCTCAGTCGGTCGACCAGGGCGACGATGTGCACGTCGGCGCTCGCCGGGACGCCCAGCAGCGCCGGGAGACTGACGTCGTCCCACGACGACTCGAGGTTGTTGTCGGCGGCGACGTAGACGGCGAAGGTCCATTCGGCCTGCGCGCCACCGGCCGTCTCGGCGCTCGCCACCGCCGGGGCGACGAGCAGCGCGAGGAGCAGCAAGGCGAACAGCGCCACCGTGCGCGCCGGCCGCGCCGACGCCGGCCGCAAAGCCTGTGAGCTCATGCCGATACCCCCCTGGATCGCGAGGGCGGCGGGGGCGGCGGCCGTACGGCCGCCGCCCCCGCCGCCCCTCACTCAGTTGGCGTAGTAGGTCTGCAGCAGGTCGAACCAGCCCGCACCGGTCGGCGCCGGCGCGGCGAACGCCGTGTTGGCGCCGAACAGCGCCTCGTACGACACCCAGTCGGCGGCGTTGGCCCACCAGACGGCGATGCCGGTGGCCCCGGCCGTCCAGCGCGTCGTGTGATTGGCGATGACCGCCCCTCGCATGGCGTCGGCGACGGCGACGGTCGCCGTCTTCACCTTCATGCCGTCGGCCTTCTTGAGGTCGGGGCTGAGCGCCAGCCGGTCACACAGGCTGATGAAGTCGTACTGCCAGCTGTTCAGCGCCGTCCACGTCTTGACCAGCGCCATCTTGTAGGCGTGCCTGAAGAGCGGCACCCCCGCCGTCATGCGCTGCACCCACGTCTGCAGAGCCGGGATCGCCGCGCGCACCTCGCGCACGTCGATCGCGGAGAGGCACACCATCGTGTACCCGCCGACGCCGTCGTAGTAGGCGCCCCAGCCGTCGACCATGTCGGTGGCGACCTCTTCGGGCGTGCGGCCGGGCTCGAGGGCCACCGGCGCCAGCATCAGGTCGTAGGCGAAGCCGGCGAACGGGATCATCTCCTCGGAGGCGACCATGATGTCGACCAGCTCGCTGAGGGCGAGCTCGTAGGCGACCGCCATGTCGGCCATGTTGCAGGCGTCGAAGGCGAGGATGTCGATCGGCACTCCGGCGGCGACGATCGCGGCGCGCAGCTCGGGCATCGTGATGCGGTCCTTCTCCGACGAGTCGTCGTAGCAGATGCCGCGCCAGGCGCCGCCGTGGTCCCAGAGGTCGACGGCGAGGTGCTCGGAGGGATACTCCGCGGCCAGATACTCGACGAACCACTCCAGGTTCGCCGGGTCGCCGAAGTTCATCTCCGGGTACGTGTCGACGACCGTGGCCACGTCACCATCGAACTCGACCAGCTCCGTGGTGTCGGTGCTGAGCCGGTCGACCAGGGCGACGATGTGCACGTCGGCGCTCGCCGGGATGCCCAGGAGCGCGGGCACGTTGATGTCGTCCCAGGCGGACTCGAGGTTGTTGTCGGCGGCGATGTAGAGGCCGAACGTCCACTCGGCCCCGTCGTCCGCGAGGGCCGGCGCGGCGAAGACGGCGAGCAGCGCCACCACCGTCAGCGCCGTGAGGCAGAGCCGGGCGCAGCGCGACCCGCGTGCGTGGGTTGTCATGACGGTCCCCCCCATATCTCGTGATGGTGCCGGACCGGTCGAGACGTGCACGGCGACCCCCCCAGGCCGCCGACAGGGCCCCCCGCCGGCTCACTTCACAGACTATCGTACGCCCTTCACCGCAGGGGTCAACGGGAGGCGGAGACCGACGGCGCGGGCGGCGTACGTCAGGCGCCGAGGCTGGCGCGCAGCAGCGCGACCACGGCCTCGGTCGGGAAGTGCGCGAGAAGGACGCCGCCACAGGCCAAGATGTAGTCGCCGTCGACCACGCAGCGCGCGTCCTTCGGCGGCAGCAGGCGGTCGCCGCTGTTCTTCGAGCGCACGTCGAGCAGCAGGGCCTCACCGCCGGGAAGGCGCGTGAAGGCGCCGCCGGTGCCGATAACCCAGCGGCACGCCGTGAGGTCGCGGCCGCGGGCCACCGTTTGGCGACCAGTCGGCGTGTAGAGATGGGCCAACTGGCCGGCGTGCCGCTGCACGCCGGTGACGGCGGCGTAGTGCGCCAGCGTCAGTGCAGCGTGAATCTCCTCCGGGGTCGTCGGGATCGCCGGCGGCAGCCTGGTCGGGCGCTCGCCCTGGGCCAGCATCTCGACGACGTGCGGGGCGCTCACGTACGTCCCCAGGTCTCCCTCGACCGTGCGCTTGCTGTGCGGCTGCGGCTCGACCTGCAGGGCAGCGTACTCGACGCTCCCGTCGGTCACCGAGTGGACGTCGGTCGTGGCGCCGCCGACGTCGATCACGACGAGGTCGCCGAGCGTCTCGGCCAGCGTCTCGGCGGCCACGAGCACGGCGCCCGGGGTGGGCAGGATCCTGCCGGTCACCAGGGCGCCGATGCGCTCCATACCGGGGGCGTGGATGATGTGGTCCTCGAAGGCGTCATGGATGACGGCCCGCGCAGGGACCACGTCGAGCTCGTCGATCCCCGGGTAGACGTTGGGGGTGACGCGCACGTCGAAGCCGGCGGCGTGGAGGATCTGGGAGGCCTCGTCGCAGACCGCCGAGTTGCCGCCGTAGATGACCATCGGCTTCTTGCCGGCGGCGAGGACGCGGTCCTGGATCGGCGCCGCGTGGCCGGTGGCGCCGGTGGCGTCGGCGCCGGCCGCCGCGGCGGCGCCGGTGCCAGAGCCGACCGTAGCGGCGTCCCCGCCGGCGGCACCGGCCACGGCGGCGAAGTCGACCTGCGCGAGCATCTCGGCGTTGTGCAGGACGGTCTCCACGTCGCCGCCCTCCACCCCACCAGCGAGCATGACGACGTTGGGGCGGGCGGCGGCGATCCTCTCGAGGTCGTGGCGCCGCAGCTTGCCGGCGGTCTGGTACTCGACGACGCCACCGGCGCCGAGCGCCGCCTCCCGCGCCGCCATCGCCGTCATCTTCGCCGTCAGCCCGTGCACGGTCATGCGCAAGCCGCCGGCGGCCGAGCTCGTGGCGAGGAACTCGCGCGGCGCGAGAGACCCTGTGGCCGCTTCGATCTGCGCCCGGGCCGCGTTGACGCCGACGGTCACGTCGCCGTCGAGCACGGAGGTGGCGGCGACGCCTTGGGCGAGGAGACGGGGCGTCGCCCCGGCCGCGAGCTTCTCCGCCGAGAGACCGTCGAAGGCGCTGACGACGGTCGTCGTCGAGCCGATCTCGGCGACGAGCGCGTCGACGGGATGCGCGGCGGCCTCGCCGCCGCGCATCCCGTTCGCTCCCCTCGTACCGCTCACGGGCCGGCCTCCGGCGCTGTCAAGCCGCTCACGCGCCCTGCTCCTGCACCGCCGCCGCGCTCACGGGCTGCCTCCCGGCGCCCGCGCTGCAGCGCGCGCCAGCAACGTCTCGACCATGAAGCTGGCCACGTGGTGGCCCTTGGTCCCACGGCCGAACCCGGCGTCCATGCCCCAGCTGCGGGCGAGCTCGTCGGTGACCTGCGTGCCGCCGCTGATCAGGAGCAGCTTCTCGCGCACGCCCTTCTCCACCGCGAGGTCGGCGATCTTCTCCATGTTCTGCCGGTGGATGTCGCCGTGGGTGATGATCGTGCTGAGCAGCACCGCGTCGGCGGCGTGCTCGATGGCCGCGTCGAGCAGCTTGTCGACCGACACCGAGGTGCCGAGGTACACGCACTCGATGCCGTACTTCTCGATGCCGCCGTGCTTGATGTCGATGATCTCGCGCATCCCCACCGAGTGCTCGTCGTTGCCCACGGTGGCGGAGACGCACTTGAGGCCGTAGTCCTTGACGAAGGTGCGGATCTCGTCCTCGGGCACGAGCTGCACCTCGGCGGGGATCACCAGCTTGGCCGGGTCGACGCTCGCCTCGAGCCGGCCGCGCACCTCGACGAGGGTGCCCTCGGCCGGGTGCATCACCTGCTTGTGGATCACCTCCGGCTCGCGGAGGTTCATCGCCTTGGCGAGCTCGAGGGCGGCGAACTCGGCCATGCGCTCCGCCGCCGGCAGGAACATCGTCACGACGACGACGCCGTCCCCCGCCCACTGCACCTCGGGCGTGATGAGACCCTTCTCGCGCTGCTCGGCCGTGCGCTCGAGGCGGACGTTGACGTTGTCCTCGGGGTCGAGCTCGTCGATGAACGGGATCAGGCGCTCGTCGCAGAGTGTGCAGCCGCCGATGGGGTCGCACGGCTTGTTCAGACCAGCGGGCAGGTGGTTGTCGCCGAAGTGGTGACACACGGGCGCCATGTAGTCGGCGGCGCGCTCTACCACGGTGCCGACGCCGACCCCGCCGTCGATCTTGCGGGCGATGCCGTCGTCGTTGGTCTCCGGGTACATGCCCGAGTCCACGAAGTAGCCCTCCTGGACGGCGCCGAAGTAGCCGCCGTCGCGGACCATGCCCTCGAGGAAGAGGACCGCGCGCTCCTTGAGCTCGCGCACCTTGCTCTTGAGCTCCGGCGCCTCGCGGTCGACCTTGACGACCTTGCGCAGCCCGTCGAGGCCGACGAGCGTCTGCCGCGCCGTGTTACAGGCGTGGACGTTGTTGTAGTGCCAAGGGACGTTGCGGCCCTCGTCGGGCGTGATCGTGCTCTGGATGTCGGCCGAGGTGAGCCGGCTGATCAGCATGTCGAGCACATGGTTCACAGTCGCCTCGCGGCCGCAGGACTCGATGTAGCGCGTGTTCTGCTGGGCGCGCATCTTGTACTGCCCGAAGAGGTCGCGCAGGGCTACGGCGTAGGGCAGGTCCATACGCACGCAGGGCGCCGGCGCCGCGTCGGGCGGCACCGTGCTCAGGCAGATGTTCTCCGGCGGCATGCCGGCCTTGACTGAGTAGGCGCAGTTGATGGCGTGCTGCACGAGCAGCTCCGGCATGACCTTCCAGGCCTCGCGGGCGGTGGCGTTGGCGTTGTGGGCGCCGTCGATCTGGGCCATGCCCGCGGCGGCCATGATCCTTTTGGCCACCGCCGCATCGACGAAGCTGCGCACCATGTTGATGTTGCGGTAGAGCACGTTGTACTGCGGGTCCTGATGGGCGCCGTTCACCCCCTCCTCGGCGAACATCACGGCCATCTCGGGGCCGGCGACACCGCTCACGTAGGAGTGGAAGTTCACCGGCCGCCCGACCTCGTCCTCGATCAGGTCGAGGGCCTTGCGCGTGGCCCGCACCTGCTTGCGCGTGACGGCGATGCCGCCGACGCCCTCGGGCGTGCCCTCGAGCAGGCTGTCCATGTGGCTCTGCCCTGCGGTGCGGATCACCATGATGTGGTCGGCGCCGTGCCACGCCGTCATGCGCATGCGGCGGATGTCGTCCTCGAAGCGCCCGCTGGCGATCTCGGTCGTGACCACGCAGTCCGGCTGCGGGTCGATGTCGCCGAAGTACTTCGCGGCCGGCAGCGGCACGCTGCGCGCCAGGCTACGCGACGTCTCGCGGTACGAGAACGGACCGATGGCCTGGTCCTCGACCGGCGTGCGCCACGTCCAGCCGCGACGGCGCGGACGATAGTCCTCGATGCCGTCGAGGATCTCGTGCAGATCGATCTTCTGCTCGGGGTCGAGCGGGTGACGGGAGGCCCAGTCGTCGGGGCCGGCGCCGGCGGGTGTGTACGGCTCCGGCGCCTTCGGCGGTCGGAACTGACCCTTGTCCCCAGCCTCAGGCGCCATGATGGCCACCCCACTTCCGCTCGACGTCCTTCCAGCCCTCGCCGGAGGCGAGCTTGCTCGCGGCCGCGCGCACATCGACGTCCCACTGCTGCGCGCAGTGCAGGACGACGTGCCCGGCGCCGTGGCCGAGCAGGCCGCGCTTGTCGAGCTCGTTGACCACGCCGTTGCCGGTCGGCGAGTCGATACCCATGCGCATCAGCACCGAGCGCTCGATGCTGGGCGAGGTGTGCGTGCGGGCCAGATCGATGAGCGGTTCCGTGACCCGCTCGACGAGCTCCCAGAAGCGGGCTTCGAGTCGCTCGTCCGGGAGGTCGGCCAGATGGGTCCGCCAGGCAAGGTATTCGTCGGCGCGCGTCATGTCAGGCCTCCTCGAGCGACGCCAGGATCGCCTCGATCGTCGCCGCGTCGGAGTTCGTGTCGGCGGCGAGGAAGGCGATGTCGTCGGCCGTCGGCGCGTAGCCCGCGGGAGCGTTCTTGAGTGCGTTCCGTACGTAGCTCGTGCGCATGCGGGCGACGTCGAAGTCGCGCGCCCGGATCTGCTCGAGGCGCTCGGGGATGACGATCATCTTGCCGGGCACGTTGTCCTTCGGGTCGCCGGCGCAGACCGCGACGCCCATCTCCCTGGCGAAGTTGAGCTGCGACCAGTGGTGCTTGCCGGCCCCCGTGTATTCGGTCTCCTGCACGACGACCGTGGCCTCGCGGGGCAGGTCCTGGGCGAGACTCACGGCGGCGGTCATCGCCGTGTTGCCGGCCGGGCCGCGCTCGAGGCCCTCGAGCTTGGCCATCGCCTCGGTGATGTAGAAGACCTCGCCTTGGGTCACCGTGAGGTAACGGTCGAGGTAGCGCAGCGGTCGGGCCGCGTTGCGCGGCACGTCCGCACGGTCGGGCCAGGTCGCGAAGGGCACGCCGAAGCCTGTGTGCCCGGTGGTGAAGCTCTTACGGTTGAAGTCGGTGTCGCTCGCCATGTGCAGCCCACTGAGGTCGACCGAGACGCTGACGATCTCGGTCTCGGTCGCCCCGGCGCGCTTGAGCCCACGCGCCGTGCCCGTGGTGTTGCCGCCGCCGGCGTGGGTGACCACGACGTGCGTCGGCGGCGCCCCGGTGAGGGCGGTCATCTCGCGGGCGAGCTCGAGGCCGAGGGTCTCGATGCCGCTGACCCCGAACGAGCTGTAGAGCGAGGCGGCGAAGTAGCCGGTCTCGTCGAGCAGCTCGACCATGTGGAAGAAGAGCTCGGGGCCCACGGTCATCTGCACGACCTCGGCCCCGTACGACTCGCAGATCCGGCCCTTCTCGACGATCTCCGGCTGGCCGACCTTGCGGCTGTCGTAGGTCTCCTGGCAGATGATGCACTTGAGGCCGTTGCGCGCCGCCTGACTGGCGACGGCGGCGCCGTAGTTGCCCGACGTCGCCGCGATGACGCCTTCGTAGCCCTTCTCCTTGGCCACGTGGATGCTGACGCTGGCGCGGCGGTCCTTGAAGGCGCCGGCGAGGCTGGCGGCCTCGTCCTTGACGAAGATGCGTGCGCCCTTTCCCGGCTCGCTGATGCTGCGCACGAGGTCGGTCAGGTTCCTGAGCTCGAGCAGCGGCGTGCTGCCGACACCGGCGCGCGCCTGGATGCCGGCGATGTCCTCGAGCGAGTAGCCGTGCGCCGTCATCATCCCCTCGTAGTCGAAGGCGACGGGGCTCTGCTCGAAGACGCTGTAGTCCATGCCCAGCGCCTTGCGCATGATCTCGCCGCGGCGCGCCATGAGGGCCTCGAACCTGGTGGCCATCAGCGCTCACCGCCTTCGCGCTCGCGCCACTCGGCGAGCTGCCGGCGCAGGTCGCGGCCGACGTGCGTGAGCTCGGGGATCGGCGGCCCGTAGGTGATGTAGTAGCCGGGGTTCACGGCCGAGAGCGCGCCGCTGACGCGGCGGCCGGTGATCGTCTCGACGGTCAGCTCTTCGCCCATGCCGGCTTCGCCCAAGGCGAAGCCCTTGACCCACATCATGAGCGGCTTCTCCGCCGTCTCCGGCGGCAGGTTCTTCGACCGGTCGGCCGGGTCGAGCAGCTTGCACTCGACCTCGACCCAGTCGCCCTCGCGGGCGCGGATGTCCTCGGTCACGCTCGTCACCCCTTTCAGGTGGTCAGAGCCCGCGCCCGCCCCGGCGCGACCGGCGCGGGCTCGCTCCCCGTCGTCGGGGTCAGGCGCTCGGCGTCCAGAAGCGCGGCAGCGGCATGTCCACCACGGTCAGCATGCCGGCCGGCGCGTCCTTCATCAGCGGGATGTAGTTGCCGGTGCTCGCGTAGGTGCCCTTGCCGCCGGGGATCTCGGGCTTGTTGGCCATGTTCACGTCCGGGTCGCCGTGGATCTCGATGTAGTCGCCGGTGTCCACGCCCTCGAGCTCGGGGTGGATCTGCTGCGGGTGGATGAGCTCGATCTTGAGCTCGCCGCCGACGTAGCCGCGGCCGATGTGCCGGCAGCCGGCGACATCGCCCGGAGCCACGTGCACGTGCGGCGTCGAGCGCTCGACCTTGGTGACGATGGGCTCGCGCGTCTCCTCGATGCGCTCGACCGTCCAGCCCAGCGCGCGGGCGATGAGGTTGATGCTCTCGGGGAACCCGATGTGGCCGACGATGCTGCCGTCGGCGACGCCCTTCTCGAACTGCTCGACGGTGGTGCCGACGCCCTGGCCCTTCATCACCGTCGGCCCGAAGGGTGAGAGGTCGTTGACCCGGGTCGCGACGATCTTGTCGACGCGCAGGCAGACCGAGCTCCACATCACGATGAGGGCGTCGAGCATGAAGCCGGGGTTGATGCCGGTGCCGAGCACGGTCACGCCGTGCTCTTTGGCGAGCGCGTCGATGCGTTCGCCCCAGGCAGCGTCGCTCGCCCACGGGTAGCTGATCTTCTCGGCGATGCAGATCACGTTGCAGCCGGCCTCGACCGCGGGCACCACCTGGTCGGTCACCTCGTGGAGGTTGCTCTGCGTGTTGATGCAGACGACGTCCGGCTTCGTCGCCAGCACGGCGGCGAAGTCGGTGGTCATCTTCACGTCGCACGGCCGGCCGAGCAGCTCGCCGACCGTCTTCCCGTCCTTCGCGGGGCTGGTGACGATCACGCCGACGAGGTCGATGTCCTTCGGGCGGTCGAGGATGAAGCCCAGGAGACCCTGCCCCATCATGCCGGTGCCCCACTCAGCGACTCGTATCATTCGTGCCCCTCCTCGTGATGCATACCTGAATCAGTCGTATTCAGCTGTCGGCGCACCTCGACCATCGGTCCGAGCGAGATGCGTGAGTCCGGCGGGGACCGAGGGTCCCGGCGGGACGGGAGAGCGGACGCAGGCGCCGAGGGCCACGGCCGCAGGCCGTGTCAGCGGCGCGTCGTCGAGGAGGCGGAGGCTGGTGGAGGCTGGTCGACCACGACCGGGTCGAGGATGGAGAGTTCTTTGCCCGTGGTCGCCTCCGCGGATCGGGGTGTGAAGCGCCCTCGATGCTATGCGGTGGGCCGGGGGTGGTCAACCGTCGGCCTGGCCCCAGGGAGGGTGCAGGACGACGTGGCGACACCCAGTGGCCGGGGGGCACGCGGCGGCGGCGGAGATGCCCGCCGACCGGCCTCAGAAGGCGACGGCTGCGGCCACGACGACCCTGTCGCGGCCGCCGGCCTTGGCCCGGTAGAGGGCCTGGTCGGCGCGCTCCATGAGGTCGGCGAGCGGCTCGACCCCGGGCACCCGGGCCGCGACGCCGATACTGGCCGTCACGGCCACGTCGGCGGGCAGCTCCGAACCGGCGCCGATGGCCGCGGCACACCCACGGATACGCTCGGCGACGGCCCGTGCGGCGCGCTCGCCGGTCGCGGTGAGCACGACGGCGAACTCGTCCCCGGCGTAGCGCGCGAGCACGTCCTGCTCGCGCACGCAGCTCTCCAGCGCCCGCGCCATCTCGCGCAGCACGCTGTCGCCGCGCAGGTGTCCGTAGGTGTCGTTCACGCTCTTGAAGTCGTCGAGGTCGATCATCAGCACGGCGACCTCCTGGCCTTCACGGTCCGCACGCGCGACCTCCTCTTCAAGGCGGCGGTAGAACTCACGATGATTGAGCAACCCCGTGAGGCTGTCGCGCACGGCGGCCCGCCAGAGGGTCTCCTGGGCCTCCTCGACCCGCTGGGCCATGGCATTGAAGGCGTGGCCGAGGTCGGCGAACTCGTCCTCGCCACGCGGCGTCACCCGCGTGGAGAGGTCGCCGAAGGCCATGGCGTCGACCGCGCGTGTGAGTCCACTGAGCGAACGCCCGAACGCGATGCTCAGGAACGTGGCGACGATCGCGGCCAGGACGAGCCCCGGCCACAACGAGATGAGGATCGACCGGCGCATGGCGGCGCTGGCGGTGGCGATCGGGGCGCGGTGATTGCTGACCACCAGGTACGTCGTCACGCCCGGGGTCACGAGAGCGCGTGCCTTGCTCGCCGTCTCGGCGCTCACCAGGGGCGAGCGCTGGCGCTCGAGCACGGCGAGCGCGTCCCCGGTCACCAGCCGCCGAGCGAGAGCGCGGTCCGACGCCCCCATCACGACCCCGTCGGCAAGGAAGGTCATCTCGGTGCCGACGACGCTCTTCAGCGCCTCGGCGAAGCTGTCGCACACGAGGACGCCGAGAACGAGAGCACCGACGGACTCGTCGTCGTAGCCGCGAGGCACGATCGGTGCGGCGGCAAGCACCCAGAGGCGTCCGCCGCGATACATCATGGTCGAGCTCACGACCTTGGCCGCCGTCATGCGGACCAGCGGCTGCTCGCCGAGATCGGGCAGCGGCAGACCGGCGGAGCGCAGCAGGTCGCCCTCCGCGGTGAGGACGACGGCGCTCTGCACCCTCTCGTTGAGGATGACGTGCCCGAGCACGTTCGCGGCGATCCAGCGGCCGTCGCCGCTCACCACCGCCTCGGCAAGGGCACGATCGACTGAGGCGCCGGCGGCGGCCCGCTCGAGACGAGTGTTCATCTGCTCGAGCGCGTTGACCGCGACCGCGAGGTCCTCGTCCATACGCTGCCGCTCGAGCGCTGCGAGATCGTCGCCGACGCGGTCGCTGAGGATCACGAACTGCACCGCCATGGCGGCGCAGACCACCGCGAACACGCCGAGGAGAAGCTTGCTGCGCAGCCGGAGCCTTAGCATCCCGCGCACCCCGGCACGTCGTGGGTTTCCGGTGGCGTCCATGCTGTCGGTATCGGCACCCCGACGGCCGATGCGAGCCGGTTCGGTCCGAAATCACCGCAAACTGGACGGATGTTCCCGGTGGGCGTGACAGTCTGGGCAGGTTCACTCGAGAGACCGGCCGGCGCGCAGGATCTGCTGCGCCCGTGAAGGTCCGTTGCCACGCGGCCCCACAGACGCCGCCCGCGCGACCGCAGACCAGTCGTGAGGCGGCCTTCAGTCGGCCCACCTCACGTGGCGGACGTGACGTCCCTCCCGGCCGACACGACGTCCCTTTCGGCCGACGCGCCCAGCCCGTCGGCGGCGAGCGCCCGGCCCTCTCGTCGCGCCGCCGAGACCTCGGTGGCGGCGAGCGCCCGCACGGCGTCGTCGATGGGCACGGTCACGACGAGACCGCCGGCCGCGGCGGCGACGAACGCCACCTCGCGCACGGTCGCAGCGGTCGCCGCCTCGACGGCGACCGCGTAGGCCGCGCCCTGCGGCGTGTAGCGCTCGAGCAGGGTGGCGGCGTCGGCCTCGCGGTCGGTCTTGTAGTCGACGACCACCCACTCCCCGCCGTCGCGATACAGCAGGTCGACGGCGCCGCCGAGCACGACGCCCTCAACGAGGGTGCCGACGGGCAGCTCGCGATAGACCTCAGGGCTCGTCGCCGCGGCCCGCACGGGCGCGGCCGACCAGCACGCGTGCGCCAGCTCGGCGGCTCGCTCGGCGAGGTCGGGGTGGCCCACGTCGGCGGCGACCGCCGCCGCGAGCGACGACAGCGACGACTCGTCGGCGAAGTCGCACAGCTCCATGACGCGATGCACGGCGGCGCCGAGCGCCAGAGCCCGGGCGCGGCCGGGCGGCGCGCCCGCTCCCCCGGCCCGCACCTCGTCGTCGACATGCTCGAGCCCGCTCGGGCTGGTCGCCGGCGCGGGGCGCCGGGCGCGCTCGAGGAGTGCGGCCCGCTCGACGCGCCAGGCGGCACGCTGGGCCAGAAGCTCGGCGACGTCGAGCCGCGCGTCGCGGCCGTCACGCCGCACAGCCTCGCCGGGAGGCAGCACGAGCAGGCCGCCGGCTACCGTCTCGGCGGCCGGCGGCTGCTCGCCGGCGGCCGGCAGCGAGCCGGCGAGACCGCCGAGGAGCACACCGGCGGCCACCTCGCCGCTCTGGTTCGTCAGCTTGCCGAAGCAGCTCACCACCAGGCGGTCGCGCGCCCGTGTCGCGGCGACGTAGAGCAGACGGCGTAACTCGCTCGCGGCCATCGCCTTCTCGCGCTCGTCGAGCACCGTGTAGGCACCGGGCGCCAGATCGCAGGCGGCGCCACCGGGCGACTCTGCCTTGAACTTCAGGGCCAGGCGACGGCCGGCGCGGTCGACGATGGGCTTGACCGTCTCCCGGCCCCCGCCGCCGCCTGCCCGCGCACCCCCGACCAGCACCACGATCGGGTACTCGAGCCCCTTCGCCTTGTGGATGGTAGAGAGGTGGACGACGTCGGCCTCGTCGTCGACCTGCGACTCCTGCTCGCCGCCCGAGTCTCCGGCCTCGGCTGCCCAGGGGAGAAAGGCGCCGAGCCCGCCGCCGCCCGCGCGCGCGAAGGCCCTCGCCTGCTCGGCGAGCTTCTCGAGGTTGGCGATCGCCTGCCCGCCGTCGAGGCCGGTGGCGGCGAGGAACTCCGCAGCGTGCGTGCGCCGCGCGAGCTCGGCGACGAGCTCGTGCGGCTCGCACTCGCGGCTCCGCTGGTGGAGCTCGCGCAGCGTGGCCATGGCGGCGGTGACGGCCTCGTGGCCCTCGGGCTGGCGAGCGGCGAACACGTCGAAGACGCCGCCCGCCGCCCAGAAGAGGAAGAGCTCGTCGTCGCTGAAGCCGAAGAGCGACGAGTGCAGCGCGCCGTACAGGGCGGGCCCGTCGCCGGGGTCGTCGGCGGCGCGCAGGCAGAGCAGCGCGTCGGCGACCTCGCGCCGGGTGAAGTAGGTCTTGCCGCCCTCGACCCGATACGGCACCCCGGCCTCGCGCAGCGCCTGCTCGTAGGTCTCGAGGCCCGTGGTCGCCCTGAAGAGCAGCGCGATGTCGGACCAACGGGGCACGCGCGTGCGCTCGCTGCCGTCCTCCCGCGGCTCGCACTCGCGGTCCTGCACGGACCAGCGCTCAGCGTCGTCATCGTGCGTCGCGACGAGCAGGGCGGCCAGGGCCCGCGCCTCGTCGCGCCGCGCCTGCTCGGCGCCGCCCCCCGCCCCCCGCCCGGAGTACTCGCGGCCGAGCAGCACGGCGACACGAGGACCCGCGGCGGGTGGTCTGTAGGGCTCGACCTCCTCGTAGCGCGGCTGGCGACCGGGCTCGGCATCGACGCCGAACACGCCCTCGAACACACCGTTGGCCCAGTCGACGAGCGCCGGCGTGGTGCGGAAGTTCTGGCGGATGACCTCGACGACCCCGGCGCCGTCGGGCTGCGCCGCCACCCGCTCCTTGACCTCGTCGTAGAGCGCGATGTCGGCGCGCCGGAAGCGGTAGATCGACTGCTTCGGGTCGCCGACAACGAAGAGCTTGCCGGGCTCGAGCACGACGTCGCGCCAGTCGGCCGCGACCGGC
>JAFGAW010000120.1 GCA_016933475.1 Thermoleophilia bacterium
GCGCAGACCGCCGCAGGCCCCGTGAGACCATCTGCGCCCTCCCGCGAGCTGAAGCTCCGGGTATGGCGGCATCGTACAGGCGACGGCGGCGCGGTCAAGGGGCGGGGCAGGCGGCGCCGACGTCAGTCCACGACCTGCAGCTCCTTGGGGTACTGCGTGAGCCGCTCGCAGCCGTCGTGTGTGACGACCACGGTGTCCTCGATGCGCACGCCCGCGTCGCCCTCGAGGTAGATTCCGGGCTCGACCGTACAGACCATGCCGGCCTCGAGCCGGTCCCCGCGCAGGCTGCCGAGGAACGGCGCCTCGTGCACCTCGAGTCCGACGCCGTGCCCGGTGCCGTGGCCGAACTGCTCTCCGTAGCCCGCCGCCTTGATGACGGCGCGCGCGGCCGCGTCGACGTGGTCGCGGCCGTGCGCGCCGTGCCGAACGGCCGCCACCCCGGCGAGCTGCGCCTCGAGGACGATGTCGTAGAGCTTCCGATGCGCCTTCGAGACGCGGCCGGCGGCGAAGGTGCGGGTGATGTCGGAGCAGTAGCCGTCGACACGAGAGCCGGTGTCGATGACGACCAGGTCGCCCGCCTTGATGCGCCGCGGGCCGGGGATCGCGTGGGCCTGCGCGCCGTGGTCGCCGGCGGCGACGATCGCCTCGAACGACTCACCTTCGGCGCCACGGGCGTGATACTCCTCGAGCAGGCGCCAGGCGACCTCGGCCTCGGTACGGCCCACGAGGCCCTCACCGACGACCACGCCGAGGGCGAGGTCGACGAGAGCCGCGGCGGCCGCGAGCGCCTCGAGCTCGACCGGTTCCTTGACCATCCGCAGGCGCGTCACGTGCCGGCGCACGTCGCGCAAGCGGCCGCCGTGTGCGCGGCGCAGACCGCGGAACTCGGCGTGGGTCATGGCGCCGGCCTGGTAGCCGAGCGTGAAGCCGTCGCCCAGACGCTCGGCTGCCGCCTTGACGCTGTCCTGTAGCAGGTCCGTGCCACGGTGCTCGACGAGTTCGCAGTCGGCCACCTCCTCGTACACCTGCTCGTAGAAGCGCGAGTCGGTCACGATGAGGGCCGTCTCAGCACCCACCACGAGCGTCGCATCCTCGCCGCGGAAGCCGGAGAGGTAGCGCACGTCGTGGCCGTCGGTCACCAGCACGGCATCGAGCCCGCGCTCATCGAGCAGGCCGCGGCAGCGCGCGAGGCGCCCGGGGTGGTCGGCCTTGGCGGTCGTCATGAGTCCTCCTCGTCGTCACCGGGCATGGGCGAGCGTACCCGGTCTGTCACCCGTCCCCCTCGCCGCCGCCGGTCGTCAGCGGCCGCCCTCGCCACCGCCGGCGTTCATCGGCCGTCCTCGTGCCAGCCGGGCGTCAGCGACCGTCCTTGTCGTCGACGGTCGTCATCGCTCCTGGTCCGCGGCCAATAGCTCGGCGAGCC
>JAFGAW010000121.1 GCA_016933475.1 Thermoleophilia bacterium
AGCGGCGCCCGGGGATGGAGCGGCGCCCGGGGATGGAGCGGCGCCCAGCCCTGGAGCGCCCCCTGGGGACGAGGCGACCGCGAACGTCGAGGCGTCGACCACCGAGGCCGAGCGGCAGGAGTGACGCCTGCGCCGCGCCGACCTGTGGGCCCTGTGCCCGCGGCGTCGACCTGTGGGCCCCGCACCCGTCGCACATCCTCCGCGGCACCGCCCGCCGGCCTCACCGGCACACTCGCCGTGCGCCCTCAACGCTCCTCGACGAGCAGCTCCGCGGTCACGCTCGCCAGGCGCCGCTGCCACTTGTCGCGGCCCGGCTCGACGAGGTGCATGAGGTCGTAGAAGTCGGCGCTCACGAGGCCGGCCTCGTCGACGAAGTCGATGAACGGCACACCCTGCGCCGCGGCCAGCGCTCGGCAACCGTCCCGGTAGCGCGCATGGGCCACCTCGAAGCGCCCGCCGATCGCCTCCTCGTTTCTCGGCAGCTCGAGGAGCACCACCTCGAACCCACGTTCGCGGCAGGCGAGAACAACGCGCTCGAGCATGGCGAGGTTGGCCTCGCAGCGCGCCTCGAAGACGTGCAGCCGATCGCGCAGCCACTGCTTCACGGCTGTCTCCTTGCGTGCCGCCGACCAGGTGCGGAGCACCGTGTAGTGGTGCTGGGTGTGGTGGAACTCGAGGCCCTCGGGGGGCGTCGCGGGGCCGCGAGCCGCCGGGGTCGGCCAGCCGGTGAAGCGGCCGAGGTTCACCCCGATGAAGACGACCGTCCTCGTCGGCGGCAGTAGCCCGACCAGGTCGAGGTCGTGGCGGAAGGTCTTGTTGCGCGAGCTCAGGTTCCGGGCGATGACGGCCGGCCCGCCGGCCGCCACGACCTCGGCCGCCCACACCTCGTCGCTCACCGTGCACTCGCGCCCGCACGAGCCGCCGAGGAGTACGACGAGCGGCAGGCTCGGCGGCTCTGCCCGCAGTTCCTCGAGCGCAGCGAGTACGTGGTACCAGTCCGCCCGCGGGCTCGCCGGATACGTGATCTCG
>JAFGAW010000122.1 GCA_016933475.1 Thermoleophilia bacterium
GACGAGGTCGGCGAACTCGGTGAGGATGACCCGGTCCTTGAAGGTGCCGGGCTCGCCCTCGTCGGCGTTGCAGACGATGTACTTCTGCTCGGCCTTCTCGGAGGCGCAGAAGTTCCACTTCATGCCGGTGGGGTAGCCGGCGCCGCCGCGCCCCTTGAGGCCGCTGTCGGCGACGGTGTCGACGATGTCGCCGCGGGAGAGCGCGAGCGCCGCCTTGAGGCCGGCTTCGGGCTCGATGGTCGCGTAGGTGAGGGCGTTGCCCTGGGTCTCGATCGTGGACTCCACGGCTCAGCCCTCCTCGGCCGCGAGGGTGCGGCAGTCGGCGAGGATGGCGGGCACCTGGTCGGGCGTGACGCGGGTAAAGACGCGGTCGTTGACGAGCATCGCGGGGCCCTGATCGCACATGCCCATGCAGCTGGCCCACTCGAGCGTGAAGAGACCGTCGTCGGTGGACTCGTCGAAGCCGACGCCGAGCTCCTTCTGCAGGGCCTCGGCGACGGCCTCTTTGCCGGCGAAGTCGCAGGAGAGCGACCGGCAGAGGCGGATCACGAAGCGACCCTCGGGGGCGCCGTGCAGGAAGGCGTAGAACGAGGTGACGCTGTAGACCTCGACGGGGTGGATGTCGAGGGCCTCGGCGACGACCTGCATCGCCTCGGGGTCGACGCCGCGGTACCGGCGCTTGACCTCCTGGAGGATCGGGATGAGCGAGCTGCGGCCCGGGCCGAGCTTCTCGATGAGCTCGGCGACCTCGGCGCGCAGCTGGTCGGGTGTCGTGGCGAGCATCGGCAGCCTTCCTACTTCGTGGACGCGAGCAGCTTCTGGACCTTGGCGACCAGCGTGGCGGGCTCGACCGGCTTGGACTGGAACTCCTCGACCGGGACCATCTCCTCGTCCTTGTCGATGTTGAGGCCCATGGCCGCGTTGACGCTGGTGAGCATGATGATGGGCAGGGTGTGGCCCGCCTTGCGGATGTCGCGCGCCATGCGGAGGCCGTCGTCGGGCTCCTCCATCATCACGTCGAGGATGAGCAGGTCGGGCTTGGTCTCCTCGAGCATCTTGAGGCCCTCGCGCTTGTTGGGCGCACTCACCACTTCGAAGCCCTCACGCTCGAGTACGAGCTTGCCGGCCTCGACGATGTCGGGGTCGTCATCGACGATCAGGATCTTGGGCACCACACTCTCCCTCTCTCGCTTGCCTGTCCCCGTGGCTCGGCGCACGCGGCGCCGTCGTTCGCGGCGATCGTGTGACGGTGGTTCGTGGTGGGACGTCCCGACGGCGCCGGCGGACGCCGACGGCACTGCGTTCGGTCGCGGCCTCTCGATCCACGGGAACCACGTTCAAGCACGGCCTCGATCAACGGGGATTCTCCCGGTTCGCGGCCGCTTGTGCAAGCCGTAACGAGCGTGCGGGCGGGCCGGCGGGCGCACCTATTCGGACTCGGTCGGCGCGCCGAGCGGCGCGTCCTGCAGAGTCACCGTGAACGTAGAGCCCACGCCGGGTTCGCTGGTGACGCTCGCCTCGCCCTCGTAGAGATTGGCGATCTTGCGCACCGTGGAGAGGCCGAGGCCGCTGCCGAGGACCTTCACCGTGTGCTCGTTCTTGATGCGCATGAATTCGGTGAAGAGCTTGGCCTGCTCCTCGGCCGTCAGGCCGTAGCCGGTGTCGGTGACGCTGACGCGCAGGCCGCCGTCGAGGCGCCGGAGCTCGACCCGGACGCTGCCGCCGTCGCGGTTGTACTTGACCGCGTTGGAGATGAGGTTGTTGAGGACGATCTCGGCCTCGCCGGCGTCGGCCTGGAGCTCGGCGCCGGCGTCGGCATCGAGTTCCATGGTGATGCCGCGGTGCTCGGCGTCGACGGCGAAGAGCTCCATCGACGCCTTCGCCAGCTGGACCATGTCGAGGCGCGCGATCACGCGTTCGCGCTTGCCCGACTCGATGCGCGTCAGGTCGAGCAGGTCGCCGATCAGCTTCTTCATGCCGTCGACGCGCACGATGCTGCGCTCGATCATCTGCAGGTTCTGGTCGGCCTCGGTCGTGCGCAGGATGTTGAGGTAGCCCTCGACGGCGTTGAGCGGCGCCTTGAGCTCGTGGGCGAGCACGGAGATGAAGTTGAAGCGCACCTGGCGCTTCTCCTCGGCGAGCTTGCGCGCCTGGCGGCTGAGGATCAGCTGGCTCGTGGCCTTGCGCAGGGCGTAGCGCAGCTCGTCGGGGGAGAAGGGCTTGGCGAGGAAGTCGTAGGCGCCGAGCTTGGTCGCCTTCACGGCGGTCTCGAAGGTCGCGTAGGCCGTGATCATGATGGTGAGGATCTCGCGCCCCTCCTGGCTCATCACGTCGAGCAGCTCCATGCCGCCCATGCCGGGGAGCTTGAGGTCGAGGAGCAGCAGGTCGACCTGGTCGCCGTCGCCGAGGCCGCGGAGGAAGTCCTCGGCCGAGGTGAAGTACGAGAACTCGAAGCTCACGTCGACGAGCACGTCGGGGACGTGGACCTTGTACTTCTCGATGATGCGGCGGACGCCGAGGCAGAGCGCCTCCTCGTCGTCGATCATGACCACGCGGATCACCTGCTGCTGCGGGTCCATGAGCGTCTCGCGTGCGGCCGGTGCGATGGTCATGCCTCGGCTCCTCCGTCGATGCCCTGCAGGCTCACCGGCACGCTCACGCCGCTCTCGCGCCGCGGCAGCACGATCTTGAAGGTGGTGAAGGTCGGGCCGCGCTCAGGGTCGGCGTTGGACTCGACCGAGATCTGGCCGCGGTGCATCTTGACGATGCCGTGGGTGACCGCCAGACCGAGCCCCGTGCCCTTGCCCACCTGCTTGGTGGTGAAGAACGGGCTGAACAGCTTGTCGAAGTGCTCCTCGGCGATGCCGTGGCCGGTGTCGGCCACGCTGAACGAGATCTCGTCCTCGGTGTCCTCGAGGGTCACGGTGATGCGCCCGCCGTCGGGCATCGCCTGTTGGGCGTTGGTCACGAGGTTCACGAGCACCTGCACGATCTGGTCGGCGTCGATCTCGGCCGTCGGGTCCTCGAGGCGGTCGTCGACGGCGATCTCGACGCCCTCCTCCGCCGGGACCGTGCGCAGGACCTCGGCGACGAGGGCCCCGAGGTCGGTCGGCTGCCGCACGACGCGGCTCTGGCGGGCGAAGTTGAGCAGCCCGGAGATGATGCGCTTGCAACGGTTCGCCTGATTGACGATCAGCTCGAGGTCCTCGTGGTCGCCGCTCTGCTGCTCGCAGTCCTCGAGCAGGAGGTTGGCGTGCAGCAGCAGGATGCCGAGAGGGTTGTTGACCTCGTGGGCGATGCCGGCCGCGAGCTGGCCCATGCTGGCCAGCTTCTCGGACTTGACCAGCGCCTCCTTGGTGCTCTCCAGCGAGCGGTGCGACTCGCGCAGCTCTTCGACGGTCTTGCGCAGCTCCTCGACCGAGTACGGCAGGCACATCTCGACCTCGGCCAGCCCCTGCGAGATGGCGACCGCGTGGTCGCGGCAGGTCTCGTAGCCGCAGGCGCCGCAGTCGAGCTCGTCCTCGGGCGTGAACTTGTTCATCCGGGCGAGGATCTCGCGCAGCTCTTCGGGGTCGGGGACGTGGTCGAAGCGCTGATCGTAGGCCGTGAAGGTGCGTCTCAGGTCGACGGTGTCGTAGGCGCGCATCGCCGCCTCCCAGGCCTCCTCGTCGAAGGTGGCACGGCGTGCACGGGCCTCGCGGCTGACGTCGGAGCGGCGCTTGAAGACCGGTTCGGGCTCGCTGTAGCCGGGGCCCATGATGCAGCCCTCACAGCAGAGGATGTCGAGCAGCCGGGCCTCGGTCTCGCCGGTCTTGAACTCGACGATCGCGTCGACCAGGTTCTCGCGCCCGTCGGCGCTGACGATGTCGCCGCGCAGGAGGTCCTCGGTGAGGCCCGCCGCCTGGAGCAGCCCGCGGGTGATGGGGAAGAGGCCGCCGAGACTGCCCCGCGGCGGGTCGAAGTCGTCGTCGGCGGCCGCGAAGGCGGCGAGGTCGAGGCCGCGCTGCTCGAGCAGGGTGCGCAGCTCGCCGTAGGTGAGCACGGCGTCGACCTCGCCCTCGAACTGCTCGTACTGGGCCTCACCCTTCTTGGCGATGCAGGGCCCGACGAAGACGAGCTTGAGCCCGGGCCCATACGTCGCGTGCAGGGCGCGGGCGACGGCGATCATCGGCGAGACGATCGGCGCCAGGCGGTCGAGCAGCTCGGGGTGGTACTTGCGCACGTAGCTGACGACGGCCGGGCAGGTGGTGGCTATGTAGCGGCCGTCGTCCTCGAGCAGCAGGCGGGCGTAGGCGCGGGCCACGAGGTCGGCGCCGAAGGCCACCTCGTGGACGCCGGCGAAGCCCAGCCGGCGGAGGGCCGCCACGAGGGCCGCGGCGCCGACGTCGTCGAACTCGGCCGGGTAGCTCGGGGCGACGATCGCGGCCACCGGCGCGGGGCCGGCGAGCAGTGCCTCCGCGTCCTCGATGCCGCTCTGGATCTGCTTCGCGTTCTGGCTGCACACGGTGACGCAGTTGCCGCAGCCGATGCAGCGCGTCTCGATGACCTTGGCCTGGCCGTCGATGATCTGGATCGCCTTGGCCGGGCACTCGCGCACGCAGGTGTAGCACATGCGGCACTTCTCGCCGATGGTGGTGACGAGTTTCTGGAGGGCGACCCTGTCTTCGTTCACGCTTCTCTCTCGATCCTTCTCGGCCCTCGCGGGCTCACACAGGTCTCTCGGCGCCGCCGCACGGCGGGCTCAGCGCCCGCCCAGCAACTCGGCCACCTTGGCCAGCAGCGCCTGGGCGTCGATGGGCTTGTCGAAGTAGGCGTCGACGTGCATCTTCTCGAGGTCTTCGCTCGAGCGCGGCCTGAAGTCGAGGCCGAGCTGGCTGCTCACAGAGGTCGAGAGGATGATCGGCACGTCGGCGGTGCGCGGGTCGTCGCGCAGCCGGGCGGAGAGCGCGAAGCCGGCGTCGACGCTCGTCATCATCAGGTCGGTGACGATGAGGTCGGGCCGCGCCTCGTCGATCCGCGCCGCGGCCTCCGTCGGGTTGGTGGCGGTGACGACGCGGTAGCCCGCTCCTTCGAGGATGATGCGGTTCAGCTCGAGGAAGTCGTAGTCGTCGTCGACGATCAGTATCAGTGCCTGCTCAGCGCCCATTCGCCGCTCCCACGGCCGGGGTCAGGATGCTGCAAGTATAGCCTCAGGCGGGGGCCCGTCCCGGGCCCCCGCCCGGCGCGCCTCGCGAGAGGCGCGCGCCGTCTGTCGCGCGTGTTCAGACGCGCTCCTTCTCGGCGTACTTCGTGTGCAGGAGGTGGTGCGAGATCTCGCCGCACGGCGCCCCGAGGTACTCCTCGTAGAGGGCGCAGACCGAGGGGTTCTCGTGCGACTGGCGCAGCTCGCGACCCTCGTCCTCGCGGTAGATCGCCTCCATGCGCTTCTGCCGCACCTCGTCGGTCGTGAAGCGTGGCTGCCCGCCGCCGCCGATGCAGCCGCCGGGGCAGGTCATGACTTCGACGAAGTGGTACTCGGCTTCGCCGCTCTTGATCTGATCGATGACCTTCTGCGCGTTGCCCAGACCGTGAGCCACGGCGACCTTGAGGTCGGCGCCTTCGAGGAAGGCCCAGTCGCCCTTGGCGCCGGTGACCTTGAGCGTGGCCGTCTTCACGCCCTCGAGCCCCTCGATGGGCTTGACGTGAAGGTCGGGGAAGGGGAACGACGCCCCGTCGGTGACGATCGCCCAGGCCGTGCGCAGGGCCGCCTCCATGACGCCGCCGGTGTTGGCGAAGATGTCGGCGGCGCCGGTCGAGATGCCGAGCGGCGCGTCCATCTGCTCGTCGGGGAGGCCGCGGAAGTCGATGCCGGCTTGTTTGATCATCGCCCCGAGTTCGCGGGTGGTGAGCACGATGTCGACGTCCTGCACGCCGCTGTCGTTCATCTCCGGCCGCGCCGCCTCGTACTTCTTCGCCGTGCAGGGCATGACCGAGACGACGACGAGGTCCTCGGGCTTCACGCCGATCTTCTCGGCGTAGTACGTCTTGGCGATAGCCCCGAACATCTGCTGGGGGGACTTGCAGGTCGAGAGGTTGTCGAGGAGCTCCGGGTTGAAGTGCTCCATGTAGTTGATCCACCCCGGAGAGCAGCTCGAGAACTGCGGCAGCGCGACCTTCTCCCCGTCCACCAGCGCCTTCTTGATCCGCATGAGGAGCTCCGTGCCCTCCTCCATGATGGTGAGGTCGGCAGCGAAGTCGGTGTCGAAGACGGCGTCGAAGCCGAGCCGCCGCAGGGCGGCCACCATCTTGCCGGTGACCAGGGTGCCGGGCTCGTAGTCGAAGCACTCGCCGAGCGCGGCGCGGATCGCCGGCGCGGTCTGCACGATCACCGTCTTGGCCGGGTCCTCGAGCGCCTCCCAGACCTCGTCGATCTGGTTGCGCTCGGTGATCGCCCCGACCGGGCAGACCGCGGCGCACTGGCCGCACTGCACGCAGGTGACCTCGTCGAGGTCGACGCCGAAGGCCGGGCCGATCACGGTCTGGAAGCCGCGGCCCTGGGCGAAGAGACCGCCGACGCCCTGGACCTCGTTGCAGACCGTCACGCAGCGCCGGCACATGATGCACTTGCCGGTGTCGCGGACCAGGGCCGGGGTCGAGGTGTCGATGGTGCGCGCCGTGCGCTCGCCCTGGTAGCGCAGCTCGTCGATGCCGAGCTCGAGGGCGAGGTTGCGCAGCTCGCAGTCGGCGCTGCGGGCGCAGACCTGGCAGTCGCCGTCGTGCTCCGAGAGGAGCAACTCGACCACCGTCCGGCGCCCTTCGCGCACCTTGCCGCTCGTCGTGTGCACGACCATGCCCTCGTTGGCCGGCTGCGAGCACGAGGCGACCAGCGTGCGGGCGCCCTCGATCTCGACCAGGCAGACGCGGCAGGCGCCGATGGGGTCCCGGCCCTCGATGTGGCAGAGGGTCGGGATCCTGATGCCCGCCTGGCGGGCGGCGTTGAGGACCGAGGTGCCCTCGGGGACCTCGACCTTGATGTCGTCGATCGTCAGTGTTGGCATTCTCAGCTCCTCACCCTCACGAGCAGTACTTGCCGTAGTCACAGCGCAGGCAGCGTCTGGCCTCGGCCAGGGCGACCTCTGCCTCCCAGCCACACTCGACCTCGTCGAAGGTGCACACGCGCTGTTCGAGCGGGAGCTCCTCGACCGCGGCCCTGTCGTACTCGACCGGGTCGGCGTCGGGGTCGAAGTGGGTGCCGATGTCGACCGAGCGGCGCCAGAAGGCGTGGTTCGCGCCGGTCAGGTACTCGTCGATCGACACGGCGGCCTTCTCGCCGGCGCCGATGGCCTCGACCACCGAGGCCGGGCCGGTGACGGCGTCGCCGCCGGCGAAGACCCAGGGCTCCGACGTGCGGCCGCTCGTGCGGTCGGCGGCGAAGTAGCCCTTGCGGCCGAGGCCGACCTTGACCCCGTCCATGAGCGGCTCGGCGTCGAGCCACTGGCCGATGGCGGCGATCACGGTGTCGGCCTCGACGACGAAGTCGGGGTCGTGGCCGGACACGGGGCGGCGACGGCCGCTCTTGTCGTAGTCGCCGAGCACCATCTCCCTGCAGCGCACGCCGGTCACGGCGCCCTGCCCGTCGCGGACGATCTCCTGCGGGGCGACGAGCGTCAGGATCTGGATGCCCTCGAGGTCGGCGGCGTCGACCTCCTCGGCCCACGCCGGCATCTGCGCCCGCGTGCGCCGGTAGAGGATGCGGACCTCCTCGGCGCCGAGGCGCAGGGCGGTGCGGGCGGCGTCGATGGCGGCGTTGCCGCCGCCGATCACGGCCACCTTCTTGCCCATCGGGGCCGAGCCGGTGAGGTTGTACTCTTTGAGGAAGGACAGGCCGTCGTAGACGCCGGGCCCGTCCTCGCCGGGGATGCCGATCGTGCTGCCCTTGGGGGCGCCGACGCCGAGGAAGACGGCCTCGTAGCCTTCGTCCTTGAGGCTCTGCAGCGTGAAGTCGCGGCCGAGCGCCTTGCCGCACGCGATGGTGGCGCCCATGTCCTCGATCATCTTGATCTCGCGCTCGAGCTCGGGGCGCGGCAGGCGGTACGCAGGGATCGCCTGGACCAGCATGCCGCCGGCCTTCTCCTCGGCCTCGAAGACGGTGGGCTTGTAGCCCAGCCGGGCGAGGAAGAAGGCGCACGACAGCCCGGCGGGGCCGCCGCCGACGACCGCCACCTTGCGGGCGGCGTTGGCCGGGTCGGCCTGGATCTCGGGCAGCACCGGCGCGCTCTCCTGCTCGACCATGAAGCGCTTGACGTGGCGGATCGCCACCGGCGAGTCGAGCCCCGCGCGCTGGCACTTGCTCTCGCAGGGGTGGAAGCAGACGCGGGCGCAGATGCTGGCCAGCGGGTTGCGGTCGCGGTGCACCCTGAGCGCCTCGTCGAAGCGCTGCTCGCCGACGAGCGAGACGAAGCCCGGCACGTTGACGCTCGCCGGGCACGCGTTGGAGCAGCGGGCGATGAACATGTTGGCGCAGACGCCCGCCTCGCAGTGCTTCTCGTGGATGTGCTGCTCCCACTCCTCGCGGAAGTGGCGGATCATGCTGAGCACGGGGTTGGGCGCCGTCTGGCCGAGGCCGCAGAGCGCGGTCTGCTGGATCGTGTGGCCGAGGCTCACGAGGCGCTCGATGTCGCCCTCCTCGCCCTGGCCCTCGCAGATGCGCGTGACGATCTCCAGCATGCGCTTGGTGCCGACGCGACAAGGCGGGCACTTGCCGCAGCTCTCGTCCTGGATGAAGTCGAGGAAGAAGCGGGCCATGTCGACCATGCAGGTGTCCTCGTCCATGACGATGAGGCCGCCCGAGCCCATGATCGCCCCGACCTCCTGCAGCGACTCGAAGTCGACGGCGACGTTCAGGTGCTCCTTGGGGATCGCGCCGCCCGACGGGCCGCCGAGCTGGGCGGCCTTGTACTGCTTGCCGTTGGGGATGCCCCCGCCGATCTCGTAGATGATGTCGCCGAGCGGGATGCCGAGCGGCACCTCGACGAGGCCGACGTTGTTGACGGCGCCGGAGAGGGCGAAGATCTTCGTCCCCGGGCTGCGCTCGGTGCCGACCGAGCGGAACCACTCGGAGCCGTTGCGGATGATCTGCGCCACCGTGGCCAGGGTCTCGACGTTGTTCAGGACCGAGGGCTTGCCCCAGAGGCCCTTGTGGGCGGGGAAGGGGGGTCGCGGCCGCGGCTCGCCGCGGTGGCCCTCGATCGAGGTCATGAGCGCCGTCTCCTCGCCGCAGACGAAGGCGCCGGAGCCGCGGGCGATGTGCAGGTCGAAGCTGAAGTCGGTGTCGAAGATGCCCTCGCCGAGCAGGCCGTAGGCGCGGCAGTCGGCCATCGCCGACTCGAGGCGCTCGAGGGCCAGGGGGTACTCGGCGCGACAGTAGACGTAGCCTTCGTCGGCGCCGATGGCCCGGGCCCCGATCAGCATACCCTCGATCACGGCGTGCGGGTCGGCCTCGAGGACGGAACGGTCCATGAACGCCCCGGGGTCGCCCTCGTCGGCGTTGCAGAGGATGTACTTCTTGTCGCCCTCGGCGTTGTGGCAGAACTCCCACTTGAGGCCGGTGGGGAACCCGGCCCCGCCGCGGCCGCGCAGGCCGGCGGTCTTGATCTCGTCGATGATGCCCTGCGGCGTCATCTCGGTGAGCGCCTTGGCGAAGGCCTGGTAGCCGTCGCGGGCGATGTATTCCTCGATGCTCTCCGCGGCGATGCGGCCCTTGTTGCGCAGCACGCGCAGGTCCTGGCGGGCGAAGAACGGGATGTCCTGGTAGAGCGGGATGATCGCCTT
The DNA here is from genome assembly GCA_016933475.1 of Thermoleophilia bacterium. GTDB lineage: Bacteria > Actinomycetota > Thermoleophilia > UBA2241 > UBA2241 > UBA2241. The sequence goes on from JAFGAW010000122.1 coordinate 9,811, forward strand.
GCTCGTCGGGTGCCGGTACATGAGGCGCTCGACGGGGCGGCCCTTGACGATGTGCTCGGCGACGATCTCGGCCGCGTCCTCGGGCTTGACGTGGTTGTAGAAGACGCCGCCCGGGTAGACGACGACGATCGGGCCGCCGGCGCAGAAGCCGTTGCAGCCGGTCTCGATGATGCTGACCTCGTCGGCCATGTCGTGGGCGCCGAGCTCGTCGAGCAGGGCGTCGCGCACCTTCTCGGCCCCGGACGACAGGCAGCCGGTCCCGAAGCACATCATCAGGTGGATGCGGGGGATGGTCATCGTGGGTGTCCCTTCAGTGCTCGTTGCGTCGCTGGCGGTGGTCGCGGGGCTCACGGTCGCACCCCCTCGCCGAGGCTGACGACGAGCTTGGGCACGAGCTTGCCGCCGAGCACGTGCTCCTGGAAGACCTGGCGGGTCGTCTCGGCGTCGAGGTCGCCGTAGAGCACGGGCTCCTCGTCCAGCACCTCGACGGTCATCTCGGGCTCGTGCTCGCAGGCGCCGATGCAGCCCGAGGTCGTCACGCGCACGTCGGTGCGGCCGCTCTCGTTGAGCTCCTCGAGGGCCGCTGCCAGCACCGCGCGCGAGCCGCTGGCGATGCCGCAGGTGCCCATGTGCACGGTGAGGCGCACGTGGTAGCCGTCCTCACGCAGGGCGGTCTCGGCCTGGGTGCGGGTCTTGATCGCCTGCAGGTCGGCGAGGCTCTTGATCTTCTGGGGGCCGTCAGCCGGCGACATTGAGCGCTCCTTCCTCGACGGGGGCCGTCTCGCGGTACTTCGCGAGGATCTCGGGGACGCGCGACGGGCGGACGCGCTTGTACACCTCGTCGCCGATCGACATCGCCGGGGCGAGGCCGCAGGCGCCGAAGCAGCGTGCGACCTCGAGCGAGAACACGCGGTCCTCGGTGGTCTCGCCGACGTCGATGCCGAGGCGGCTCTTGATGGCGTCGAGGACCGCCTTGCCGCCGCGCACGTAGCAGGCCGTGCCGAGGCAGACGCGGATCACGTTGTCGCCGCGGGGCACGGTCGAGAAGAACGAGTAGAAGCCGACGACGCCGGCGACCTCGCTGTAGGGCTTGCGCAGGCGTGTCGCGATGTGTTTGAGGGTCGCCTCCGGCAGGTAGCCGTAGATGCCCTGGGCCATCTGCAACACGGGGATGAGGGCGCCCGGCTTGTCTTGGTACTCGTCGATGACCGCGTCGAGGCGTTCGAGCAGCTCCTCCTCGCTCGCCTCCTCGCAGCAGCAGGCGCACTGCCTCACTTCTTCACCCATGTCGCTCTCCTTCAGGTCGATCGTTCGCTGATCCGCGTCCGCGGGATGGTGTCCTTCGTTGTGTCCTTCGTTGGGCGGCCCGCTCATGGGACCGCGCTCTGGTAGTCGAGCAGCGCCGGGTCACGCCGGCGGAGCTCCGCTCCGCGCAACGTCACCTGGCGCCCGCCGTCGACGAGGTCGAGGCGGAACTCGATGCCGGGGTTGGTGGCCGCCATCGTCACCAGGGTCGTCGCCAGGTCGCCGAGCGGCGGCCGGTCGACGTTGGTCAGGCCCATGGTGGCGGTCACGGCCGTCCCCCCGAGCGCCGACGGGCCGACCTCGAGCCGTCCGCCGGCGGCCTCGGCCTCCTGGCGGAAGAGGCTGAGGCCGAGGCCGGTCCGCTTGCCCTGCTTGGTCGTGAAGAACGGGTCGAGGGCCTGCCCGGGCGCGACCGGCAGGCCGCGGCCGTCGTCCTCGACGGCGATCGTGAGGGCGTCGGCGTCGCGGTCGGCGACGACGCGCGTCGCGACGACCGTGGCGCCGGCGCGCACGGAGTTCTCGAGGAGCTCGAGCAGGTACAGGGACAGGTCATGCAACGGCCACGCTCCTGCCCTCGGCGCCGCGCAGGGCGAGCGCGAGCTCGGCGAAGGTCGGCGCGGCGACGCGCAGCGCGGTGCGCGCCGACCCCAGGGTGTCGAGCGTGTGGCTGTCGGACGAGCGCAGCAGCGGCAGCCCAAAGGCGGCGTGCTCGGCGAGCTTGGGCGAGCCGGCCGTCACGTGGCGCGAGACCTCGACGGCGTCGAAGCCGGCCTCGGCGGGGAAGACGCCGAGCTGCCCGACGACGCCGAACGAGCGCCGGTCGACATGAGCGGCGACGGCGAGGCCGCCGTGGCGGTGGACCAGGGCGACGACGGCGCCGACGTCGAGCGGCGTCGCCGTGGCCAGCGCGGCCGGCTCGGCGCCGCACCTGGTGCCGTCGGCGGCGAGCAGGTGCTGCTCGCCGAAGAACTCGGCGTAGCCCTCGCCGGCCGCGGGCAGCAGCCCGGTGACCTCGGCGCCGGCCGCCGCGGCGGCCGCGGCGTCGGGGAAGAGGCCGACGACGTGACACTCCTCGACGCTCGTCACCTCCATGCCGGCGATCACGGTCAGCCCGTCGCCGGACGGCGTGCCGGTCGCGGCCGTGCGTCCGGCGGCTGCCTTGGCGTCCGCCCGCTCGACGGCCGCCTCGACGGTCGCCCGCTCGGCGGCCATCTGGACGGCGGCCGCGTTGCCGGTCGTGTTGTGGTCACACACGGCGATCATCGCGAGGCCCTCCGCCAGCGCCCGCTCCACGATGCGCGGCGGCGTCATCTCGTCGTCCGCGCAGGGCGAGAGGGCGGTGTGCACGTGCAGGTCTGCGAAGCAGAGCTTCACGCACGGCTTCCCTTGACCCCGAGGGCGTACAGGCGGCCGGCGATCTCGAACGTGTCGGCCTCGCAGCCGTAGAGGGCGAGCCCCTCGTCGACGGCCTTGGCGACGACCTCGTCGTCGGGCCGCCGGCCGCCGGCGAAGATCACCGCGGCGAGGTCGGCGTGGCCGGCCACGGCGATCACGTTGAGGTGGACCTGCAGCGTGACCAGCACGCCGCCGGCCGGGGCGTGGGCGAGCACGTCGCTGAGCAGGTCGGAGGCGTAGCCGCGCGTCACCTCGGCGGCGCGCTCCACCTCGTTCGGGGGGACGAGCTCGACCAGCTCGAGCTCGCGGGCGATGTCGTCGAGCGTCATGACTGTGCCTCCTCATCGGTGACGTACGGGCAGAACGTGCGGGCGGCGCGCTCGAGGACGATGTCCTCGGCGAGCGCCGCGCAGGTCGGGGCGCCGCAGGCGCCGCAGTCGCGACCGGGCAGGGAGCGGGTCAGCTCGTCCAGCCGGGCGAGCTTGGCGATGGCGCGCGACATGTCGGGGTCGAGACGGATGCCGGGGCGCGGCGCCGGCGTGCGGCGCGGCGGACGGGCGACGCCGGTCTCGCCGCGCAGCGGCTCCGCCCGCCAGCGGTGCGTGGCGACGGCGGCGTCCTCGGCGAGCAGCGGCGAGCCGAAGCAGCCGCCGTCGCAGACGTAGGGCTCGACGGCGAGGACGTCGCCGAGGAGGCCGTCCTCGAGCTCCTCGAGCACGCGCAGCACGTGCGGCAGGCCGGTGACGACGAGCGTCTCGCCGTCGGCCTCGGCGGGCGGCGCCGTCGCCGAGCCGGACGACGCGACGGCGGCCTCGTGCCCGGCGAGCAGGGGCGCGACGCGCTCCCTCAGGCGGTCCGGCGTCATGATGCCGCGCAGGCCGCTGGCGCGCCGCTCGAGCAGGGCGGTGCGCTGGCTCGGGCAGGAGACGACGAAGGTCGCCGAGGCGCCGTCGGTCTCGTCCTGGAGAGCCTCCCAGGGAGAGGCGAACGGTGCCAGGTGAGGCAGCAGGGAGGGGAAGCGCAGCTCGACGAGATTGACGACCGCGGGGCAGACCGGCGAGATCAGCGGCAGCGGCCGCTCGCCGGCGTGCGTTCCCACTGAGGCGGCCGAGCGTGCCGTCTCGAGCACAGCGTCGCGCAGGGCGCGCTCGTAGCCGTCGGCGGCGACCACGCGGGTGAAGCCGCAGGCCTCGACGGCGCGGGCCACGACGGCCGGCGGCGCCTCGCCGCCGAAGCCGGAGAGGAAGGCCGGCGGCAGGGCCACGAGCTCGGTGGCGCGCCCGGGTTCGCCGCCAGTCTCGTCGATCGTCAGGGCGGCGGGCTCGCAGACGGCGACGCAGGCGGTGCAGTCGATGCAGAGGTGCTCGAGCAGCAGGGGCTCGCCGTCGCGCACGCGCAGGGCGGCGGTCGGGCAGGCGGCCAGGCAGCGCAGGCACTGGCGGCAGCGCCCGGGCACGACGGCCACCGAGCGCGGGCGCTCGACGTCGGTGGGGCAGGCGGGTCTGAGGCTGACGCTGAAGCTCACCCGCGTGCCCTTGCCCGGGGTCGTGTCGATCTCGAGGGTGTCGCTGTTGCGCTGGATGTTGGGCAGCCCCATGCCGGCGCCGAAGCCCAGGGCGCGGGCCTCGGACGAGGCCGTCGAGAACCCCTCGCGCAGCGCCTCCTCGACATCGGGGATGCCGGGGCCCTCGTCGACGACGTCGACGTCGACCCGGCAGTCGCCGAGCCGCGCCTCGAGAACGCCGCGGTGGGCGTGGATGACGACGTTCATCTCGGCCTCGTAGGCGGCGATCATCGTGCGGCGGATCGCCTCGGGGTCGGCGCCGACGCGCTTCAGGTGGTCCTTCACCAGGCGCGAGGCGGCGCCCGCCTCGTTGAAGTCGTTGCCGCGGATCGTGTAGGTCAGGTACTGCACGCCCGGCCTCAGCCGCCGCTCCGCGTGCCGCTTCCGCCGGCCTCGCCCTGCGCTGCGCCGGCCTCGCGCGCCGTCGCGCCGCTGGCGGCGCTGCCGCTGGCGGCGCCGTTCGCGCCCTGCTCCCGCTCGCCGCCGAGGTAGCGGTAGATGAGCCCGCAGGTCTCGAAGACCCCGACGGGCGAGACCATGAGCAGCGTGCCGTTGGCGCGCGCCAGCTCGATGACGTCGTCACCGGGCTCGATGCCGCCGACGAAGCAGATGCCGGGCACGTCCATCAACTCCGCCACGCGCAGCATCTGGACGCTGGCCAGGTTGCTGACCAGCAGTGTCGTGTCGGAGGCCTCGTTGAGGAGGTCGCTGACGCGGTCGCCGGCGTAGATGCGGGTGACCTCGGTGCCACCCGGGCGGCCCGGCGTGACGACGCGGGCCCTGATGTCCTGTGCGAGCTCTTCGAGTCTCATCCTCTTCCTCGCCAGCAGCGAGCCGAGCTGCCGCACCATCGGTGCGAGCTCGGCATCGCCGGCTTCGCCGTTGCCGTTCGTCTGGGCGCCGAGCCGGGCGAAGAAGGCCGCCGACTCGAGCGCCGCGGTGATGTCCATGTACTCGACGAAGATCTCGCGCGGGAGCCGCAGGGGCGTGGGGGCGAACGAGATCAGGCTCTTCACGCCTGCGCGCACGAGGGTGTCTGCGACCTCCTGGGCGGCCTCGCCGGGGACCGTGAGCACGGCGATCTCGATGCCGAGGTCGCGCACCAGCTGCTCCATGCGGTCGGCGCCGAAGCAGCGGCAGCCGTGCACGACGGTGTCGCGCAGGGCCGGGTCGGTGTCGAAGGCGGCGACGATCTCCACCGACGGGCTGGCCTCGGCGAAGTGGGAGATGACGGCGCGGCCGAGGTTGCCGACCCCGACCAGGCACACGTCCTGCCGCGCGGTCCCGTCGAGGAAGCTGGAGATGCTCTCGATGCAGGCGGCGACGTCGTAGCCCTTGTTGGGGCTGCCCGAGTAGCCGATCGCCATGAGGTCGCGGCGCACCTGCGGGGCGCTCACGACGGCGTGGCGCGCGAGCTGGTGCGAGTAGATGCTCTCGGTGCCGGCGGCATGCAGGGCGGTGAGCAGGCGGCGATACCTGCTCATGCGCGCGACCGTCTTGCGTGAGACCACCGGATCCCCTGTTCTTCCGCGGCTCGCCGCGGATTCGTGACAGAGCGAACGCTGTGAATCGATTCACAATCTACTCCACGTCAGACTCCGTGTCAACGCGGTGCACTGTACGGAATGTCTAAACGGCGAGGTCGAATAGTGGCTCGCGCACTTGACCTTGTCCTGAGTCCGCGGGAGAGGGTCTGGTAGAGTACCGCTCGGTCCCTGTCCGTCGCGTGCGCGCAGGGACCACGGCGCAGCCGCCCGCTCGCGGTCGCGGCCCCGAGGTCGATCGTGTGCGTCGTCCCGGCAGAAGGCTCTCTACGGAGGTTTCGTCCATGGCAGACAAGCCCGCCCACATGCAGCACATGCCCCACTTCCTCGGGCCGGTGGCGCCGATCACCATCGACCACGCCGAGGGCAGCTGGGTCTACGCCACCGACGGCAGCAAGTGGCTCGACTTCGTGATGGGCATCGCCGTGGTCAACACCGGCCACTGCCACCCCAAGGTCGTCAAGGCCGTGCAGGACCAGGCGGCCAAGGTGCCGCACGCGCAGATGAACATCTACCGCCACGGCCCCATGCTCCAGCTTGCCGAGAAGCTCACCGACCTCCTGCCCGAGGGCATGGACGAGGTCATGTTCGCCAACTCGGGTGCCGAGGCGGTCGAGAACGCGATCAAGCTGGCCAAGCAGGTCACGCGGCGCCCCGGCATCATCGCCTTCCACGGCGCCTTCCACGGCCGCACCCACATGGCGATGGCGCTGACCGACTCCGCCGTGCACTACCGCGGCCACCACGAGCCGCTGCTGCCGTCCATCTACCACGCGCGGTACTGCTATCCGTTCCGCACCCCGGCGAGTGAAGACCCGACCTGCTATGCCCTCGAGGACGTGCAGCGCGTCCTGCGCTCCGAGATCTACGGCGACGACGTGGCGGCGATCATCGTCGAGCCCATCCAGGGCGAGGGCGGCTTCATCGTCCCGACCCCCGAGTTCATGCAAGGGCTGCGCAAGGTCGCCGACGAGATCGGCGCCTGCCTCATCATCGACGAGATCCAGGCCGGCTTCGGCCGCAC
>JAFGAW010000123.1 GCA_016933475.1 Thermoleophilia bacterium
GGCGCGCGTCCGCGTCGCCTGGAGTCGGGACCTCGGCGGCCTGCCGGTCGCACCAGAGGTGACGGCTGTGCTCGAGGAGGGGCGCCGTGCGCTCGACGGGCTCGGCTGGCAAGTCGAAGAGGCCGAGCCCGACCTGCGCGCCGCCGACGAGGTGTTCGACGTGCTGAGGGCGCTCAGCTTCGTGCGCGCCCTGCACCACGAGTACGTGGCGCACCGGGAGCTGCTCAAGGACACCGTAGTACAGAACATCGAGGCGGGGCTGCGGCTGACGCCGCTGCGGATCGCCGCAGCCCAGGCCGGGCAGGCCGCCGTCTTCGCCCGCACCGTCGACTTCTTCACGCACTTCGACGTGCTGGCAGCCCCGACGACGCAGGTCGCACCCTTCCCGGTCGAGAAGGAGTGGGTCGATGAGATCGCCGGCCGTCGCCTCTCGACCTACACCGACTGGATGCGCTCGTGCTCGCGCATCACGGTCACCGCGCACCCTGCCGTCTCCGTGCCCTGCGGCTTCACCGCCGATGGGTTGCCGGTCGGTCTGCAACTCGTGGGCCGTTACGGCGACGAGGCCGGTCTCCTCGCCGTCGCCGACCTCGTCGTGGCCGCCACCGGCGCATCGGCGCGCCGCCCCGTGGTGAAGGCGTGAGACCACGCGACGCGCGCTTCTGGGCGCTGGTCGTCGCGATCGGCCTCGCTTCTGGCTTCCTCGCCGGGCTGTTCGGCGTGGGCGGGGGGATCCTCATGGTCCCCGCTCTCGTGCTGCTGCTCGGCGTCGACCAGCGGCTGGCCCACGGCACGTCGCTGACGGCGATCATCCCGATGGCGCTCGTCGGCGTGACAGGCTATGCGCTCGGCGACTCGGTCGACTGGCTCGCGGCCGCTCTGCTGACGCTGGGGGCGGCGGGCGGCGCGGTCATCGGCACCGCCGCGCTGCACCGCCTGCCGGAGCGCGCCCTCAGACTCGCCTTCGCCGTCTTCCTGATCGTGACCGCCGCGCGCATGTTCCTCGAGGTGGGGGAGCCGGCCGGCGACCCGCACCTCGGTCTCGCGACCGCCGCGCTGCTTGTCCTGGTCGGTCTCTTCTCGGGCATCACGGCGGGCCTCTTCGGCGTGGGCGGCGGCCTCATCATGGTGCCGGCCATGGTCCTGCTGCTCTCGCTGCCCGACGCGCTGGCCAAGGGGACGTCGCTGGCGGTGATCGTGCCGACGGCCCTGATCGGCACCTACCGCAACGCGCGCGTGAGGAACACCGACCTCCGTCTCGCCGCGGTCCTCGGGGTCTCGGGGATGCTCACCGCGTTCGCGGCGTCGCAGTGGTCGGTGACGATGGACCCGAGGCTCTCCCGCATCACTTTCGCCTGCCTGATGGTCGTCGTCGCGGCGCTGATGGTCTTCAGGAAGCGCGCCGAGGCGGAGCCCGGGTTGGAGGCGTAAAGGGCGCCGATCCGGGCTGGAGGCGTAACGCGCGGAGGCCCGCACGGCCCAAGCCGTGCGGGCCTCCGCGCGTTACGCCAAGCGGACGCGTGGATCGGGGGCCGACTCCTGCGCCCGCCCCGTTCAGTCGCCTCAGTCGCGACCTGCGCTCGCCTCAGTCGCGACCTGCGCTCGCCTCAGTCGCGACCTGCACTCGCCTCAGTCGTCGAAGTCGCCCTTGGCGCCCTTGTCGGCGTCGAGGGTCTTCGCCCTCTCGACGATCTTCGCGTCGGTCCACTCGGCCGGGTCCTCGATGCGCCCGGCCTTGGGGCCGAGGTCGTGGGAGCCCGCGGCGAGGATCGCCTCGACGCCGAGCTGCGCCGTGCCCTCGGCGTTGAAGACCTCGGTCATCATCCTGTAGGCGAAGTCCTCGACGCGGCGGCTCATGCGCTCGCGGATCTCCTTGGGTTGCGCGAGGAGCTTGCTCTCGAAGGGCAGGTTGAGGTTCTTGTAGTTGCCCTTCTTCCAGCCCTTCTCGTCGGCGAAGGCCACCATCTCGGCCCACAGCTCCTCGGTCACGCCCTCGCCCTCGACCTTGATGAACTCGCCGTCGGCGTCGAGCTGCGCGTTGCCGTAGTCGTTGACCTCGAGGCCCCAGGAGATCATCTGCAGGGCGGTGGCCACGTTCGCCTTGGTGGTCTGGGTCTTGGCGGCGATCTCGCGCAGCCGCGCGGAGCTGTTGCCCGAGGTGCCGTGCTGGGCGCCGCTGACCGCGTAGGGCGTGAGGGCCTCGTGGATCTCGGCGGTCAGGTCGACCTGGATGCCGGCGTCGGACGCCTCGATCCCGTGCGTGGTGCCGTTGTTGAGCGCGATCCAGTCGGGGAAGATGTCGCGCGCGTTGAGCCCGCCGATGAGGAAACGCGCCTCGGCCACCGTCGAGAGCCCCTCCTTGCCCTTGATCTCGCCGACCTCGGTCTCGAGCCCCGCCCAGTCCGGGATGAACGGGTTGACGGTGATGTTGGCGAGCAGGTTCTGGTCGTCGGGCTGGTGCGAGGCGTCGATGGCGATCGACGTCATGCCGGCCTCGAACATCGTTGGGATCTCGACCTTCGCCTGCGCGACGTCGGCGTCGTTCTTGATGCCGTAGTGGTCGGCGTGGATCGCGACCGGGATGGTGATGCCCATCTCGTTGCACAGGGCGTCGACGATGCGCGCCATGTTCCAGTAGTTGACGGCGCAGTAGGCCTTCTGGCCGCCCTCGGACTTGGCGATCTCGACGATGAGGGCGGCGTTCGCCCGTTGCGCCGCCCGCAGCGCCCCGCGGATGAC
>JAFGAW010000124.1 GCA_016933475.1 Thermoleophilia bacterium
GAGAAGTTGCCCAGCATCTCGAAGAAGGTGAGATGGCGCGCCGTCTTGCCGACGTTCTCGATGTCGTTCGTTCGAAAGCAGCGCTGCGCGGTCGTGATGCGCGTCGCCGGTGGGGTCTCGACGCCCAGGTAGTACGGCTTGTACTGCTGCATCCCCGCACTGGTGAAGAGGACGCTGGGGTCGCCCGCCGGCACGAGGCTGGCCGGCTCGCCGGCCAGGTGCCCGCGGGCGACGAAGAAGTCGATGAACCGGTTGCGGATGTCGGCGGCGTTCACGCTGGGGCCCTCTCGATGGTCGCGGTCGTCTCGATGCTGGCGCTGCAGGCGCCGGTCACTTCTCGCCGGAGGCCCGGGAGACCTCGGGACGGTCGAGATCGCCGATCTCCTCCCTGAGCTTCTCGAGAGAGCGCCGGATCAGACGCGAGACGTGCATCTGCGAGATGCCGACACGCTCGGCGATCTGGGACTGTGTGAGCCCCTCGAAGAAGCGCAGGTGGAGGATGTAGCGCTCGCGCTTGTCGAGCTTGGCGAAACCCGGGGCGAGTGTGGTGCGATCCTCCATCGTCTCGTAGGCGGCTTCGGGACCGCCCAGGTAGTCGATGAGGCCTGCGTCCTCGTCGCCGCTCTCGGAGTTGGGCGACGCCTGCAGGGAGATGGAGTTGTAGGCCTGACTCGTCTCCAGCGCCTCGAGCACCTCTTCGGGCGTGGCGCTGGCGGCCTCGGCGAGCTCGTTGATGGTCGGCGAGCGCTGCAGCTTGGGCACGAGCTCGTCGATCACCTTGTTGAGGCGGATGTTGAGCTCCTGAAGCCCGCGTGGAACGCGTACCGACCAGCCCTTGTCGCGGAAGTAGCGCTTGATCTCGCCGACGATGTTGGGCGTCGCGTAGGTCGTCAGCTCGACGCCCCGCGTAAGATCGAAACGGTCGATGGCCTTGATGAGGCCGATGGCGCCGACCTGGACCAGGTCGTCGAAGTGCTCGCCGCGGCTCGCGTAGCGGCGGGCCAGCGAGCGCACGAGCGGCAGGTACATGGTGATGAGCTGCTCGCGCGCCTTGCGGTCGCCGTGCAGGTGGTAGCGCCGCAGCAGGTACTGGTCGAGCTTCTCCGACTCGTCGCGGCCGCGGCCGGTGAAGGCCGGAGCGACGGGTGTCGTCTCCTCGTCGTCGTCCTCGTCGCGGAAGCGGCGAGGCTGGCCGGGGAGACTGCCCAGGTCGAGCGGGTCGCTCGGGCCCCTGTCGTCGCGCGGTGTCACGCCGGCCGCCTGCCCTTGATCATGGTCACGCTGTAGCCCTCGCCGTCGTCGTCGACGGCGAAGGAGTCGACCGTGCTGCTCAGCAGGCGGCAGAGATCGAGGCAGGCGGCGCCGTCGGGCGCCCCCTCGAGGCGGTGCCGCAGATCGGGCGAGCGGTAGGGGCCCGCGACCACGTGCAGCTTGTCGCCGACGATGGCCATCTCGACCGACCACGACTCGAGGCGCTCGCTGTCGCCCGCCGCCCGCAGGAGCTCGGTGGCCGCCAGCGACAGATCCTCGAGCTCTTCGAGCGAGAAGTCGAGCCGCACGGCGAGACCACCCAGCAGCATGCGCAGGGTCGGCAGGGCGGTGACGGCCGCCGGGACCTCCAGGCGGATGGACTCGCGCATCTCGGAGCTCACTGCGTCGGGGTCGCCGGGTCGCTCCCGCTTTCGAGCTGCAGGGTGAGCTCGGCCTCACGGGCGCGGGCCGCGATGAGGCCCTCGTCGACGGCGCGCTTCGAGCGCTCGCGGAGGTCGTCGGCGAAACGCTGGACATCGCCGGGCAGGGCGAGCAAGACCTCGACGTACCCGGCGCCGGTAGCGTCGTGCTTACGCTTGGCGTAGTAACCGACCGCGACGGCGGCGAGCGCGGCGCCCACGGCGGCTCTGCCGATGAGGCTCACGAGGGCGATCCCTCCTCGGGCTCGGCGGCGGCCGGCTCTTCGGCGGCGGCCGGCTC
>JAFGAW010000125.1 GCA_016933475.1 Thermoleophilia bacterium
CAGGCGTGCCTCGGGGTTGGTCTCGGCGTTCCAGAGCCCGGCCGGGAAGCCATCGGCGATCGCGCTCACGCTGGTCGAGCCGAGCAGGTCGGCGGCGGCGGTGAGGAAGGCGCCGCCAGACTCGCGGTTCAGCAGATGGAGGCAGCGGGCCAGCTCGGCGCGGAGGGTCGTCGAGGAGCCGGGCGTGAGGCGCAGCTCGTCGGGGATCGTGGTCGCCGAGGCGGCGGCCGTCTCGTAGGCGGCCGCGACCCGCGGCGCGCCGGCGCGCGGCCGGCGGCCGCGCGCCACCAGGCGCTCCTTCGCGGCTGCGGTGCGGGCGCTCATCGCCGTCGCGGTGGGCTGCCACTCCTCGACACGCCCGCGGACGACCTCGAGGGCGCGCCAGAAGCACTCCTCGAGGGCGGCCGGACCGTCTGCCTCGCGTTTGCAGGGGGGGTCGGCGGGGTCGCAGGTCGGCAGTTCGACCGGCGCCGCTTCGCTCACCGCTGTCAGCTCACTGAGCGATGCATAGAAGCCCTCGGAGCAGAGCTTGTGCCCGGCGCCATGGGAGGCCTTGCCCTCGACCCCGTACTTCCAGCCCTTGAGCGTGCGGTAGACGATCGCCGTCGGCTGGCCGTTGTCGAGGGCGAGTGCGTGCCGCTGAGCCGCGATCACCTGAGCGAAGTCACGCCCGTCCGGCACGTAGACGACGTTCCAGTCGTGCAGGTAGAAGAGCTCGGCCGGCGTCCACTGGACGTAGTCGCCGGGCTCCTCGCCGTCGCGGCAGACATGCTCTGAGTCGATCGACGCCTGGTTCCAGTCAAGGTGCAGCACGACGTTGCCGAGCGAGGAGGTGCCGGCCGCGGCGAGGGCCTCGGCCACGCGGCCCGGCGTCAGGCCACCCTCGCCCTCGACGATATGCACGCGCGGTGCGTCGGCGCCGTAGTAGTCGCGGGCCCCGAAGGCGAGGCCGACGGAGCTCGCGACGCCGACCCCGGAGGCCCCGGTCGAGAGCCGCACGAAGGGCGTGGTAGGTGTCGGATGGCCGTCCAGCGCCTTGGTGCCGAAGCGGCTGAACAGCGGCGTCGCAGTGATCGGGTTGCGGCGAAAGCCGAGGAGGTCCTCGAGGCGAAGGCGCTGCTTCGCGTCGGCAGGCAGAAGCTCCGGAGCGGCGATGCGTGCGAACTCGTCGCGCAGGGCCCACATCGTGTACAGGCCCATCGCCTTGTGCCCGGCCGCGTAGGAGACGAGGTCGGCGTCGTCGCGGTCGGGGTCGGAGAGGTCGTAGTCCAGACTGTCGAAGAGGATGCCGGCGACGAAGCGCCCCGAGGAGATGGACCCGCCGGGGTGCCCCGACATCGGCACGTAGTTGTAGAGCAAGGCACAGAGCGAGCGGTAGAGCAGGTCGAGCGTCTCGAAGTGCGAGAGCTCATCGGCGGTGAGAGGGCTCGCGCCCTTCGTCAGCTCCTCGACGATGTCCGCGTACACGCCTCGTCTGGGACCGAATGCGAAGGCCATCGTGCCACTCCTTTCGCCGGGCGCCGCGTCGCCCGGTGGTCTGCCTGCTCGTCTCGTGCCGCTGCGGCCGCGGTCGTGCCGGGGCCGTACCGAGCCGCCGGCCCGGCTCGGTCCCGGCGGCCCGCCCGAATCTTATGCTGCGGCGCCCTGCCCGGCGACCTCCGCCGGCTCCCTTGACCCTCGTCAGGCGAGGCGACAGACTTCTGGTCCCGGGCTCGCGTGGGCGGCCGGGGCGAGGGTGCCCCGCCCGTTGCGACGGGCGGGGTCGAGGCGGACGGCGACCGCCCTGGAGGTGTCATGAGGGCCCAGGTCGAATGGACGACCGAGGAGGAACGGGCGCGCATCGTCGACGCGGCGCTGGGGCTCCTCGAACGCGTCGGCATGCAGTTCGGGGAGGGGGACGCCCTCGAGGCGGTGGCCGCCGCGGGCGCCCCGGTCGACCGCGAGCGCGGCGTCGCGAGGCTGCCGCACGAGCTCATCGAGCACGCCCTGCACGGCTGTCCCCGTGACGTCGTCCTCGGCGCCGCGACGCCCGCCGACGACTGCCTTCTCACCGAGGGCGTGCCGCACTTCACCAACTCGGGGTCGCCGCCCGAGGCCCTCGACATGGAGACCGGACGGCGTCGTCGCAGCACGAGGGACGACCTCCGTAGGGCGTCGATGGTGCTGGACGCCATGCCCTCGACGTCGATCGCCTGGGCGATCTGCACGGCCACCGACATCGCCGACGAGCGGCGCACGCTGGCCGAGCTCGAGACACTCCTCAGCTGGACGAGCATGCACGTGCAGCACGAGATCGAGGGACGCTGGCAGGTCGAGCCCTTCATGCGGATGACGGAGGCGGCCGGCGGCGACGTGCGCCGCCGGCCGCGCACGAGCATCGTCTGCTGCACCGCGTCGCCGCTGCACGCCCACGGCGAGCTGCTCGACGCCTCGACCGACCTCGCCGCGCTCGGTATCCCCGTCGTCGTCCTGCCGATGCCGATCGCCGGCGCGACCGCGCCCATCACCGCGGCCGGCGCGGCGACGATGAACGTCGCCGAGTTCCTCGGCGCGGCGACGGCGGTCCAGCTCCGGGCGCCCGGCGCCCCGTTGGTCATGGGCATCGGGCCCGGCCTGCTCGACATGCGCGAGACGACCTACTGTTTCGGCGCCCTCGAGGCGGGCCTCGCCGCGGCGGTGTGCACCGAGGTGGCGCACCACCTCGGCGTGCCCTGTCTCGCCCCGGCCATGGCCACGGACGCCAAGTACCCCGGCATCCAGGCTGCGTACGAGAAGGCGCTCAAGGGGCTGACCGTGGCCTCCGCCCTCCCCGACCTCATGACCGGCGGCATCGGTGTGCTGCAGGGCGCCGGGCTCATGTCGCTGCCGCAGATCGTGATCGACGACGAGATCGCGCAGATGATCCTGCGCATCCTCGGCGGCGTGGAGGTCAGTGACGAGACGATCATGGCAGAGGCCATGGAGCGGGTCGGGCACGCCGGCAACTTCCTCGTCGAGAAGGAGACGCGCCGCCGCCTGCGGGCGGGTGAGCTCTTCTTCCCGACGATCGCCGACCGGCAGTCGTATGAGCACTGGGAGGCCAAGGGGCGCGGCGAGCTGGAGAAGGCGACGGCGCGCGTGCGCGAGCTCGTGGACGCCGCCGAGGCGCGCGGGCCGCGTCTCGACGAGGCCGCCCGGGCGACGCTCGCCGCCTGCGTCGAGGAGGCCGCCGCGGCGGCGCCGAAGGCCGGCTGAGGGTGGGCCGCGGCCGGCGGGATGCGGCCGAGGTCAGCGCGGCTTCAGGCCGAGCTTCGCGCGCGCCTCGTCGGGCGTCGCCGCCCGCCCGCCGAGGCTCTCGATGATGCCGATCGCCTTCTCGACGAGCTGCGCGTTGCTCGCCGGTACGCCCTTGCTGAGCCAGAGGTTGTCCTCGAGCCCGACGCGCACGTTGCCGCCGAGCAGCACGGCCTGGGCGACCATCGGCATCTCGAAGCGCGACACGCCGAACGCCGACCACACGGCGCCCGGCGGCAGCATCTCCGCCATCGCCTTCATGGCGTGGGCCGTCGCCGGGGCGTTGCCGATGACCCCGAGGCAGAGCTGGAAGTACGGCGGGTCGTCGAGCAGGCCCTCGGCGTGCAGCAGGCGGGCGATCTCGATGTTGCCCAGGTCGAAGACCTCGAGCTCGGGCTTGACGCCGAGCTCCTGGAAGCGCCGCGCCAGCTTGCGCGCCATCTCGAGGGTCGTGATCGAGACCGTCTTCTCGCCGAAGACGTAGACCCCGCAGTCGAAGGAGCAGATCTCGGGCAGGAGCTCCTCGACGTGCGGGATGCGCTCGAGGGCAGGGACGATGTCGCTGCCGGGCGCCGCCCGGGTGGGGTCGTCGTCCTCGATCACCATGTCCATGCCCATGCCGGTGGTCAGGTTGAGTATCACGTCGACGCCGCTCGTGCGGACGCGCTCGACGACCTCGCGGTAGAGCGCGACCTCGCGGGACGCGGCGCCGGTCTCGGGGTCGCGGACGTGGATGTGGGCGACGGCGGCGCCGGCGCGGGCGGCCTCGACGGCCGCGGCGGCGATCTCGGCCGGCGTCTTCGGCCGGTGCGCGACCGGCTCGGTGCCGCCGGTGACGGCGCAACTGACGATGACCTCGGTGTTCACGGTCGACCCTCCTTCGTCGCGGGGACGTTCGTGCGTGGCCTGGGCACGCCGGGGAGCGGCGCGGCGGGGTGATGAGGTCCCGGCGCGGCGGGACGCCGGGCCTCACGCGTGGCGGCGCTCACGCGAGGCCCTCCAGCCGCTCCGCCTCGGCGAGCGCGTCGGCGACGGCGGCGACCGCGCGATCGGCGGTCTCCTCGGTCATCGCTGTGGAGATGCACAGCTCGCCGCGGTGGGCGATGAACACCCCGCGATCGATCAGCGCGAGGTGGATGTAGCGGGCCAGGTCGGACCGCGCGGCCTCGTCGGCCTGCGCCGGGGTCGTGACGCCGGGAGCTGCGTGCAGGTTGAGCAGGGAGCCGCACGAGGTGACCGAGACCGGCACCCGGGACGCCGCGGCTACCGCGCACAGCCCGTCGCGGAGCCGGCCGCCGAGCCGGTTCAGCCGCTCGACCGCCGGGCCGTCGAGCGCGTCGAGGCTCGCCGCCCCGGCGACCATCGTCAAACGATGCCCGTTGAAGGTGCCGCTGTGCTCCAGGCTCCCCGGCCGGCTCGGGTCGGTCACCGCGAGCACGTCGGCGCGCCCGGCGACCGCGCCGACCGGCATGCCGCCGCCGATGATCTTGCCGAGCATCGTCAGGTCGGGCGCGACGCCGGTGGCCTCCTGCCGGCCGCCGTAGCCGAGGCGGAACGTCATGACCTCGTCGAACACGAGGAGGGAGCCACTCTCCCGCGTGTAGTCGCGCAGGAAGGCGAGGAAGCCGTCGTCCGCCGTGATGACGCCTCCGGAGCTGAGGACCGGCTCGAGAAAGACGGCGGCGAGCGGGCCGGCCCCGTCGAGGGCGCGCTGGGCGCCGGCGACGTCGTTGACGGGGAACGTCGCCGTGCCGGTCCGCGCCGCCGCCTCCCAGACGAGCGGCTCGTAGGAGCCGTGGTAGGAGTGCTCGGCGACGGCCAGCCGCTCTCGCCCGGTGAAGTGGCGTGCGATGCGCGCGGCCACCATCCCCGCCTCGGTGCCCGAGTTCGTGAAGCGCACGCGCTCGGCAGAGGCGAGACGCTCGACGATGCGGCGCGCCAGCTCGCCCTGCTCGGGCATGGGCGCGCCGAAGAGCACATCACGCTCGAGCGCGTCGCGGATGGCGTCGAGGATGAACGGCGGCCGGTGGCCGTGGACGAGGGCGGTGTAGTTGCCCAGGAAGTCGAGGAGGACGTTGCCGTCGACGTCGGTCATCTCCGCACCGTCGGCGTGATCCATCACGACGGGGAACGGATGGAACCAGGTGGTGGACCGCGTGTCCCCCCCGGGCATCCACGCGGCCATGCGCGCCATCGCCGCGCGCGAGCCCGCGTGCCGCTCGGCGTACTCGGCCTCGGCCGCCGTCAGCGCGCGCGTCCAGTCCATGGGAGCCTCCCGTTCCGCCGCCGGTCTCAAGAAGGATTCAATCACAGCGTTGCCGGTGTTGAAGCGCGCCGCTCTCGGGGAAGGCTTAGCTTCGGGCGGGGTCTCGGTGAGGAGCCAGGGTGGACGACCAGGTCAGGGTGAGGCCGCCGGCGGTGCCGACGGCGGCTTTCGTGCGGCAGTCGGGCGGAGGACCGTGATACAGAAGGAGTCGAGTCGGCGGGCCTGGCCCGAGCTGCGGTTCGAGCTGCCTCTCGAGCCGGCCCGGCTACTGCGCGCGCGCGAGCGCATCCGGGACTACCTGCGGCTGCTCTGCACCGACGACGCGATCATCGACGACGTCGTCTTCTGTCTCACGGAGGCCTGCACCAACGTCATCCGCCACAGCGGAGCCAGCGCGGCGATGGAGGTGTCGGTGCGGTTCACCGGCGACGCGGTCGTCGCCGAGGTCATCGACCGCGGGCGCGGTTTCGACGTCGCCGCCATCGATCTCGAGCGCACGCCCGACATCATGGGGACCGGCGGGCGCGGCCTCTTCCTCATGGCGCGGCTGATGGACGAACTGCACGTGGAGTCCGACCACGGCGTGCGCCTGCACATGGAGAAGCACGGCCTTCACGAGTCCTGCCCGGTCTCCAGCTTCGACCCGGCCACCGGTGACCTGCAGCCGATCGAAGAGCACCGGGAGACACGTCTGAGGGCGCTGCTCGAGGAGATCGACGAGGGTTTCCTCGCCATGGACTGGGGCTACCGCTATGTCTATGTCAACGCGCTCGCCGCCGAGATCAGCGGCAAGACGGCGGAGGAGCTCATCGGGCGCACACCCTTCGAGGTGTGGCCCGAGCTCCTCGGGACGACGCTCGAGACGCACTACCGGGAGGCGATGGAGCTCGGCAAGCCGTCGGTCTTCGAGCGGCTCTCGCCGGTGACCCACAGCTGGCTGGAGACGCGCGTGTACCCCACCTCGGCGGGCATCAGCGCCTACCTGCGGCGCATCGACGAGCGCAAGCGCGTCGAGCGCGAGCGCGAGCGCCTGGTGGTCGACCTGCGCCGCAGCGAGCGCCGCCTGTGGGCGACCTTCGAGCAGGCGGCCGTCGGGGTCGCGCACGTCGCGCTCGACGGCCGCTTCCTGCGCGTGAACGAGCGCTTCTGCCGGATGCTCGGCTACACGCGCGCAGAGCTCGAGGGCCGGCGGTTTCAGGAGATCACCCACCCGGAGGACCTGCCGGAGCAGCTTCGCCTGGTCGAGGTGCTCAAGCGCGGGGGGACGACGAGCGCGACCCTGGACAAACGCTACATCCGCCGCGACGGACGGGAGACGTGGGCCGGGCTCACGATGTCGCTGGTCCGGACCGGGGACGACGAGCCTCCCTACCTCGTCGGGATCATCCAGGACATCTCCGAGCGCAGGGCCTCGGAGGCGCTGTTACAGCGCTACGAGCTGCTGTGGACGGCGGCACCGGACATCATGCTGGTCGTGCGTCGCCGCGACGCCCGCATCCTCGATGCCAACCAGGCCGCCGAGGCCGCCTATGGGTACGAGGCCGAGCGCCTGCGCGAGCTGACGATGTTCGACCTGCGGGCGGACTCCAAGGCGCACATCCTCGAGCAGCTCGAGCAGGCGACCCGCGGCGGCCTGCTCTTCGAAGCCGTCCACCGGCGCGCTGACGGTAGGCTCTTTCCCGTCGAGGTGAGCTCGCGCGGGGTCTTGACAGAGGGCGGGGAGGAGGTCGTGCTCAGCGTCGTGCGCGACATCGGCGGGCGGCGCTCCCGCGGCGCCGGGCGTCATGGCGCGGGCGAGCCCGGCTGAGCCTGCTCGCCAAGGGCCGTCCCACACGCTATTCTGGAACCATGAAAGAAGGCGAACTCCTCCTGCGCCTGCGCTCGCGCGGCTGGCGCATCACGCCGCAGCGACGGGCAGTCGTCACGGTCCTCGAGCGCGGGGCGCGACACGCGACGGCCGAAGAGGTCCACACCGCCGCCCAGTTCATCGTGCCCGAGATCTCTCTGGCGACCGTGTACAACGTGCTCACCGAGCTGGTCGAGATGGGCGAGGTCGCCGAGGTGCGCCTCGGCCGCGGCGCGACCCTCTTCGACGTCAATGTCGCGAAGCACTACCACTGCATCTGCGACACGTGCGGTCGCATCGCCGACGTGCCGGTCGCCGACCAGAACTGCTGCATGGACCTGCCCGAGCTCGCGGCGTGCTGTTGCGTCGCCGAGAGCATCGAGGTCATCTTCCACGGTCACTGCGCCGGCTGCGCCCCCAAGGCGTAGGCGCCGCACTGGCCGGAGGGGCTCGTCAAATGCCCCCGTCCGCAGTACCCTGAGGGCATGAAGCCGGGTGCCCTCCTCCCTCATCTGCGCTCGCGCGGCTGGCGCGTCACGCCGCAGCGCCGGGCCGTCGTCACCGTGCTCGAGCGCGGGGCGCAGCACGCGACGGCCGAAGAAGTGCACGCCGCCGCCCAGCTGATCGTGCCCGAGATCTCGCTGGCGACGGTGTACAACGTGCTCACCGAGCTGGTCGGGATGGGTGAGATCTCCGAGGTGCGTCTCGGCCCCCGTGCGGCCATATTCGAGACCAATGTCACCCTCCACTATCATCACGTCTGCGACGAGTGTGGCCGCGTCACCGATGTCCCGGCCCCCGACATGAGCACCTGCCTGCGTTCATGCGGGCAGGGGTGCGAGCCGCAGGGCGCGGCCTGTGCCAGTCCCGTGAAGTGCTGCCTGCGACTGCCCGAGCTCGGGTCGCGCGGCTATTCCGTCGACCGCGTCGAGATCGTCTACCGCGGTCGGTGCGGCTGCACGGCGCAGTAGCGGGCGCCCTGCTGCAGCGCCGCGTTGCGCTTCGACGCGGGGCGCCGCTTCGAAGAGGCACGCCGCGGCGGCCACCCGCACAGGCCGCCCGGTCGTCTCTGACCTGACCACTCCGTGAGCGCCGTGATGGCGGCTCGCGCGCCGCTGGAGGGCTTCTGGCCCGGGCCGCGGGCAATGTAGACTACTTGGGTCCCACATCGACAGAAGGAGTCTCTGAATGCCGAGCATCAAGGGCACGCAGACCGAGCAGAACCTGCTCAAGGCCTTCGCCGGCGAAAGCCAGGCGCGCAACCGCTATACGTTCTACGCAAAGGCGGCGAAGAAGGACGGCTTCGAGCAGATCGCCGACATCTTCCTGCAGACCGCCGAGCACGAGCGCCAGCATGCGAAGCGCTTCTTCAAGCATCTCGAGGGCGGCGTGGTCGAGATCACGGCGGCGTACCCGGCCGGGCCCTACGAGGGCACGACGGCCGAGCACCTCGCTGCAGCAGCCGCCGGCGAGCACGAGGAGTGGGTCGAGTTGTACCCGGCGTTCGCCGACGTCGCCGAGAAGGAGGGCTTCAAGGACGTCGCCACTACCTTCCGCATGGTCGCCAGGGCCGAGTCGATGCACGAGACGCGCTACCGCAAGCTGCTCGCCAACGTCGAGAGCGACGAGGTCTTCAAGAAGGCCGACAAGGTGAAGTGGATGTGCCGCAAGTGCGGTTACATCCACGAGGGTCCCAGTGCACCCAAGGTCTGCCCGACCTGCACGCACCCGCAGCCGTACTTCGAACGCTTCGCGGAGAACTACTGATCGGCCGCAGGCCGCTCCGCCGCGTGTCGTGACCCGTCGCGGTGGTCGCTGAAGCGCAGGTGAGCGACGCCGGCGGGGGCCGCTGACTCCGGCCCCCGCCGGCGTCGCCGTTTCCGGCCCCCGCCGGCGTCGCCGTCGCCCACAGCATCTCCCAACGCATCATTGTCCGCGTGGACGGGTAGGCCGGGGGCGTCGACTCTTGCGGAGGGAGTGAGCGCCATGCTGTGCAGTCTTGCGACGAAGCTCGGCGAGCGGGAGCTCGGGGAGGTCGCGGCGCTCGAGCGCGAGCTCGGGGTGACCATCCTCGCCTTCTCGTGCCACGACGTCGACCCGGCCGAGGCGGACGAGCGTCAGCTCGGACGCATCCGCCAGGTGGAGGAGGAGTTGGGGGTCTCGCTGGTCGCCGTCAAGTCCTAGCGTGGGGCGGCCGTGCCCGCAGCGGGGGCGCCGCCGGCGCTCCGCGGATCGGACGGAGGGAGACTCATGGAGGTCCCGACCGGCGTCGACATCGACGAGCTTCTTGCGACGCGCGACGTGCCTTGCGTGTCGCTCTTCATGCCGGCGCATCGCAAGGGGGCCGAGACTCAGCAGGACCGGCCCCGCCTGAAGAACCTGCTCGACCGGGCCGAGGAGCGCCTGCTGGGGCTGGGCCTGCGTACGCCGGACGCGCACGCGCTCCTGAAGCCGGGGCGCGACCGGCTCGATGAAGGGGTGTTCTGGCGGCATCAGGGCGACGGGCTGGCGATGTATCTGGCACCCGGCTGGTCGCGCGACTTCCGTCTGCCGTACGGACTGCGCGAGCTCGTCGTCGTCGGCGGGCGATGCCATCTGCGGCCGCTGCTCGAGGGCCTCTGGCCCGACCAGCCCTTCCATCTGCTTGCCCTGAGCCTCAGCGGTGTGCGTCTCTTCGAGGGATCGCGGCACCGGCTCGAGGCGCGTGAGCTCCCCGGAGCCCCCAAGGGCTTGGAGGACACCCAGCGCTTCCTCGTCGTGGAGAAGCAGCTCCACGCCAAGGTCGGGCCGCGACGCGACGTCTCGCGGGCGGCCGTCTATCACGGCCACGGCGCTGGTCGCGAGGACGAGCGCGAGCGCGTCGTCGAGTACCTGCGCGAGGTGGACCGCGCCGTGGTGGGCGCGGTGGGCCGCTCCGGCCTGCCGCTCGTGCTGGCCGGCGTCGAGCACGTTCTCGCCGTGTACCGAGGACTGACGAGTCACGGCAACGTCCTCGACGGAGCCGTCGACGGGAGCCCGGACGACCTCTCCGAGGGGCGGCTGCACGCGGCCGCCTGGCCGCTCGTCGAGCCGGTCGTGGTCGGGCGCCGCGAGGCCGCCCTCGAGCGCTACGCCCAGGGGGCGGCCAAGGGCGCAGCCGTCACCGGGCTCGACGAGGTCCTCACGGCTGCGGCGCAGGCCCGCCTCGACACCCTCTTCGTCGCCGAGGGCGAGCACCGCTGGGGCTGGTTCCTCCCGGAGACCGGTGAGGTCCGTCACCACGACGACCCCGAGCCGGGCGACGAGGACCTGCTGGACCGCGCCGTCGTCGAGACCTACCGGACGGGAGGTTCGTTCTACAGCCTGCCGCGGGAGCAGATGCCGGAGGGCCGGCCCGTCGCCGCCCTCGCAAGGTACTGAACGCCGGGCACCGCCCGGCCGATGCCCTGCCGGCGAGTCACCCGGCGACCGGCCGGCACCCGGCCCGTCGCCGGCGTCACCGTGTGCCGACCAGGGCCCGGCGGAGCGCCCCGGGGGTCTTGCGGTCCGGCGGAGCCCGCGGCGGTGTGGGGGCGGAGAGCTCGGCCGCCGCCTTGAGGACGACCGCGCTGGGGATCGCGAGACCTAATGTGCGCGTGCCCTGCTCGACGCCCAGGGTGGCCACGTTGATGCCGATGACCCTCCCCTCGGCGTCGGCCAGCGGGCCGCCCGAGAACCCCTGCTCGAGTTGCGTCGAGGACTCAATCAGGGTGTCGAGGCCGGGACGCTGCGGGACGGCCATGTTCTCGAGCACCTCGGTCACGATGCCGTCCGACACGGGCTCCGCGAACTCCCCGGGGGCCCCGACGGCGAAGACGGGCGCCGCGGTCTCGATCTCGGCGAGGTCGGTGGCGAACGTCGCCGGGATCAGCCCGCCGAGGTCGACCTGGATGAAGGCGAGGTCGAGGTCGGGCACGCGGGTGACGAAGCCGGCGACGGCCTCGCGGCCGTCGGCGGCGACCACCCTCACGCTGGCCGAGACCTGGCCGCCCGCCATAGTGATGACGTGGTCGTTGGTCACGATGAGGCCGTCGGCCTTGATGACGACGCCGGTACCGAGCGCCGTGCGCACCGTCCCCGAAGCGTCGACGCCTTGCACGTTGATCTCGGCCACCGAGCGCATCACCGTGCCGGCCGGGTCGCCGCCGGCAGGGGTGGATCCGGGAGCGTCGAGCGAGCCCGCGAGGCCGACGGCCAGCACGAGCAGGGCGACGACTGCGGCGGCGGCGACGAAAATGGAGCGCAGGAGGCTCTGTGCGCGCAGCGCGGCGAAGCTCGGCGTGGGGCCTGCCGGCGCCAGCACCGGCGGCACCACGTAGGCGTACAGCGACGGCGCCGTGCAGGGCTTGCCCGGCATCGGTCCCCCTTCGTCCCCTTCGGTGGTACCCGCTGCTCCACGTGTACCCGGCTGCCGGGTCGTCGTCAACTACACCCCGTCGTCCGCGGCGGCAACGTCGAGGCATCGCGCTCACCCGTCGGTCCGGCCGGCACCCTCGCGACGGGAGGGCTGGCGTCGCCGCCGGACGCCCCGGTAGGCTGGCGCCGTGACGCCCGGGACCCCCCACGACAGCCGCCGCGCCTCGGCGTCGGCGGCGCTCCTCGTCGTCGTGATCGCGCTGACGATGCAGACCGGCTCGGCGCTGGCCGCGCGGCTGATCGAGTCCATCGGCGTGGTCGGGGCGCTGTGGCTGCGCACCGCGCTGGCCGCCGTGCTGCTGGGGGCGGTGAGGCCGCGTTCCGTGCGCCTGCCTCCGGTCGGCGACCGGTTGCCCGTTGCTGCGCTGACGGTCACCCTCCTGGTCATGAACCTGAGCTTCTACGCGGCCATCTCGCGAGCCCCGCTCGGCGTGGTCGTCGCGGTCGAGTTCCTCGGCCCGCTGGCGGTCGCCGTGCTGGGCTCGCGGCGACCCGTCGACTTCGTCTGGATCGGGCTGGCCGGCTTGGGCGTGGTCCTTCTCGCCGGCCCGACGAGCGACGTGAGCACGACGGGCCTCCTCTTCGCGCTCTGCGCGGCCTGTGCCTGGGCGGCCTTCCTCCTCCTGGCCAAACGCGCCGTCACCACTATGGCTCCGTTCTCGGTCGTGACCTTGATGCTGATCGGCTCGGCGATCCTGCTCACGCCGCTGCTCGCCGTCTCGGGCGCGGGCTTCGTCGGCGCGCCCGAGGCACTCGGCCTGGGCCTCGCCGTGGCGCTGCTCTCGTCGGCACTGCCGTACTTCCTCGAGCTCTTCGCGCTCAGCCGCGTGCGGGCCGCGACCTACGGTGTGCTGCTCAGCATCGAGCCGGCGGTCGCCGCCCTGACGGGCTTCCTCATCCTGGGTCAGCGGCTGTCGGTGGTCGAGGTGGTCGCGATCGTCGCCGTCGTGGTCGCCGCCGCCGGCGCAAGCTGGGCGAGCGGAGCGGGGGCCACGCCGCCCGCCGACGTGCCTGTGGGTGCGGCCGAGGAACCGGCCCCCGGCGGGCCGGCGGGTACGCCCTGAAGCGCGCGTGCCGCGCGTCAGGGCAGACCTCAGGCCCGCCGCCGCCCTCCCCGCGGCGCCTCGGGCGCGAGCTCGCCGCGCTCGTTCATGACCTCGAGGCCGGCGTGGGCTCCCTCGCCCTCGAAGGCCACGACGGGGCGTCCACCCCGCAACTCGCGGAGGCGGACCCGTACCCTCGCCCCAAGGGCCTCGTCGGCGCGTCCCGCCATGGCGCCGAGGACCGGCGCCTTGAGCGCGCCGGGGGCGGCGCCCTCGGCGTCGATCTCGAGCTCCTGACGGGCGTCGCGCAGCACCACGTGGGCGTCACCGGAACGGGTCTCGACGGCCGCCAGGGCGGCGCCAGTGTAGGTGGCGAAGCGGTGCAGGCGGCCGTCGAGCCGCAGCCCCGCGATGTGGCCGATGAAGCTGCCCCGCACCCATGGGATCCTCGCGACCGAGCAGGTCAGCGACACGCCGGGTCGGCCGAAGTGGTTGGACTGGAGCCACACCCACGAGCTGGGGAAGCTGCGGCCCCAGTCCTTCTCCACGTAGCCGCGGCCGCCGTCGAGGCGCAACTCGTCACCGTCGACCGTCAGCGTGCCGCGCAACTCGTGGTCCATCGACAGCACCCCGTGGTAGCACTCCATGCGCGGCACGTAGCGGTACCAGCCCATGATGCCGGGTGCGTGCAAAGTGACGGGCCACGGCGACCACGGTCCGAAGGCGACCTCCCCGCGGACCGCGCCCTCATCATCCTCGAGATCGAGTGTCATGCCCGCCGCTGAGAACGCGCAGCGGTCGACGGAGATGCGGAAGGGCGGGGACGACTCGAAGTGGAAGGCGGCTGCGGGGAAAGAGAAGAACCGCGTGCGGCCACCCTCGCGCAAGACCTGGACGAAGGACTGCGCGAGGCGTCCGTCCGGCGAGTACGACACGCCGGGGATGACCGCCACCGCGCGCCGTGCGTCACCGTCGACGCACTTGAAGTACCAGCCCTCGAAGTAGCGCCGGCGGACGCGCCCGCCCTGGTACAGGGCGGGCGCCCAGACCCGGCGCAGCGTGTACGGCGTCCGTGGCGGCAGGTTCACGGCAGTCATCCTAACGGGCGGCGAACGGGTTGTCCCCACCCTCTGCGGGGCAGGCGAATATGGAGCGGCCCTGCCTTGGGTCGCGGCCGTCGAACGCATGTGACGCGCCCCTCCGGGAGGTGGCCGAGATGATGTGGGACTGGTATGGCTGGGGAGGAGCGGGGGCTTGGCTCATGCTCCTCTTCATGGTGCTGTTCGCCGCCGGGGTGGTGGTCGGCTTCGTCTACCTCGTGCGGGCGCTGACCACGGGCACGGCCGGCAGTCATCAGGAGACGCCGCGCACGCGGCGGGACGATGCGCGTGAGGTCCTGCGCCGCCGCTACGCTGCCGGCGAGATCGAGCGTGAGGAGTTCCTCCGCCGCCGGCAGGACCTCGACGACGACGTTTAGCCGCGGGCGCCGGCGTGAGCTCGCTCACGACGCGCAGCCGCGCAGCGCCGGCGGGATCTCGGTCGCGACGCGCAGCCGGGGTGCGACGCCGGTTCGCCGCGCCGCGAGGTACAATGGTCGTCGCAGCGACGGCTACCGGAAGGAGGCGGACATGACGAAGAGTGCCACGGCAGCGCGACTCAGCTTCGCCGCCCATCACGTCTCCATACCGGTGCGCCGCGCCTAAGCCACGGGCGGGGCACCTCGACGGGAAGGACCCCGCAGTGCCTGACATCTCCGGAGCCGACGCTCCCCTCACTCTCGACGACCTCGGCTACTCCGATCGCTGGCGTGCGCTCTTCGACGCGCAGGCCGGACCCGGCCACGTGCCGGCCCGTGTGGTGCGCGGCGACCGCGGCAGCGTCATGGCCGCGACGGCCGAGGGCACGGTGCGCGCCGGTCTCGCCTCGCGGCTGCGCCGCGAGGCCGGCGCGCCCGAAGATCTCCCCGTCACCGGCGACTGGGTCGTGCTCGATCCCGCTCCGACCCACGAGACGGCCCTCGTGGCCGCCGTCCTGCCCCGCGCTTCGAGCTTTCGCCGCGGGGCGTCCGGGACCGAGTCCATCCTCCAGGTCGTCGCCGCCAACGTCGACGTCGTCTTCGTCGTGCACCCGATCGACCGCGGGCGCAACCCCCGGCGCCTCGAGCGCGAGCTGGCGCTCGCCTGGGAGAGCGGCGCCGTCCCGGTCGTCGTGCTGGCCAAGGCCGACCTCGCCGATGAGCCGGAGCCGGCCCGTCTCGAAGCGGAGGAAGTGGGCCGCGGCTCCGATGTGGTCCTGACGAGTGCGGTGAACGGCCTCGGCCTCGAGACGCTGCGCGCCTACGCGACCCGTGGGCGGACCGTCGCCCTCATCGGCCCGTCCGGGGCCGGCAAGTCGACGATCATCAACGCCCTGCTCGGTGAGGAGCGGCAGGCGACCGCCGCCGTCCGCGCCGGCGACGGACGCGGTCGCCACACCACCGTCACGCGTGAGCTCGTCCCGCTGCCCGGCGGCGGCGTGCTGCTCGACACACCCGGCCTGCGCGCCGTGGCCATGGTCGACGCGCCGGCCGGCTTGGCCGCCGCCTTCGACGACGTCGAGAGTCTGGCGCGCGCATGCCGCTTCACCGACTGCGCCCACGACGGCGAGCCGGGCTGTGCGGTGGCCGCGGCGGTCGCCACCGGCGAGCTCGAGGCCGAGCGCCTCGCGAGCTGGCACAAGCTGCAGCGCGAGGCGCGGGTCGCGGCGATGCGCAACGACGTCCGCCTCCGCCAGGAGGAGGTGCGGAAGTGGAAGATCATCCACAAGAGCGCCCGGCAGTTCTACCGCAACAAGGGCCGCGACCGGGAGTAGGGGGATGGCGAGCGGGACGGACGCGATGAGGGATCGGCCATCGCGGGAAGCGCGCGACGCGGTGAATCCGCCGGGCTCGGCACGGCGGCGGACGTTGCGGCCGCCCTCTCGCCGACCCGGATCTAGCCCACCTGCGCCGAGGGCTGCCGGGGCGTGGTCGAGGTCTTCGAGCCTTATGCCGGCGGGCTGGACGATGTCGACGGCTTCTCTCACGTGCACCTGCTCTACCGGTTGTACGTGAGCGGGCCGCCGGCGCTCAAGGTCACGCCCGTCCTCGACGACTCCCCGCGCGGCGTCTTCGGCACGCGGGCGCCGGAGAGGCCGGCCAAGACGCCCAAGGACCAGCGGGGCCTCGTGAGGCCGTGCCGGCTGCGCGCTCCTTCGCCCGTTGCCGACCCCCTGCACGCAGGTCGCCGGCGCACGGATTCTGCGGCCCGGCACTCTGCCCCGGCACCCCGCCGATAGCGTTGCCGAGTCCGTCACCAGACCCGGTGATGGTCTCATCCGCGGCGCCGCACAGCAGGGTGTTGACAGCTCTCGGGGGGTGGGTATAATGAGCATATGCTCATAACGACACAGGGTGATCGCCGCAGCGACCGACGCGCGGCGAGGCCTGTGGAAGCCACACGAGGAGGCACGGAGATGCCAGGTGGAGACAGGACAGGACCGAGAGGAATGGGCCCCATGACAGGGGGCGGATTCGGCTACTGCGCGGGGAACGACGTGCCCGGCTTCGCCGCGGGAGGCGTTCGCGGCGCGGGCTTCGGTCGGGGCATGGGCCGCGGCGCCGGCTTCGGACGAGGCCTTGGCGGCGGTCGCGGCTACCGCAACATGTATTACGCGACCGGACTGCCGGGCTGGCAGCGCGGCGGCGCTGGGTGGGGCTTCGGCGTGCCGGCCGGGGCGTTCCAGGACGTCCCGGAGGACGCGGCCGCGATCAGGGCCGAGGCGCAGCGCCTCGAGGAGACCGCAGTCAGGCTGCGCGAGCGCGCCGACGCGCTCGACCAGCCCGAGGAGTGAGTCGACCGCGCGCCGGGCGGTCCGGGCGGGGGGTCGCGTGGCGACCTCCCGCCCGGACGTCATGGTGGGCGATCCGGACACGGTGAGGGTCATGGGACAAGTGAGTGGCAGCGGAGGCGGCAGAGGCGGCGGCGCCCGGCGCGGCGTGGGCCGGAGAGGCGGCGCCGGCCGCGGCCGCGGGGCTGGAGCGGGCGTCGGTGCGGGCGTGCAGCGCCGGCGCCGGGCCGTCGACGACGCCGATCTGCGCCGCCCTGCGCGTCGCGCGCCGCTCGATGGGACGGCCGTCCGGGGGGCTCCGCGTCCGGCCGCCCCGCCGCAGCTTTCGGCGACATCACCGTCGGCCACGGCGCGGCCGCGCCCGCTGCGGGCGCGCAAGCTCGCCCTGATCGCGCGACCGGAGGCATGCACCGCCTGCGGTGCGTGCGTCGAGTCCTGCCCACGGGGTGCGATCGAGGTCGGGGACGTCGCAGTGATCGACCCCGCGCTCTGTATCGGCTGCGGTATCTGCATCGACGCGTGCCCGAACAATGTCATCGAGATCGAAACGAGGTCGCCATGAGGATCGCCGTCGCCAGCGGCAAAGGTGGGACGGGCAAGACGACGGTGGCGACGGGTCTGGCCGTCGCGCTGTCGTCACGCGGTGTTCCGGTACGGGTGCTCGACTGCGATGTCGAGGAGCCCAATGCGCACCTCTTCCTGCGGCCCGAGCTCTCCACGTCTCGGGAGGTCACGATCCCCGTGCCCGAGGTCGACGAGGAGGCCTGCACCGGCTGCGGTGTCTGTGGCGAGGTCTGCGCCTTCAACGCCATCGTCCCCGTGGGGGGCAGCGTCCTCCTCTTCCCTGAGCTCTGTCACGGCTGTGGGGCCTGCACGCTGCTCTGCCCCGAGCACGCGATCACCGAGGCGCCGCGCACCATCGGCGTCCTCGAGGCCGGTACGGCCGGCGCAGGACGGGCGATCGGATTCGCGCAGGGGCGCCTGAACGTCGGCGAGGCCAAGGCGCCGCCCGTCGTCGAGGCGGTCATTGCTCTGGCGGACGTGCCGACCGGCGAGGTCACCATCATCGACGCGCCGCCGGGCACGTCGTGCCCGGTGATCGCCGCCGTGCGCGGCGCCGACCTGGTGCTGCTGGTGGCCGAGCCGACGCCCTTCGGCGTCCACGACCTGCAGCTGGCGGTCGAGATGGTAGAGGCCCTCGGGCAGCGCGCGGCTCTCGTCATCAATCGTTCGGACAGTCACGACGAGGAGGTCGAGGCGCTCGCGCGCGAGCACGGTCTCGAGATCCTCGCGCGCATCCCCGACGACCGCCGCATCGCCGAGGCGTACGCGCGCGGCGAGCTGCCGGTCACGGTGGTGCCGGGACTCTTCCGTATCTACTCAGACCTGTGGAGAGGGGTCCTGTCATGATCGAGGTGGCGGTGGTCAGCGGCAAGGGCGGCACGGGGAAGACGAGCCTCACGGCCTGCTTCGCCGTCCTCGCCGAGCGGCCGGTCGTCGCCGACTGCGACGTCGACGCGGCCGACCTTCATCTCGTGTTGCAGCCGACGGTCGAGAGCACCGAGGACTTCAGCGGCCGTTCGCTGCCGGCGATCGCGGCGGAGGACTGCACGCGCTGCGGGGACTGCATCGAGGTGTGCCGGTTCGACGCGCTCTCGTGGGCCGCCGGCGACGACGGTCCTCCGAAGCTCGACCCCTTCAGATGCGAAGGGTGTGGGCTCTGCATGCGCATCTGCCCGGCAGAGGCGATCGTGATGGAGCCGGCGGTGAACGGCGAGCTCTACACGTCGCAGACGAGGGTCGGGCCAATGGCGCACGCCCGCCTCGGTATCGCCGAGGACACGTCGGGCAAGCTGGTCACCAAGGTGCGCGAACGCGCGCGGCTGCTTGCGGAGAAGGACGGCCGCGAGCTCGTCCTCATCGACGGACCGCCCGGGATCGGCTGCCCGGTGATCGCCTCGATCGCCGGCGTCGACCTGCTGGTGATCGTGACGGAGCCGACGGTGGCCGGCCGCCACGACCTCGAGCGCGTCGTGCGGCTCGCGGAGCACTTCAGGCGGAGCATCGCCGTCTGCATCAACAAGTGGGACCTGAACGAGGCGCTCGCCGACCGCCTCACCGAGGAGGCCTGGGCCTCGGGGGCCGTGGCTGTGGGCCGGGTGCGCTACGACAGCGCCGTCACGGCGGCGCAGCGGGCGGGCCGCACGCTCGTCGAGCACGCGCCGGACAGTGGCGCCGCCGCCGACGTGCGCGCCTTCTGGGACGCGCTCGTCGGCGTCCTGGCGGCTCCGGCTCCGGGCACGACGACGGCCGGCGACCAAGCCGACGACGATCAGAACGCTGAAGGGAGCACGCGACGATGACACCCCAGGGACACGGGCAAACGGCGGGCGGCGGCTGCGAGTACGCGGGCGGCGAGCCAGACGAGATGCAGCTGAAGCTGCAGCGCCGCATGGCGAGCATCCACCACACGGTCATGGTGCTCTCGGGCAAGGGTGGCGTGGGCAAGAGCACGGTCGCCGCGAACCTCGCCGTGGCGCTCGCCGAGCGAGGACTGCGGGTGGGGCTGCTCGACGTCGACATCCACGGGCCGAGCATCCCGAAGCTGCTGCACGTCGAGCACCGGCGGCCCGAGCCGTCCGCCGACGGCGGGATCGCGCCGATCGCCTTCGACATGGGGATCAAGGTGATGTCGATCGCCTTCTTCCTGCCCCACTCCGACGAGGCCGTCATCTGGCGCGGGCCGCGCAAGCACTCGGCTATCGAGCAGCTGCTGGCCGAGACCGACTGGGGCGAGCTCGACGTGCTCGTCGTCGACGCCCCGCCCGGTACCGGCGACGAGCCGCTCGCCGTCGCCCAGCTGATCCCCAAGGCCGACGGCGCAGTCGTCGTCACCACCCCGCAGGACCTGGCGGTCATCGACGTGCGCAAGTCGATCACTTTCTGCCGGGCGCTCGACCTCCCGGTCCTCGGCGTCATCGAGAACATGAGCGGGCTCGTCTGCCCGCACTGTGGCGAGACCGTCGAGGTCTTCGCCGGCAGCGGCGGCGAGGCGCTCGCGCGGGACATGGGCGTCCCTTTCCTCGGGCGCATCCCGATCGACCCCGCCGTCGCGCGCTCCGGCGACGCCGGGCGCCCCTACCTGCTCTCCTCGTCCGACGCCCCGGTCGCCGAGGCGTTCCGCGCCGCCGTCGCGCCGTTGCTCGACCTCGACGCCGACCGGGAAGCCGTTCCCGCATCCTGAGAGGTCCTGGTATGGATTCCCCTGTGCCGCATACTCGTTACGCCTTCGGCCCTGTGCCGTCGCGGCGCCTCGGGCGCTCGCTCGGTGTCGATCTCGTGCCGCCCAAGACGTGCACGTTCGACTGCGTCTACTGCCAGCTTGGGCGTACGACCGACCTGACGGTCGAGCGCGGCTGCTTGGCGCCGGTCGACGATGTGCTCGCCGACGTCGCGCGCCGGCTGGCGGCCGAGCCGGACTACCTGACGGTCTCCGGCTCGGGCGAGCCGACCCTGCACTCCGAGATCGGCGAGGTGATCCGCGGTCTGCACGAGCTCAGCGACGTGCCGGTCGCCGTGCTCACCAACGGGTCGCTGCTGTACCTGCCCGAGGTGCGCCGCGCGCTGCGCACCGCCGACCGCGTGATCCCGTCCCTCGACGTGCCTGACGAGGCGCTCTTCAGGGCGGTCAACCGACCGCACCCGTCGCTCACGTTCGACAGCCTCGTCGAGGGGCTCGTGCGCTTCCGCGAAGAGTACGACGGGGTGCTGGCCCTGGAGGTCCTGCTGCTCGGCGGCGTCACGGACAGCGTCGACGTCTTCACCCGGTTGGCGCCGCTGATCGAGCGCATCGCACCCGACGTGGTGCAGCTCGGCACGGTGATCCGTCCTCCGGCCGAGGCCGGCGTCCGGGCCGTGCCGCCTGAGGTGCTGCACGAGAGGGCGGCGCTCCTCCCCGGGGTGGTCGAGGTGACCGTCGATGTTCCCCCTCCACCGGTGGACGCGCCGCTCGCGGCGGTCGCGGCCGACGCGGTCGAGCTCGTGGCTCGCAGGCCGTGCACGGTGGACGACGTCGCTGCCGGCCTCGGGATCCATCCGGGGGAGGCGCTGAAGCTCCTGCGAGCGCTGAGCCTCGATGGTCGTGTCGAGACGCGAAGAGAGGGGCAGCGCACCTACTACGTCGCTGCCCGTACCGATGAGAAGACCGGAGGTACCGTGTCATGAAGGTCGTAGTGAGTGCTACCGATGGGAGTATCGACGCGCCGATGGACCAGCGGTTCGGTCGGGCGCCGTGGTTCGTCCTCGTGGACAGCGAGACCGGCGAATGGTCGGCGCACGCCAACGCCGCCATCGAGTCAGGTCACGGGGCGGGGATCGAGGCCAGCCGTACCGTCGCGGGACTCGGGGCCGAGGCCATCATCACCGGCGACGTCGGCCCGAACGCCCACCGCACTCTTGACGCGGCAGGTATCCCCGTGTACAGCGCTCGCGGGGCGACCGTGCGCGACGCCGTGACGGCCTTGGCCGAGGGCTCGCTGCCTCAGCTCCTGGGCCCCTCGACGGCCGGCCACAGCGGCGGCGGTGTTCCCAGAAGTGTGGCCGGCGGCGGCATGGGCGGTGGCGGCGGCCGCGGTGGCGGCATGGGCGGCGGCATGGGTGGCGGCGGCGGTCGCGGCGGCGGTATGGGTGGCGGCATGGGCGGCGGCGGCGGTCGCGGCGGCGGTATGGGCGGCGGCGGCGGTATGGGCGGCGGCCGCCGCGGCGGCGGTATGGGCGGTGGCGGCGGCCGGCCCGGCGGCGGCTCTCGGCGCTGAAAGCCCCGCGAGCACGGCACAGGAGAGGATGAGTCGCATGACGCCTCAGGAGTGCACAAACGGGCGGCCTCGCAGGCGCCGCGCCCGCGACGGTCGCGGCGGTGGGCGCGGCGCGGGTCGGGGCACGGGTGGCGGGCGAGGCCGGGGCACGTCGGTCGCACGCGGCGCAGCAGCGAGTGTGGCCGCCTTCGTCGCCAAGGATGTGCTCGACCCCGACGGGCTCGTGCGCCCCGTGCTTCGCGGTGCTGCCGAGCGGCTGCAGGGCTCTCCTTCGCGCCTGCTCTGTCGCGCCGGCGCTCGTTACCTCGAGCTCGACCCTCACCCCGTGGAATTCATCGAGCCGGTGTCCGCCGGCGTGCCGGAGGGCGGACGGCCCGGCGCCGACCGCGCCGCGCTGCCCGTGTACGAGGGCGAGGCCGTGGAGTCGGACGCGGTGACGGACGC
>JAFGAW010000126.1 GCA_016933475.1 Thermoleophilia bacterium
ATCTGGCGGGGACTAGGGGAGTCACACCCCTCTACACGGGTTTAGAGCCCGTGCTGATCCTTCCGATCGAGCCCCCGCGCCACCCCGATCATACCGCGATGAGGCCGCGGCCGCGCGCCGGCGGCCATCGTCAGCGGTCACCGGCGGCCATCGTTGCCGCGCACCGGCGACGACCTCCCTTACCCGCCGGCGACGACCTCCCTTACCCGCCGGCGACGACCTCCCCGGCCCGCGGGACACCACCCCCGACGTCCGCACGGAGCCGCCACTGGTGTCCCGACCGTTGCGGCGGAGACCCGCAAGCGCGTAGAGTTGCCCATCGCCCCGTGCGGCCCCGGCGTCGGAGCGCAGCTCCGCCGGGCCCCGGGCATCCGCGATCCGACTGGGGGTACTCATGGGTGGCAAGGGACTGGGGTGGCTGCTGGCCATCGTCGGGGTCGTCCTCGTGGCGGCCGGGCTGGTCGTCATGCTGGTCGTCGTGCCGGGGATGAAGCAGCTGCCCGCGGACACCGACACCACGCGTACGTACGAGGGCACGATGGCGTCCATGCTCGATCCGGCCACGTTCCAGACGATGAACGACCTGCCGATCGAGCTCGAGCGTCGCTTCTTCGTCGTCGCCACGAGTGACGGCCTCGCCCTCCTCAAGGAGGAGCGCACGATGACGACCGGCGGCCAGCCGCTGCAGCAAGGCGTGAACCACTACTCGGTCGACCGCGTGACCATGGAGTGGAGCGATGACTACCCGGAGGAGTGGGCCGAGAACGAGGGCTTCTGGCCGCGCGAGGGCAACGTGATCGGCTGGCCCATGGGCACGGAGCAGAGAGACTACACGGGCTGGAGCGACGACTACATGAGCACCGTGCCGCTGACCTTCACCGAGGAGGCCACGCACGAGCGCAGCGGCATGACGCTGTACAAGTTCACCTCGGCGAGCGACGCGCAGCCCATCGTCCCCGAGATGGTCCAGGGCATGGGACTCCCGACGGAGCTGCCCAAGTCACAGCTCGCCCTCCTGCTCGGCGGCGTGGAGCTCGGCCCGGCGGTCGAGGCCTTGCTGCCGACGCTGCTCGAGCAGCTGCCAGACACAGTGCCCCTCGGCTACTACTACGACTACGAGGGCACCTACTGGGTCGACCCCGCGACCGGCATCATCGTCGACACCGAGAAGCGCGAGACGCGCACCGTCGGCTTGAGCCCGGACGGCATCGTCGGGACGGCGCTCGAACTGCTGCCCGCCGAGCAGCTCGGCGCCCTCCGCGTGCCGATCCTCGACTTCACCTACACGGCCACCGACGTCGCGGTCGAAGAGGCGAAAGCCGACGCCGAGGATGCGGCCGGCATGCTGCAGCTCTACGGCACGATCCTGCCGCTGGTCGGGATCGTCGCCGGCGGCCTGCTCCTGATCCTGGGCATCGTGGTGATCGCGCGCAAGCCGAAGGCCGCCTGAGAACGGCGACCGGGGAGGCGAGCCGCCGCTGCGGTGGCGGCGGTGGCCGTGACGCCGCACACGGGGTGTCACGACAGCGCCGAAGCGGCCGCCGGGCGTTCACGCCCGGCGGCCGCTTCGGCTCTCAGGCGAGTGCCCGCGCCGCCATGACGGCGACGCCGATGGCGAGCGGCTCGTGGATATGGCGCACGCCCAACCGGGCCTGCGCCGCGCCCGTGAAGGCCGACGGCACCCCGGGGACGGCGGCGATCGTGCGCGGTCCGACCTGCGCATCGCCGATCACCGCAGGCGCCGGCGTCGCATCGAGGATGAGGTCGGCGGCGCGCAGGCCCTCGGCGAGCTCGACGTGCTTGAAGTCGAGCCCCCGCGCGCCGGCGAGCTCGACGCGCTCGCAATCGGGCTCGACCACCAAGAGCCGGGCGCCGCGGGCGAGCAGGCGGTCTGCAGCGGCGCGGCCCACCGGCCCGAGGCCGAGCAACAGCACCGGCCGGTCGGCGAGGCCGCCGGCGGCCGCCTCGAGCGCCGTCACGTAGCCGTGAGCCGTCGCCGGGTCGTCGTCCACGCAGCGTCCCTTGCGGACGTTGACGGCGACGAAGCGATGGTCGTCGGCCATGAAGAACGCTTCGGCGCCGCCGTCGACCGCCTCCTGGATCCCGCGCACGTCCGCCTGTGCCGTCACGCTCGCCCTCCACCCCATGTGACGGAGGATGACGGCCACGCACTCGCTGAAGCCCGAGATGAGGCCCTCGCCGGTCGTGACCGGCACGCAGGCGAAGACGGCGTCGGTGCGAAGATCGGGGGCCGGCGTGGGAGAAGGGGCGGCGGCGCAGACGGGGGCGGAAACGGCCGCTGCACGACCGAGGTCTGAGGCCGCCGCGTCGACGGCCACCGTCCGCGCGGCGAGCGCGCGCAGCGTGAGGCCGGAGACCTCGACCAGCCCGCTCTCGAACCGGAGCAGGCCGGCGGTCAGCCCTCTGACGTCGTCTTCGGTCAAACGGGTCACGGTGTCTCCTCCGTGGCGAGGCCGAGCGCCTCGCGCCGCGCGAGGTCGCGCGCGACCGCGTCGGCGCGCGCCCGCGCCTCGCCGACCGTGGCACCGGCGCAGATCAGCGTGGCCGACCACGAGAGAGCGCCGGGCTCGTGGTCGGTCAGCGCCTCATCGGCCCCGCAGAAGCCCTCGACGAGGCGGAGCGGGCGGGCGCTCCCCATGACGTGCTCGCCGAGCACGGCCAGGCACCCGCCCTCCGCGTGCACGTGCTGGTAGACGCAGGCGGCGCGCGCGACGCGGTCGAGCGGCGACGGCGCACCGCACGTGACGCACTCGACGAGGCCCTCGAGCAGGTTCACGCCGCTCGACCACAGGACCGCGGTCGGGGTCTGGCTCGGCAGCCGGGCGTCGATCTCGAGGAGCCGCGGACCGTCGGGCGCGACCATCACCTCGACGTCCATCAGCCCGGTGAGGCCGAGGCCCTCGGCGAGGCGCACGGCAATGCCGTCGAGAGCCTCGAGGGTGCCGGCCGGAACGGCGCAGGACCAGTCGGATGAAGCGGTCGGGGAGGCGGCGGCGGGCGGCTCGCCCGCCGCCGCCTCCCCGACCGGAGCCACGACGCGTTTGCAGTCGTACCGCCCGTCGAACTCGAGCCCCGTCACTTGAAGCGGCACGGCGCGACCGCCGGCAGCCAGCACCTCGACCGACAGCGACGGCCCGGCCACGTACTCCTCGACGACGACCTCGTGGCCCTCGGTCTCGAGCCGCGCCCGCGCAGCGGCGAGTCCGGCCTCGTCGCGCACGACCGTCACGCCCTCGCTGCCGCTCGCGGACGAAGGCTTGACGACGGCGGGGAACCCGCACTCGGGCCACGGTCGCGGCCCCGGCACGGCGAGCTCGGCGGCGAGCCGGTTCGAGGCGAGTTTGGACGACGTCACACGGTAGGCGGCGAGGTCGAAGAGGAGCGGTACGCCCCAGCGGGACACATGCGCGTCGAGCCAGGCGAGCGTCGCGTCGTCCTCGCAGGCCGGCAATACCGCGTCGCAGGCGCCGAGTACGGCCCGGCTGGTGCGCTCGTCCGCGGTGACGTCGAGCACCACGACCCTGTCGGCCAGGCCCGACGCCGGCACCCCCTCGCGGCGGTCGACGAGGACGGTCTCGTAGCCGGCCTTGCGCGCCAGGTAGACGGCCTCGGTCCCCTGCAGTTTGCCGCCGACGACGGCGAGCTTCACTCCGCGCCCTCTGTGCCGCCACCGCGCGCCGGCGGCGCACCGTCCTCCAGTCGCGACCGACCGTCGCCGGCCCCTGGCGCGCCGTCGCCCGCAGCGGCCCGGCGCCGCGCCCGCTCCACCCACGCGGCGTAGGCCGCCGGGCCGGCGTGGCGTAGCCCGAGCCGGGCCAGATGCGGCAGGACGCCGGCGACCGTGCGATGGCCCTCCTCGATGTCCAGCTCGGACTGGGAGACGCCGGCGAGCCCCGTCGTCGGCGGCACGATGGAGGTGACGACGTTGGCCCCGGCCTGCAGACGACGCTCGAGACCGCGGATGCCGTCGACGTCGAGCGAGGCGGGGATCAGGCGGTCGGGCATCGCCAGACGCATGACGGCGATGGCGCGCAGCTCGTCGCCGTCGGCGGGCGGCGGGGTCGCCGCCAGCGGCGTCCCCGCCTGGGGAACGAAGGTCATGACCCGCACCTGCTGCCAATCACCGGCACGCATGACGGCGATCGAGTGTGCGCGGTCGGCGACGCCGTCGCCGATGCCGGTCAGAAGACCGTCCTCGACGAGCAGCCCCACGGCCCGCGCCGCGGCGCGGGCCGCGGCGCGGTACTCGAACGGCTGGCCGACGCGCAGGCGCGCGTACAGCTCCGGCGAGTGCGTCTCCTGGTAGAGCGCGTACCAGTCGGCCCCGCGACGGCGGAGCTCGCGCAGTACGGCGTCGTCGACCACCCCGGGCGAGACCATGACCGGCAGCCCGGTCGCCTCGACGACGGCGCCGACCAGCTCGACGAGCCGCACGGCGCCGTCGTCGAGGAGCACGGGGTCCTCCCCCATGGTCAGGTCGAGGAGGTCGACACCGGAGGCGGCGAGGTCGCGACAGATGGCGACGACCTCGTCGGGAGTCTTGCGGTAGCGGGGACTCTCCGGGTTGCCGACGCGGTAGTAGCAGAAGGCGCAGGCGTTGCGACAGTAGGTCGAGAAGTAGACGAAGCCGTAGAGGAAGACGCCGTCGCCGAACTGCCGGGCGCGCTGCTCACGGGCGGCGGCGTAGAGCTCCTCCGCACCCTCGTCGTCGGCGGCCAGGAGCCGCCCCAGGGCGGCCTCGTCGAGGGCGCCGCCCTCCAGCGCCCGCACGCACAACTCGCGGATCTCGGCGACTGGGGTGGTCACGGTCCTCCCTCGTTCGACTGACGGCCACCGGCTGAGGGTGGAGGCGCGGCCGCGGCCGCCGCTCGAGTGTACCGACGCCCGCCGCGAGCGCGCAACACCGGTGCAGGCGCCGGCGCCCACGACGCGACGGCCGTCGCGACGGGCAAAGGGACGAGAAGCGCCCGCAAGTGCGAGACGGGGAGCGCGAGACGGGAGTGCGACCGGCGTCGATGAGCGTGACGAACGGGCGACAGCGCGGCGCCGCGCGACAGGGGCCCCGGCATTTCAGCCCCGGGCGCGCCTCAGCGGAACTCGAGGACGTCGTCGATCGGGCGCCGCGGCCCGCGCCGAGGCCGGCCCGCCGGGCGCCCGACGGGTACTACCGCCGCCAGGCGGGCGTCGGCCTCCACGCCGAGCAACTCTTCGATGGCCGGCGCGGCGATCACCGGCGCCGTCATCCAGCAGCTGCCGTAGCCCATCGCGTGAGCCGCCGTGCAGAGGAGCTGCACGGCGGCGCCGATGCTCTGCAGGTCGGGCCGCTGGCGCAGGCGGTCGTGATCCTCCCGTGAGAGCCCGCGGAGCCGTAGCAGCTGATCGCCGCGCGACTCGTAGGGGAGCACGCAGACGGCGACCACCACTGGAGCCGCGGCGAAGAAGGTCGCGTACGCCCTGACCGTCTTGACGTCGGCCGCGCGGCCGGCGCACTCCGGCCAGGCCGCGACCTCGTCGAGCGCCGTGTCGACGGCCGCCGCCATCGCCCGGCGGGTGGCCTCGTCCTCGACGGCGACGAACTGCCAGCACTGCGCGTTGCCGGCGTTGGCGGCCCGTGTCGCGCAGGCCACCATGGCACGGATGTGGTCGCGCGGTACCGCCTCGGGGAGGAAGCGACGCACACTGCAACGCCCCTCCACGGCGGCGGAGAAGCTGACACCCTCGAGCACATGACCGCAGACGGTCTCGTCCATGCCGTGGATGCTACCAGAACGGCCAACGGGAGCCCCGTACACCTGCAGTCGGGGACGCCTCTCGGCCGCCCGCCCCGTCGTCACTCGCTTCGCGCCGGCCGCCTCAGCCGCCGGAGATCGGCGGCACGACCTTCATCGTGTCGCCGTCCTCGAGCACCGTGGCGATCCCTTCCCGGGCGTTGATGTTGCGCCCGTTGAGGAACACCCCGGCCCACATGCGGCCGTCGTCGCGGAAGATCCGCGGCTTGAGCCGCGGCTCGACGGCGACGGCCTGCCCGAGGGCCTCGCCGACGGTCGCCGCGTCACACTCGACCTCGCGGCGACCGTCGGCGGTCGTCATCCCGACCGGCAGCTTGACGCTGACCCTGGCCACAGGGCTAGGCCTGGAGCTCCCTGTCCATCTTGTCGATCTTCAGATCGACGGCGAGCACGTGCGGGTTCTGGCAGAAGGCGATGCACTGGGGCTCGCCGTCGCAGAGGTCGCACTTGAAGGCGACGTGGCGGTCGGGGTGTTCGTGGATCACACCCGTCGGGCAGACGTCGTAGCACTCGCCGCAGTTCGTGCACTTCTCCTCGTCGACGACGAGCACGTAGCCCTTCACGACCTCGCCGTTCTTCTCCTTCGAGGGGTAGTCGCCCTTGACCCGGACGGTGATCTCCTTGGTCACGATGGCGTCGTGGGGGCAGACCTCCTGGCACTTCGCGCAGGCGGTCTGCAGGCAGGTGTGGCCCTTGATCTCACCGGTCGTCGGGTTGACCTCTGAGAAGAGGCGGGCGACGCTCGGCCGGTAGGCGCCCTCGTGGTAGGCCGAGCAGGCGAGCTCGCACATGTGGCAGCCGGTGCACTTCTTCGAGCTGATCATCACGTGAGGCATAGTCTCTGTGTCCCTTCGTCTCTCGTGGACCGGCCGGCTAGAGGCGCACGTCGATGCCGAGCTCGGTGAGCTTGGCCTCTGAGGGGACGCCGGAGGCGTCCCATCCGCGCTGCGTGTAGTACTCGGCCATCATGGCGTTGAACTTGTCTTCGCCGACTGCCTGGCCCGCCGAGGGACCCTCGGCGAAGGCGCCCGACTCGGCGTAGAGCTTCTTCGGCAGGTCGTCCTTCTCGACGCCCTCACGCAGGTTGAACAGGCGGCCGAGGTTCCAGACGCGCTCGCCGATCTTGAGGACCTCGTCCTCTGTGAAGTCGTGGCCCCACAGCTCCTTGAAGAGGATCACGAGCTGCTCGGGCGTGACCGCCCAGAAGTCACAGAGGATGGCGCTGAACTTGATCGAGCTCATGTTCTGCCCGATGAAGCCCTTGGAGGAGTCGCCGACGACGATCTGCTCGATCTTGGCGGCGTCGATCTCGTTGGCCGGTGAAGTACCGGCCACGACTTCGTCACCGGTCGGGTAG
The DNA here is from genome assembly GCA_016933475.1 of Thermoleophilia bacterium. Lineage (GTDB taxonomy): Bacteria > Actinomycetota > Thermoleophilia > UBA2241 > UBA2241 > UBA2241. The sequence continues at coordinate 7,168 of JAFGAW010000126.1, forward strand.
GTGCGCATGTGACAGCCGCCGCGGTCGCTGGTCGCGTACCCGACGCTCATGCCGAAGGAGCCGCGCGGGTCGTAGCCCGGCAACTCGAGGCCCTTGACCTCCATCGCCAGCTCGGGGTGACCGTATTTCGCGGCCAGGGCGCGCGTGCCGAGCGCGAGCTCGGCGCCGATGCCCTCACGCTTCGCGATGAGCTCTGGCACCTTGACGTAGCTCTCGACCTCGCCGAAGCGCAGGCCGAAGTCGTTGATGCCCTGCTCGGTCAGGTCCATGGCCAGACCGACGACCGAGCCGGTCGAGATGGTGTCGAGGCCGAGCTCGTCGCAGAGCTCGTTGAACTTCATCAGCGCGTCGATGTCGTCGATGCCGCAGTTGGCGCCGCAGAGGGCGATGGTCTCGTACTCGGGGCCCTCGCCGCGCACCGTCTCGCCGGCGAACGTGGTGGCGTGGAAGTTGCGGCAGCCGATGGCGCACTGGTAGCAGGCGCGCTTCTTCGTGCGGATCTTCTGGAAGGCCTCGGAGTTGATCTTCTCCGCGCCCTCGAACTCGCCCGCCGACCAGTTGCGCGTCGGCAAAGCGCCGGCGCCGTTGACCGGGTCGACGAGGACGGGCGTGCCCTCTTCATGGGCCCAGAGGTTGTCCTCGGTGAGGATGTACTCCTCGTGCAGCTTGTAGATGAGGTCGAGGAACGCCTTGGCGTCGCCCACCGACACCGAGCCGGTGCCGCGCACGACCACAGCCTTGAGGTTCTTGTCGCCCATGAGGGCGCCGTGACCGCCCCGCCCGGCCTTGTGGTACTGGTCGGTCGAGATGCAGGCCCAGGGGATCTTCGCCTCGCCGGCGGGGCCGATGGAGAGCGTCTTGGCGCCGGGGTCGACGTCCTTGCGCATGGCCTCCTCGACCGCGGAGGTCTGCATGCCCACGTACTTGTCGGCCGGGCGGAACTCGACGACGTCGTCCTTGATGACGACGACCGTGGGCTCCGCCGCCTTGCCCGTGATGACGACCGCGTCGTAGCCCGCGAACTTGAGCTCGGGCGCGAACGAGCCGCCGACGTAGCTGTCGGTGTAGATGCCGGTCGTGGGGCTCTTGCAGCCGACCACGAGGCGCGACGCCGTGGTCACGCCGGTGCCCGCGAACGGCCCCGTCATCAGGATGATGGGGTTCTCGGGCGCCCACGGGTCGACCTTCGCCGGCACCTCCTGCCACATGTAACGCAGCAGCAGGCCCTTGCCGCCGATGTACTGCTCGGCCCAGTCCATGTTGAGCGGCTCGACCGCCGTCGTGCCGGCGCTCAGGTCGATCCTGAGCACGTTGCCCTTGTAGAAGTCCAAGGCGTCCTCCCGGGAGACTCGCTGACTCGTGCCCCGCGGTGCTGCTTGGGTGACGGGGGATAGGCGTCTGTCATTCTAGCCAGTGGCCGGTCGTGGGAGCAAGACGTCACGACCGTGCGAACTCTCGGACGGGCGTCCGAAAAAGCCAGCAAACGGCACCGCCCGAGGCGCAGCACAGACGTTGCGGGTGCGGGCGGCGGCCCGCCGTCCCGGCGCGCCGCCGCCCGCACGTCGTCACCGCATCAGTCTTCGTAGATCGCCCAGAGCTTGCGCACGGGCTTCAGGCTGCGCCAGAAGCCGCTGCTGCCCTTCGGCGTGTCGAGGATGTCTCCCGGCCCGGCGTGCACCACGGTGCCGTCGTCGAGCTCGATCTCGACCTCGCCCTCGAGGATCAGCGCGACTTCATGGTACGGACGCGTGAACGGCCGGCGCTGCACGTCCCGCTTCCAGTAGCCCACGTTGAACTTGCCGTCCGGCGAACCGGCGGCGGTGAACTCACCGCCGGGCGGGTCGGTCTCGTCGGGGTTGCGCGCCGCCTCGCTCCACGTCACGTCCTCCGGTCGGATGACCCTGATCTGCGGGGTCGTCTCGTCGCTCACGATGCACCTCCGTCTCGGGCAGCTGGGCCGTACGCCGCACCAGCCGCCGGTTCCGTTCGTCAGGTCAGAGGATGCCGAAGCGCTCGGGCTTCAGCAAGGTCAGGTCGACGGACGGCTCTCGCCCGTCGACGACTTCCGCCACCAGCTTGCCGGTCACCGGACCGTACATGATGCCGTTCATGTTGTGACCCGTGGCGATGACGAGGTTGTCGTAGGCGGCCGGCCGCCCGACCATCGGTAACCCGTCGGGCGTCATCGGACGCAGCCCGCGCCAGAGCGCCGTCGTCGGCGCAGTCTCGACCCCGGCGAAGTAGCGCCCGGCACCGCGACGGATAGCCGCGACGCGGTTGACCAGCACGCGGTCGTTCATCCCCGAGAGCTCCAGCGTGCCGGCGAACCGCAGCCCGCCCCCGAAGGGTGTCACGCAGGCGTGGCCCTCGGGCAGGTAGAGAGCGAGATCGGCGGGCACGCCCTCGGGGCGGGGCACGGTGAGGCTGTAGCCCTTCGCCGGTTGGAGGGGCAGCGACACGCCGAGCCCTCTCGCGAGCCGCCCGGACCACACCCCGGCCGCCAAGACCACCGTCTCGGCCCGCAACATGCCGCGTGTCGTCATCACGCCGTTCAGCCGGCGGCCGGCGCGGGCGAAGCCGATGGCCTCCGTCGTGGGCAGCACGGTCGCTCCCAGGTCCTCCGCCGCACGGGCCATCCCCCGGGTGAGCTTCAGCGGGTCGACGTGGCCGTCCTCGGCGGTGAACACGCCGCCGACGACGTCGGGCAGCGCCGCCGGCACGCGCTCGTGCACCCGCGCCGAATCCCAGATCTGGGCCTCGACGCCGAACGACTCCTTCAGCGGGGCGGCGCCTGCAGCGGCAGCGTCCAGCGCCGCATCGGTGAGGTACAGGCTGAGGATCCCGGTGTGCTTGTAGCCGGCCTCGACCGGGCCCGACCCGCAGACCTCGTCGAACGCCTTCAGGCCCTCGACGCCCAAGGCACGCAGCACCGGCATGCCGCGCCGCATGCGGCTCTCGCGGGACGCCCCAGCGAAGCCCAGCAGCCAGCGTGCGAGCGCCGGGCTGGGCCGCGGCCGGATGTAGAGTGGGCTCGAGCTGTCCAGCAGCCACTTCATCCCCTGGCCCAGCACTCCGGGCGAGGGCAGCGGGTACGGGTCGCTCGGCATGACGAGACCGGCGTTGGCGTAGCTGCTGGCCCCCACCGGGCAGACCGCCTCGTCGCGCTCGATGAGCGTGACCTCCCTGCCGGCCCGCGCGAGATAGTACGCGCAGGACACGCCGATGATGCCCCCGCCGAGCACGAGGACGTCGACGTCACTGACGCTCTTGGTCACGAGCACCCCCCCCCTCCTTCAGCATCCAGTCCGCGCCTTCAGCGGCCACAGTCCAGCACGGTGCGGATCGCGCGCCCGGCCAGGAGGTCCTCGAAGGCCTCCTGCGCCTCGCCCAGCGGCCGGTGTCCGGTGATCAGCTCGTCGATCATCAGGCGGCCGCTCATGTAGAGGTCGACGAGCCGCGGGAAGTCGACGCTCGGCCGCATGCTGCCGTAGTTGGAACCGATGACGCGCTGCTCGTAGCAGCTCAGCAGCAGGGCGTCGTAGCCGGGCCGCGTGCCGGCCTTGGGCTGGCCGACGACGACCGTGGTGCCGCCGAAGCCGAGCATCGCCGTGGCCTGCTCGCAGGTCTCGGCGAGGCCGATGCACTCGAAGACGTAGTCGACCCCGCCGCCGCTCAACTCGCGCACGGCGGCGACGGGGTCGTCGCTGACGCTGTTGACGACGTCGGTGGCGCCGAAGGCCTTCGCGGCCTCGAGCTTCGCGGCGACGATGTCGACGGCGATGATCTTCGTCGCCGCGCAGAGCCGCGCGCCCTGGATCGCCGAGAGCCCCACGGCGCCGCAGCCGATGACGGCCACGGTCGAGCCCCACTCCATCTTCGCCGTGTTGACGACGGCGCCGAAGCCGGTGGCCACGGCGCAGCCGACGATCGAGACCTTCTCGAGCGGGGCGTCGTTGCGGATCGTGATCGCCCCCGTGGCGGGCACCACCGTCTCCTCGGCGAACGCTGCCGTCGAGAGGTAGTGGTAGACCGGCGTGCCGTCGGCGCGGGCGAGGCGCGTGGTGCCGTCGAACATCGCGTCGGTGCCGATCGCCTCCATCGCCGTCTGGCAGAGCTGGGGCTTGCCCGAGACGCAGAAGCGGCACTCGCCGCAGGCCGGTATCCAGGAGAGGATGACGTGGTCGCCGACACAGGGCCGCGTGACCCCGGGGCCGACCTGGGTGACGACGCCGGCGCCCTCGTGGCCGAGGACGAGCGGCGTCTTGTGCTGCCAGTCGCCCTTGAAGACGTGCAGGTCGGAGTGGCAGACGCCGGCGCCGACGAGTTTGACCCTGACCTCACCGGCCTTCGGTGCCGCCAAGGTCAGCTCCTCGACCCGGAGCGGCTCGCCGGGATCGGTGAAGACGACTGCGCGCACGTCTACCCTCCGCCTTTCAGATGCATCTCGGCGGCCGACGCGAATCCTGCGGTCCGCCGCATGCGCACCACTCCCCGCACAGGACACACCCGTGTTCGAGCTGCGCCCGCGACCATAGAATACGTCTCAGGCACCTTGCAGCGTAGCGATCACGACGCCGACCAGCGTGACGGCGGCGCCGATCGCGAGCTTCCGGCTGTAGCGCTCACCAAGGAAGCGCATGCCCCCGAGGATCGCGAACACGGGCGAGGAGGCAATGATCAGCACCGTCAGGACGGAGCCGATCTCGTCGATCAGGAGGTAGTAGGCGACGGCGAAGTAGGCCTCGAGCACGCTGGCGATGAGGACGAAGCGCACGACCAGCCGCCTCTCCGGGCCGGTAAGGCGCCGCACGACGACGCGGTGCCGCCGCCAGACGATCGGGACCAGCATCAGCAGCCCCATCGCCTGGCTCTGCAGCATCATGGTGGCGCTGGCGGCACCGAGCGATTCCGTGGCCAGCTCGATGAACACCGGCCCCAGACCCCATCCCGCCGCGGCCAGTAGCGCGAGTGCGATGACATCGAAGCGCAGGCGGGCGGGCGACTTCTCCGGCGGCGCCGGCTCGGTGAGGAGCGGCGCCACGGGCTCAGCGATAAGCGGCGGCACGGGCGGGGAGCCCGCCTGCCCGGTGTCGGCCAGGGGCTCAAGGGCCACGGCGGGCAGCACGGCGTCTGCCCGCGGCTCCATCCAGCGTGAGATGAGCACGACGCCGGCCGTCGAGACGACCAGCCCGGCGATCACCAGGGGCCCCGGGGCGGCGTTGAGGAGGATCACGGCGAAGACCGCCGTGAACAGCGGGTCGGTGGCCATGATCGGCGTCACCACGCCGAGGGCGCCGAGACGCAGCACCAGGTAGTACGCGTTGAAGGCGACCAGCCAGGTGACGACGGCGGAGGCCGTGATCCACACGAAGGCTCCCCACGTCATCCCGAAGCCCAACTCCCAAGCGTCCGTGACCGTGAGAACGCCGGCAGCGACGGCGATGAGCGCGATCGTCGGCACCCGCATCAAGAGGTTCAGGGCGAACGGGTCGACGTACTGCAGCGTGCGCTTGTTGACGACGACGGTGAGGCCCCAGGCGGCGGCGGCCCCGAATGCCAGCAGCACCCAGACCCAGAAGGAGAGGTCACTCACAGCACACCCGCGCGCTGCACCGCGGCGACGCGGACCGTGACGGCATCCCGCATGGTCGTGAGACCGCGGCCCGTCGCGCGGCCGCGAAGGCGCGCGGAGCCTCGGGCACCTGCGGGGCCGCGTGTGCCCGCGACGACAGCGAGCGCCGGATGGCCCGAGCGCGTGGACGACATGCGACGAGCGCTCGCGGGGTCACCGGCGCGGCTCAGTGCTCGTCCGGGGGAGTCTCCGGCAGGTCGCGGATACTCTGCGCCGTGGCCCACTTCGCGTAGTTGTCCTGCAATGCGTCGAGCAACTCGCGCGTGAATCGCGGCGACATGTTCACCCGGCTGACGACGACGCCGTTGACCTGGTCGTCCTCCTCGCTCTCGTGATCGAGGCGGACGAAGGTGATCGAGAACTCATACTCGGAGTGACTCACGTTGGCGAAGTTGGCGTAGACGCCCGCCATCATCTCCGGCGTGGCGTGCAGGTTGATGCGCCGCTCGTTCTCTTCCATCGCGCCTCACCCTCCTTCGTGTGCTCTCGACCGGCGACGGGCGGCCGGCCTCAGCCTCCGATACGCTTCGCGATCGCCGCCGCCATCGCCTGCGTGCCGGCGCTGCCGCCGAGGTCGTAGGTGACCTTCTTGCCCTCGGCGATCACGGCGGCGATCGCTTCCTGCATGCGCGCCGCCGCCTCGTCCTCGCCGAGGTGGTAGAGCAGCAACACACCGCTGCGCAACAGCGCCGTCGGGTTCACCTTGTCCTGCCCGGCGTACTTCGGCGCGCTGCCGTGCACGGGCTCGAAGACGGCGGCCTCGTCGCCGATGTTGGCGCCGGGCGCGACCCCGAGTCCGCCGACGAGGCCGGCGCAGAGGTCGCTGACGATGTCGCCGTACAGGTTGGGCAGCACGAGCACGTCGTACAGCTCGGGCTTCTGCACGAGCTGCATGCACATGTTGTCGACGATGCGGTCCTCGAACTCGATGTCGGGGTAGCGCTCGGCGACCTCGCCGGCGACGCGCAGGAAGAGGCCGTCGGTGCACTTCATGATGTTGGCCTTGTGCACGGCGGTGACCTTGCGCCGACCGTGCCGCCGGGCGTAGTCGAAGGCGAAGCGCACGATGCGCTCGCTGCCCTTGCGGGTGATGATCTTGATGCTCTCGGCCGCGTCCTCGCCGACCATGTGCTCGATGCCGGCGTAGAGGTCCTCGGTGTTCTCGCGCACGATCACGAGGTCGACGTCGTGGTAGCGGCTGCGCACACCCTCGAGCGACTGCGCCGGCCGCAGGCAGGCGTAGAGGTCGAGCTCCTTGCGCAGCGCCACGTTGACGCTGCGGAAGCCGGTGCCGACCGGGGTCGTGATCGGCCCCTTGATGGCGACGCGGTTGCGGCGCACCGAGGCGAGCACGTGCTCGGGCAGCGGGGTGCCGTAGTCCGCCATCACGTCGAGACCGGCGTCCTGACGGTCCCACTCGATGTCGACGCCGGTCGCGGCGATGACGGTCTCGAGCGCCTGGGCGAGCTCGGGGCCGGTGCCGTCGCCGGGGATGAGGGTCACTCTGTGCGCCATGGGCCTCCGCGGGGTCGCTGGGACGGGGACGGTGCCGGCAGGGCCGGACGGCGGGCGGCTCGCCTCACGAGCCGGGCAGGGCGAAGCCGCCGTGCTTCTTCACGTGGGCGACGAGCCCACCGTCGCCGAGGATCGTCACCATGACCTCGGGCAGGGGGACGAAGGGCACGACGCGGCCCTTCGTCACGTCGCGCACCTCGCCGGCCGTCAGGTCGACGACGAGCTCGTCGCCCTGCTCGATGTCGCTCGTGTCGCACTGCAGCACCGGCAGGCCGACGTTGATCGCGTTGCGGTAGAAGATGCGCGCGAACGACTGCGCGAGCACCGCGCCGACCCCCGCCAGCTTGATGATGCGCGGCGCGTGCTCGCGGCTCGAGCCGAGGCCGAAGTTGCGGCCGCCGACGATGAAGTCGCCGGGGCTCATCGCCGCGGCGAAGCCGGGGTCGGCGTCCTCCATCACGTGCTTGGCCAGCTCGGGCAGGTCCGTCCGCAGGTGGAAGAGGCGCCCCGGCGCGATGTGGTCGGTCGAGATGTCGTCGCCGAAGGTCCAGGCGCGGCCGCCGAGCTCGCCCATCGCCGCCTCAGGCATCCGTCTCGACGATGGTCACGCTGTTCATCGCGAGGCCGGGCTCGCGGGCCCGCATCGGGTCGCGCTCGGGAATCGCGAGCACGACGTCCATGCCCTCGACCACCCTGCCGAACACGGTGTGGCGGTCGTCCAGGTGCGGCGTCGGGCCGTGGGTGATGAAGAACTGCGAGCCGTTGGTGCCGGGGCCGGCGTTGGCCATCGAGAGCACGCCCGGCCCGTCGTGGCGCAGCTCGGGGTGGAACTCGTCCTCGAAGCGGTAGCCGGGGCCGCCGCGCCCCGAGCCGGTCGGGTCGCCGCCCTGCGCCATGAAGCCGGGGATCACG
>JAFGAW010000127.1 GCA_016933475.1 Thermoleophilia bacterium
ACGCTCCGCCGCCTCCGTCCGTCGCTCCGCCGCCTCCGTCCGTCGCTCCGCCGCCTCCGTCCGTCGCTCCGCCGCCTCCGTCCGCCGCTCCGCCGCCTCCGTCCGTCGCTCCGCCGCCCCCCCGCGCCACGCTCCATCGCCTGCGGTCCACGCACCGGCGCTCCGTGCCACTCTCGATCGTCTCCGGCCACGCGCTCGCCCTCCCCGTCCGAGTTGTGCCGCCAGCCGCTTCACACGCTGTCGTCGCCCCGCTTTCACGGCCGATCCTCGCCGCCTGCCGGCTCCCGCCCGCGGCGCGCGCTCTTCGCTCCGCCCTCGCTCGCAGCGCCGCCATCGCGCGTGCGCGCGACGTGTACGATGAACGGTAGTGACCGTGCGATGGATCCAGTCATGACACCCGAGTTGCTCGCGCCCGCCGGCGACCGGCGCGCTCTGCGCGCCGCCCTTGCGGCGGGCGCCGACGCCGTCTACTTCGGGCTCGAACGCTGGAGTGCTCGGGCCTTCGCCGGCAACTTCGCGCTCGAGCACGCGGTCGAGGCCGTCGAGCTCGCCCACCTGTACGGCGCCCGGGCCCACCTGGCCCTGAACACGCTGTTGAAGGACGACGAGGTCGAGCCGGCCCTTGCGGCGCTCGAGGCCGCGTACGCGGCCGGCCTCGACGCCCTGATCGTCGCCGACCTCGGCTTCGCCGCGCGCGCGCGCGAACAGTACCCCGGCCTGCCCCTGCACGCGAGCACCCAGATGAACACGCACTCGTCGGCGCAGCTCGCGGCGCTCGCCGGTCTCGGCTTCGACCGGGCGATCCTCGCACGCGAGCTCAGCCTCGACGAGATCGCCGCCCTCGAGCCGCACGGTCTCGACCTCGAGACCTTCGTCCACGGCGCGCTCTGCTACGGGTACTCGGGCGACTGCCTCCTCTCCAGTATGGTCGGCGGACGCAGCGGTAACCGCGGCCGCTGCAGCCAGTCCTGCCGGATGCGCTACGGCATCAGCGTCCAGGGCTCGGGCGGCGAGGGGCCGGCTACGACCGGCGCCGGGGCCGCGCACGGTGCGCCCGCGGCTGGCGCTGTGGCCGCGCACGACGCGCCCGCGGCCCGGGTCATGTCGACCGCCGACCTCTGCGCCATCGGGGCGCTCCCGCAGTTGCTCAGGGCCGGCGTCCGCTCGTTCAAGATCGAGGGTCGCATGAAGGACGCCGCCTACGTCGCCGTGACGACCTCCGTGTATCGCGAGGGGCTCGATGCGGCCGCGGCCGACCCCGGCAACTACCGCGTGCTCCCGGTCTGGATCGAGCGCCTCGAGCAGGCGTTCTCGCGGGGCTTCACGACAGCTCATCTGGAGGGGCGTCATCACGAGGTCCGAAGTGGGGGGCGGGGAGGCCACCGCGGGGTGCTCGTCGGCCGCGTCGAGCGTGTCGATGAGAGCGGGGGCACCGTCGTCGTGCGGTTGGCCAAGCCGGTCGCGGAGGGCGACACGCTCGCCGTCTACACGCCGTGGGGCCAGACGGAGCCCTTCCGGGTCCCGGAGGCCGCAGCCGACCGCCTCACCTTGCGGCTGCACGAGCGGGTGGCGGCCAAGGACCGCGTCTTCCGGCTCGCCGCCGCCGAGGCCGACGCGTTCGCCCGCGATCTCATCGCCGGCCGCGCGGTCGTGCGTCCGGTCGGCGTGGCGGCGCGCCTCGAGGGCCGCGCCGGCGAGCCGGCGCGGCTGACCCTGCGCGCCGAGCCCGACGGCCCCGAGGTCGCCGCCGAGTCCGACGAGACGCTGGCGCCGGCGCGTCGCGCCGCGCTGGACGAGGCACGGGTGCGGGCCGCCCTCGGCGCGCTCGGCGGCACGCCCTACCGCCTCGCGGTCCTCGATCTGGCGCTCGACGAGGGCCTCTTCCTGCCGGTCGGCGAGCTCAAGGGCTTGCGGCGGCGCGCGGTCGCGGCGCTCGACGGCGAGCGCCTCGCCGCGCGGCGGAGGAGATCCGGGCGGCATTCCCCGGCGGCCACCGAGGTGGCCGCCGCCCTGGCCGCCGGGGCAGCGGCCGCCTCGGCCGCCGGGGTGGCCGCCTCGGCCGCCAACTCAGCCGCCACGCCGACCGCCGCCTCAGTCTCCGCCTCGGCCGCCAACTCGGCCGCCACGCCGACCGCCGCCTCGGCCTCCGCGTCGGCCGCCGCGCGACCCGCTGCCTTCACTGCTGCGTCGCGGGGCCAGCAGCACGACCTTCCGGTCGTGCTCGTCGTGCGCTCCGGCGACGAGCCGCTCGCGGCGCCCGGGGTCGTCGCCCTCTGTCTCGAGCTCCAGACGTCAGACCCGCCGGAGGCCGTCGTCGCCGCCGCCCGGCGCCTCGCCGGACTCGGGCTGCCGCTCCGCTGCCGACCCCCGGAGGTGCTCTTCGATGCGGATGTGGCCTGGTGGCGCGCCTTGGCGGGGGAGGGATGGTCGGCCGTGTACCTGCGGCACCTGGGGCTGCTGCGCGCCCTGCCGGCCGCGGCGGGGGCGATCCTCGAGTACCCGCTGCAGGGCCTGAGCGCGGGCGCCGCGACGGTCGTCCGCCGGCTCGCGGTCGAGTCAGGTGATCCGCCGGGACGCTCCCCGGCCGGCGTCGTCGCCTCGCCCGAGGCGTCCCTCGAGGAGATCGGGGGCTTGGTGACCGAGCTCGGTCGCCTCGACCCGCCACCGGCGGTCGAGGCGCTCGCCTTCGGCCGTCAACAGGTGCTCCGTACCCGGGACCAGCTGGGCCGGGCGGAGGGCCTCTACGAGGCGCCCGGCCCGCGCGAGCAGGTCGACCTGCTGCTGGAGGACACCAAGGGTTACGGCTTTCCCGCCGCCGTCGATGTCGCCGGCATGCGGCTCTTCAACGCCCGGGTCACCAACCTCGCCGCGAACCTCGACGAGCTCGTCGCCGCCGGGGTATCCGCGGTCCTCGTCGTGCAGTCGGACATGAACGTCGAGGAGCGCCGCGCCTTCGCCGCCGGCGGCCTGCCGGCGCTCGCTCCGTTCGCGACGCGCGAACGGACGACGAGGGGCCACCTGTTCCGCGGCGTCGCCTGAGACGCGCACAGCGCGCCTCCGGCGAGCACAGCGCGCCTCCGGCGAGCACAGCGCGCCTCCGGCGAGCACAGCGCGCCTCCGGCGAGCACAGCGCGCCTCCGGCGAGCACAGGCGTGGTTCGTCGCCCGGGCTCGGCACGCGACGGGCGCCGAGCGTCGGCCGTCCCGTCGGCCGTACCCGGGGCGTGTCGCACCCGGCCGTCGACGAGGGTGACCAGAGTGGCCCGTGCGGTGGCGCAGACGGAGACGCGTCCATCGTCGATCTGACTGTCACGGAAGGGCGCTCAGACGACGGAAGTCGTCGTTTTACAGACGTCACACGCCGGAATCGGTCGAATCGCGGGGTGACGTTCGCGCTTTCGATGACACCCCCGACGTGGTCCCCGGTCCGGCCATCTCGTGGGGGCCGTCGAACCCGGCACCGCCGGCCCCCTGTGGTATCATCCCGCCGGCCCCCGGGGCCGCTCGCCCGCCGGGCCTTCCGCCGGCCCGGCGCGCTCGTCACGTGCCCCGGCCGGCCGCCGAGCCCGCCGTAGGTCACGGCCGGCCGCCGAGCGCTCGAGCGAAAGGACCGCGTGCCAGACCGCCGCCTCATCGACGACCTCATGATCGGCGCCGTCGACGTGCTTCCCGAAGGCGCCCTCGAGGAGAAGCTCGCCCTCGCCGAGCGGGAGGGCCGCCCGCTGCGTGTCAAGCTCGGTGTCGACCCCACGGCGCCCGACATCCACCTCGGCCACACCGTCGTCCTCAACAAGCTGCGCCAGTTCCAGGACGCGGGCCACGTGGCCGTGCTCATCATCGGCGACTACACGGCACGCATCGGCGACCCCTCGGGGCGCTCCAAGACGCGGCCGCGGCTCGACGGCGCGATCATCGACGCCAACGCGAAGACCTACCAGGACCAGGCCTTCCTGATCCTCGACGACGACCCGTCCAGGCTCGAAGTGCGTTTCAACGGCGAGTGGCTCGCGCCGCTCACGATGGAGCAGCTCTTCGAGATCACGGCGACGACCACGGTCGCCCGCATCCTCGAGCGCGACGACTTCGCCAAGCGCTGGGAGGCCCACCAGCCGATCAGCATGCTCGAGATGCTGTACCCGTTCGCCCAGGGCTACGACTCGGTAGCCGTCGAGGCCGACATCGAGCTCGGCGGCACCGACCAGGTCTTCAACCTGTTCATGGGCCGCGACCTGCAGCAGTACTTCGGCCAGGCGCCGCAGGCGATCATGACGATGGACATCCTGCCAGGAACCGACGGCGTCGAGCGCATGAGCAAGTCGACGGGCAACTACATCGGCGTCACCGACGACCCGCGCGACGTGTACGGCAAGGTGATGAGCATCCCTGACGGCGTGATGATGACCTACTTCCGGCTGCTCACCGCGCACCACGCCGACGAGTTCACCCGCCTCGAGGCCGACCTGGCGGCCGGCGCCGTGTCGCCGCGCGACGCGAAGGCGCGCCTCGCGCGCGAGATCATCACACGACTGCGCGGCGCCGAGGCTGCAGCCGCGGCCGAGGAGCACTTCGATCGCGTCTTCCGTCGCCGCGAGGCGGGGGAGGACCTCGATGACCTCGCCCTCGAGCCCGGCGACCTCGAAGACGGCCGCGTGTTCCTGCCGGCCGTCCTCGCCCGTTGGTTCGGCCAGTCGCGCAGCGAGTGGCGGCGGCGCATCGAACAGGGCGGCGTCTCTCTCGACGGCGAGCCCGTGACGACGCTCGCCGTCTCCGCCGCCGACCTCGCCGGCAGGCACCTCAAGGCCGGCAAATCAGCCAGGGTGCAGGGGAGAGTCCGCGGCGTCTGACCGCAGCGTCTGACCGCACGCCAGCCCGGCACCCGCCGCACGCCAGCCCGGCACCCGCCGCACGCCAGCCCGGCACCCGCCGCGCGCCCACGCCCCGTCCGAGGCCCGTCCGAGGCCCGTCGGCCATACGCTCGCCGCAGCCTCGAGACGATGACGGCGACGCTGGTTGACACCGGCATCCCACCGGGTATACTCCGCTAGCGCTTCGGGAGTCCTCTCTTCACACTACGCGTGTGGCGATGACCAAGAGCGCTGGTCGTTGACCGGCACCGCCCCATGGGCTATAGTAGGTAGTCCTGTCGGGTCGGCCGGTTCGGGTACGTAGTCCTCTGACATCAGCGTCGGGGGTCTCTGCGCCCCGACATCGCCGGCAGCGGGCCGACTGAGTGCCTACGGGCACGTGGTCTTTGAAAACTGAACAGCGTGCAGGAAGCCGATCGAGTCGGCGCCATCCCGGCGTCGGACGATTGGTGGACGCCAGTGAGCCTGCGCACCTTCGGGTGCGACAGGCCAACAATGAACCCCGTCCGCGATCTTTGCTGCACCGCGGGCCTTCGGGCCCAAGGTGACGATCGCGTGACACCGGAGCGGTTCGCCGCTCCGGATTTCTGAGAGCTCAAGCTCTCTCCTAGGCTTGTCCCGTGGCTTCGGCCACGAGCACCAAGTTCTTTTCGGAGAGTTTGATCCTGGCTCAGGACGAACGCTGGCGGCGTGCTTAACACATGCAAGTCGAGCGAGAAAGCACCTTCGGGTGTGAGTACAGCGGCGAACGGGTGAGTAACACGTGGGCAACCTGCCCTAGAGACTGGGATAACGTCCCGAAAGGGACGCTAATACCGGATGATGCGTGACCTGCCAAGTGGGTCACGCCAAATGGTAGCTTCGGCTTCTGCTCTGGGATGGGCCCGCGCCGGATTAGCTTGTTGGTGAGGTAACGGCTCACCAAGGCGACGATCCGTAGCTGGTCTGAGAGGACGAT
>JAFGAW010000011.1 GCA_016933475.1 Thermoleophilia bacterium
AGGCCGACGAGCCAGAGCAGCGGCTTGAGGCCGCGCCAGAACCAGCGCGCCGGCACGCCGCTGAACAGCACCGCCGCCAGCGCCGTGGCACCGAAGACCGCGAGCGCCGCGTAGCCGTCGCGCACGAAGAGGGCGACGGCCAGGGTCGTCACCGCGACCACCTTGATCCGCGGGTCGAGGCGGTGCAGCGGCGAGTGGCCGGGCACGTACTGGGTGATCGTCGCCCTCATCGCAGGGCCTCCGCAGCGGCGGCGTAGGTCCGCGGCGCCTCGCCCGCCGGGCGGCCGAGGCGCCGCCACAACTCGACGAGGAACGGCGGCTCGAGGCCGTGCCCGGCGAGCGCCTGCTCGCCGCCGTCGCCGAAGGCCCAGGGCCCGGCGGCGGCGAGCCGGCCCTCGTCGAGCACGAGACGCTCGTCGCACAGCCCCCAGGCGGCGTCGACGTCGTGCGTCGCCACGACCAGCGTCGTGCCCCCCTCGACGAGGCGGCGCAGCACCGCGGCGAGCGTGCGCCGCGCCGCCGGGTCGAGGCTCACGAACGGCTCGTCGAGGAGCAGCAGGCGGGGCCGCATGGCAAGCACGCCGGCGAGCGCCAGGCGGCGCTGCTCGCCGCCGGAGAGCGCGTACGGGTGGCGCTCGCCGAATTCCGCCGGCGGCAGCCCGACGAGCTCGAGGGCGGCCTCGACCGCAGTCGCGACCTCTTCGGCGGGCCAGCCGAGGCGCCGCGGCCCGAAGGCCACGTCCTCACGGGCGGACCCGGCGAAGAGCTGCAGCTCCGGGCGTTGGAAGACGAGCCCGACCTCGCGGCGACGGTCGGCGAAGCCGTCGTCCGTCGCCGCCAGGCCGTCGAGCTCGACCATGCCGGCCTCGGGCTCGAGGAGCCCTCGCAAGGCCTGGAGCAGCGTCGACTTGCCGGCCCCCGTCTCCCCGAGCAGCGCGACCGAGACGCCGGGGGCGACACTGAAGCCGACGTCGGTGAGGGCGGGGATCGCGCGTCCGCCCTCGTCGTAGACGACGGTCAGGCCGTGACAGCGCAGGCTCATGCCGGCGACCGATGGAGCAGAGCCGGAACCCGAGGCTCCTCCCGCTCGGGCGCTCACGCGCCACTTCCCATGAGCAGGCCCACGAGCTCATCGAGCGTCAGCGGGAGCGCGCGCCCCGTCTCACGCCGGCCCGCGAGCGCCAGCGCCACCTCGGCCGCCGGCGGAAGCCCGAGCTGCAGACGGCCCACGAGGGCCAGGTCGGCGAAGAGCTCCCGCGGCCGGCCGTCGAACACGGCGGCGCCTCGCTCCAGCGCGACGACGCGGTCGGCGAGGCCGACCTCGCCCATCTCCTGGGTCACGTACACGGTCGCGAGGCCATCGGCCCGCACGCGGCGCACGGCGGCGAGCACGTCTTCGCGGCCCCCGGGGTCGAGCATGGCCGTGGGTTCGTCGAGGACGAGGACTCGACGCGGGATCGCGAGCACGCCGGCCAGGGCCGTGCGCTGCTTCTGGCCGCCGGAGAGCAGGTGGGGAGCGCGCTCGCGCAGGTGCTCGAGACTGAAGGCGGCGAGCATCTCCTCGACGCGCGCCTTCATGCGCTCCGCCGCCCAGCCCAGGTTCTCGAGACCGAAGGCCACGTCTGCCTCCACGTCCTCGGCGACCAGCTGGTTCTCGGGGTCCTGGAAGAGGATGCCCACGTCGCGGCGCGCGTCGAGCCGCCCGCGGGCATCGAGCAGATCGTGGCCGCACACTACGGCGCGACGCGCGCCGTCGGGCACGGCCAGACCGGCGATCAGGCGCGCGAGCGTGGACTTGCCGGAGCCGTTGGGCCCGACCAGCGCGACGGCCTCGCCCTCGGCGACCTGCAGGTCGAGGCCGTCGAGCGCGGGCGACGCGGCTCCCGGGTAGGCGAACCGGAGCCCTTCGATGTCGACGAGCGGGGCGTTCATGCCGGCAAGCTTACCGGGCGCGCGACACCGCGGGCACGCGCACGACGCAGCAAGTCGTACGCGCTCACCGGGCGC
>JAFGAW010000128.1 GCA_016933475.1 Thermoleophilia bacterium
GCAGGCGGCGGCCATACGCCGCGCCGCCTGAGGCAGGCGTCCCGACCCCGCCGGAAGCCGGCGAACGTCCGGCCAGCCGGCTGAAGGCGGTCGACGCGCCGCCCTCGTCGGGGCGGCAAACGCGACGGGGGCGGCGGGGAGCGCGATGCGCTCCCCGCCGCTCATCGCCGCGGCACGCGCCACAGGGCTGCCGCCCCGTCGGCCGCCGGCCCGTACGTCCTACAGTTCGACCGCCCTCGCGTACAACAGGCCGCACTGGGCGGCCAGCTCGTCGGCCTGCTCCTGGGTGAGTACGTCGTCGAGGGTCAGCGCCATGACCGACTCGTTGCCGCGCTTGCCGCGGCCGACCGACATGTGGGCGATGTTCACGCCCCACTCCCCGAGCAGCGTGCCGAGCTTGCCGCCGATGCCGGGCGCGTCGACGTAGCGCAGGAAGGCCATATGTGGGGAGGGCTCGATGTCGACGTCTTCGCCGAAGAGAGTGACGAGGCGCAGCTTGTGCCGCGGCCCGAGCGTCGTGCCGGAGAGCGATACCTCGGTGCCCGGCCCCACGGTCGACACGGTGATCAGCCGCGGGAAGTCGGGCAGGCCGGCCTGCTGCTTCTCCACCGCGGTCACGCCGGCGTCGGCCGCGATCGCCTCGGCGTTCACATAGTTCACCGGCTCCCCGGTGCGCTGCCTCAGCACGCCGGCGAGGACGCCCAGAGTGAGGAGGCGGGTGTCGAAGTACGCGATGCTGCCGCCGTAGGTGATCTCGACCGTCTCCACCGGGGCGTCGGCGAGCTGGACGAGCAGCCGGCCGAGCTGCACGCAGAGCCCCATGTGCGGCATCGAGTCGGCGGCGTCGACGGCGGCCGCGGCGGGCACGTTGACGGCGCCGGCCGGCAACCCCCCGCGCAGGACGGAGGCCACCTGCTCGGCGACGGTCATGCCGGCACGCAGGCGCGCGTCTGCCGTCGAGGCGGCGAGCAGCGGCGTCAGGAGGACGTTCGGCGCCGCGGCGAGGGCCGCGGCGACGGGCGCGTCGGGGCCCGGGACGCCGACGGCGGCGGCCGCGACGCGGCCGCCGCGAAGCGCCTCGGAGAGCACCGCGGCGTCGACGCCGCGCCCCGCGGAAAGATCGACGATCCGTACGCCCGTCTTCATCGCGGCGATCTCGCCGGCGCCGACGACGGGCCCGCCGGTGCCGGCCGGCGCGCCGACGACGATGAAGTCGGACTCCGCGTACAGGCGGCCGGCATCGACCGGCTCGATCGGCCACTCCGGCGAGCGCGCGCCGATCCCCGCCGGCGCCGCGGTGAGGACGCGCAGCCCCAGCACGCCGGCGGCCTCGATCAGCACGCGCGAACTCTGGTCGAGGCCGACGAGCCCGAGCGTCTTGCCGCGCACCTCGACCGCGCCGTCTGCCCAAGAGCGCGGCTCCCACTCGCCGGCCCTGAGGTCGGCGTCGGCCCTGGCGAGGCCTCGGGCGCAGGCGAAGAGCAGCGCCAGCGCGAGCTCCCCCCTGGAGACGACGTCGCCCTCGGGCGCGTTCACGACGACGACGCCGCGGCGCGTCGCCTCGTCGACGTCGATGCCGTCGACCCCGGGCCCCGTCGTGCCTACCACTTGCAGCCTGCGACCCGCCCGCAGGACGGCCGCGGACACCGGCGCCGACGGCCCGACGACCAAGGCGTCGTAGGCGGCGACCGCGCACTCGAGCTCGGCCTCACCCCACTGCGGGACGACGTCGGCCGCGAGACCCGCCTCCTCGAGCGCGGCGATGCACTCGTCGGCGAGGTCCTCGAGTATCGCGACCCGCTTCTGCTCGCTCATGTCACGGCTCCCGTTCGCCGGTGAGGGGTCTGGGGCGCGGCGTGCTCGCCGCGGGCGACGCACTCGCCGGCGGAACGCGGCGGCGAGACATCGCCCGCCTCACTCGTCGATGTCGAGCCCGCCCTCGTCGATCCAGCTCATCATGCCGCGCAGCTCCTTGCCGACCTGCTCGATGAGGTGTTCCTTGCCGCGCCGCTTCAGGGCGGTGTAGACGGGCCGGTTGGCCTGGTTCTCGAGGATCCACTCGCGCGCGAACTCGCCGCTCTGGATCTCGGCGAGCAGCTCGCGCATCGTCTCGCGCACGTTCTCGTCGATGACGCGCGGGCCGCGCGACAGGTCGCCGTACTCGGCCGTGTCGCTGATCGAGTAGCGCATGCCGGCGATGCCCTTCTCCCACATGAGATCGACGATGAGCTTGAGCTCGTGCAGGCACTCGAAGTAGGCGATCTCGGGCTGGTAGCCGGCCTCGACCAGGGTGTCGAAGCCCGCCGTGACCAGCTCGGTGCAGCCGCCGCAGAGCACGGCCTGCTCGCCAAAGAGGTCGGTCTCGGTCTCCTCGGCGAAGGTCGTCTCGAGGCCGCCGGCGCGCAGGCCGCCGATGCCGCTCGCGTAGGCGAGCGCGAGGTCGTGCGCCGTGCCGGTCGCGTCCTGATGGACGGCGATCAGCACCGGCACTCCCTTGCCCTCCTCGAACTGACGCCGCACGAGATGGCCGGGGCCCTTGGGGGCGACCATGGTCACGTCGACCGTCTTCGGCGGCACGATCTGCCCGAAGTGGATGTTGAAGCCGTGGGCGAACATGAGCATCGCCCCGTCCTTGAGGTTGGGGGCGACGTCGTTCTTGTAGACCACGGCCTGCGTCTGGTCGGGGACCAGCATCATCACGGCGTCGGCGCGCTTCGTCGCCTCGGCGGCCGAGAGCACCTCGAAGCCGGCCTTCTCGGCGCGCTCGGCGTTGGGCGTGCCCGGCACGTCGCTGACGACCACGGCCACGCCCGAGTCGCGCAGGTTCTGGGCGTGGGCGTGCCCCTGGCTGCCGAAGCCGACGACGGCGATGGTCTTGCCGGCGAGCAGGCTGAGGTCGGCGTCCTTGTCGTAGTACATGCGGCGTCCCTCCTCTGGGCGGCCCTTTGGGCCGGGTGCACTCAGGAGCGTGAACTCTACTGTCTCGGCGGGGCTGCGGCAACGCCGTCGTCGGCACCGCAGGGGTCGGCCTCGGCCCTCAGGCGGCCGCCCCGCACCGTCGCCCCGATCACGATGCCGGCGCTGATCAGCACCACGTTCTTGATGATGTACTGCCCCTCCAGCGTGGGCGCGTACGGCACGTGAGTGAAACAGGCGTCGGGGAAGAGGAACAGCGGCGTCACCGTGCCGAGCATCTGCAGCCAGAGCAGCGCCAGTGTCGCGCGCAGCCACACACCCAGGAGCAGGCCGAGACCGATCAGGGTCTCCCACGCGGCCAGGATGACGACCGCCGTGCCTGCCGAGATCACCCCGAAGGTGAGCTTCTCGATGGTGTCGCCGGCGAGACTCTGCGCCGGGCTCAGGTCGGGGAAGAACTTGAGGACGCCGAACCACAGGAAGACGACACCGAGGCTGAGGCGCAGCAGGGTGACGCCGTGACGGGCCATCCAGCCGGTGAGAGCGACGTCCGTGCGTTCGTAGAATTGAGAGGACACAGGTCAGGCCTCCGTGGCAGGGACCGCCGGGCTGAGAAGCGCCGCCGTCACTGCTTGCTGCCGGTAGGCGAAGATGCGCGCCAGCTGGCGCCGCACGAGCGGGTAGGCGACGTCGCCCAGCGGCGACAGCGGAAGGCGGTAGCGCACCTGGTCGTCGATGAGCGTGCCCGCCTCGGTCGCGGCGAAGGCGTGGGTGTGCTCCCAGATCGCGTACGGCCCGCTGAGCTGGACGTCGATGAAGCCGTGAGGCGGGTCCCAGGCGGCGATCTCGGTGCGCCAGCGGAACGGCACGCCGAAGAGGCTCAGACGGTACTCGAGCAGGGTGCCGCGGCGCATCTCGACCGGCTGCGAGGTCAGGATCTCGAAGCCCAGCTCGGGCGGCGTGATGCGCTGCAGGTTGCCGGCCTCGGCGAAGAACGGGAAGACGTCCTCGACGGGCAGCGGCAACTCGAGCGTGGTATGCAGGACGTGGTCCATACGCACTCCATCATACGGCGAGCCGGGGCTCGCCGTAAGGTCCGCGTCGAGCCGTGAGAGCCTCATCGATCGCCGAGACCCGCGCTCGGCCGCCGCGCCGCCCGCGGTGCCCGCTACTCGTACGTCCGGCCCGCGTGGCGGAGCCAGCCCGGAGCGTGCGATCCG
The DNA here is from genome assembly GCA_016933475.1 of Thermoleophilia bacterium. Classification (GTDB taxonomy): domain Bacteria; phylum Actinomycetota; class Thermoleophilia; order UBA2241; family UBA2241; genus UBA2241. The sequence goes on from JAFGAW010000128.1 coordinate 4,137, forward strand.
TCGGGGTCGTGGTGGGTCCAGTGGACGACGCCGCCCTCCGCGTTCCACTCGTAGACGCCGCGGAACGCCACGGTGTCTCCCTCACGCAGGCCCTCGATCCGGGGGGCGACGTCGATGTTGTGCGAGATCAGCAGCGTCTGCCCGGAGGCGAGCCGCAGGATGAAGCGCTGGTGCCGGTCACCCTCGACATCGTCGGCGAGGATCCTGCTCACGGCGCCGCGCCCCTTGACCGGCAGGTCGTAGGCCCGGCCGTCGAAGGCGCGGGCCAGCGCTGCGTCACCTGCGGCGACGGACGAGGCCGAGGCGCCGGGCTGCGCCTCGTCGACTGACGAGGCGCAGCCCGGCGCCGCCACGGCGAGGACGACGACGATCAGGGCGAGGGCTCTCGCAGCGGGGCCGTCGACGGCCGGCCGGGCGCCCGGCGGATGCGGGCCCTTCACGGCGCAGCTCGTGCGGTCGTCACGGGCCGTCCGCGAAGAGCGGCGCGCAGGCCGCGGCGATGTGCTCGAGATGCCGCTGATCGGTGCCGCAGCAGCCGCCGAAGACGTTCAGCTGCGGCAGCCGCCGCTTCAGCCGCGCGTACTCGCAGCCGAGCTCCTGCGGGTCGCCGGGGTCGGGCGCCGGCAGGGCGTCGAGCTCGGCGTGACTGAGGCGCGAGGCGTTGGCCCGCAGGCCTTTGATCCTCTCGACCCACGCCCCACCCTCTGCGAGCGCACCCTCGAAGTGGCTCGGGTGGGCGCAGTTCAGCATGTAGTAGCTCGGGTACGCGGAGGTGGCGGCCTCGACCTGCTCGATCGCCGCACGCAGCGGCTGGCCGGTCGCGAGGCGGCCGTCGGTCTCGACGGTGAACGAGATCGCGACCGGCATCCCCGCCCTCTCGGCGGCGCGCGCGATGCCGACTGCCTCCCCGGCGTCGTCGATCGTCAGGGCGCCGACCATGTCGGCTGCGGAGGCGGCGAAGGTCTCGATCTGCGCGCGGTGGTAGGCCTCGGCCGCGTCGCAGGTCTCGGCGGCGTCGCCGGCCTCGGGGACATGATCGGACGGCGCCGGCGCCGCGTCGTCGACAGGCAGAGGACCCAGGCACCCGCTGATCACCAACTGGGTGCTCTCCTTCTCCGCCGCGGTCATCGCCTGCCGGGTCTCCTCGCGGATCTCCTCGAGCAGCTTCACCGCCCTCAGGTTCACGTCCTGCAGACCCGCCGGCGAGAAGCCGAGCTTCTCCCCCCAGCCCGCGCTCGCCCGCCAGGTCGCCGTCTCGAGCACGAGCCCGGCGCCCCAGTGACGGGCGATCTCGACGTAGGAGCGAAAGTAGCGCCGCAGCGCCGCGTCGCCCTCCTCCGTCCCGAGCAGCGGGAACACGGCGAACTCCGGCAGCTCGAACCCCTCGAGGGCGATCATGCTGGTCTCGATGCCGCCGTCGGTGAGGAACAGGCGGCCGCCGAGCTGGGGTAGGGCGCCGCGGTAGGTCGCCATCAGCTCGTCGCCTCGCGCGGCGCCGGCTCTCCGCCCACGGTGCCGACGAAGACGTAGGAGGCCTTGCCCTGATGACGCGCGACGCCCTCGACGCCGACATCCCTCATCAGCTCCTCGAAGACGCGCGGCTTCATGAAGTGCCCGGGCTCGCCGGCGAGGCACTCGGCCGCCGCGACCAGGCGCACAGCCCAGATCGCCGGGTCGGGCTCGAGCACCACGACGCCGCCGCCCGGGCGCACGACCCGCGCCATCTCGCGCGCGGCGGCCGGCGGCGCACCGAAGTGGTGGAACGCGTCGGAGACGAGGACGGCGTCGAAGGCGTCGTCGGCGAACGGCATCGCCTCGGCGTCGCCGCCCACGGGCGTCACCCCGGGCAGGCCCTCGGCGTGGTGCAGCATGTGCGGGCTGGCGTCGAGGACCGTCACCGCGGCCTCCAGGCGCTCGGCGAGCCGCGCGGCGAGCGCGCCCGTGCCGCCGCCCACGTCAAGGAGGTGGCCGCCGGCCGGCACGTAGGGCGCCAGCGTCTGCGCCAGCGCGTCGGCGTCGCCCATGCTCCAGCGCGAGCCGACCCGCGCGAACACGGGCGCCGCCCACCTGAACATCCCTCCCGCCATGTCTCCTCCCGCGTTCCGCGCGCCGCCCTGACCGAGGACCCGGTGGCCCCCGCGGGAGGCGCACGGCGAGACTATCAGCACGAGAACGACCCGGGGAGCGCCGGATCCGGAGGCATGGCCGCGCCGCGGTCGGGAACGGTGCCCAAGGCCCTCTCACCACCACCGGAAGCACGGTTTGACCGCCCGCGACCGCCGCCGCCATACTCGAACCCCGAAGCGCGTACCGCCGTGCAGCCGCGCCCGGACGGGGGCCGCGGCTGCCGGCAGCGCGTCGGGCGGCACCGCAGCGTGCGGCCGGAGCCGGGCGCGACGAAAGGCCGGCCGAGAGGAGAACGTCGTGAGACTGAGGAGGGTCATGGCCATCGCCGTCGCAGTGATCGTCGTCGTGCTGGCCGTCGGGTGGCTGGGCCTCCAATTCAAGCCGGCACCGTTCCCCGACTACCCCGAGGCGAGTCAGCCCGCCGAGACGGTGCCGCTGCCCGAAGGTCTCCCGGCGCCCGTCGAGCGGTACTACCGCGCCGCCTACGGCGACGAGATCCCCGTCGTCCACTCGGTCGTCATCACCGGCCGCGGCAAGCTGCGCCCGTTCGGCCTCTGGCTGCCGGCGCGCTACCGGTTCACCCACGACGCCGGGCAGGGCTACCGCCACTACATCGAGGCCACCTGGTTCCGCATCCCGGCCATGAAGATCAACGAGCGCTACGTCGACGGTGAGGCCCTGATGGAGCTCCCGTGGATGAAGGACGAGGGCGCCAAGCTCGACCAGGCCGCGAACATCGGCATGTGGGCCGAGCTCGCGGCCTCGGCGCCCGCCGTCTTCCTCACCGACCCGCGCGTGAGCTGGCGGGCGGTCGACGACGAGACGGCGATCCTCATCGTCCCGCTGGGCGATGACGCGACCGACACCTTCGTGGTGCGCTTCGACCCCGAGACGGACCAGATCGCCTCCCTCGAGGCGATGCGCTACCGCGACTCAAAGAGCGCCGACAAGGTACTGTGGATCGCCTCATATGAGGAGGACTCGCCGCCCATCGGCGATGCCGGCGTGCCGGCGACGGGCACGGCGACCTGGCTCGACCAGGGCAAACCGTGGGCCTACTTCACCGCCGAGGACATCCGCGTCAACGTCGACGTCGACGAGTACCTGAGGGCGCGCGGGCTGTGAGCTGCCCGCCGCGCGCCCGCCGCGCGGCCTCTGACCGACCCGCCCGCCGCGTGCCCGCCGCCTACGCCTGCGCCGGCTCGGCGGGCTCCTCGACCGCCGCGGGCTCGTCGGCCGCGGAGGCCGCGCCTGTCGCCGCGGCGTCGGGCACGCAGATCTCGTTGCGGCCGACGGCGAGCAGCGTGCGCGCGACCAGACCGGCGACGAGCACGCTGACCGCCACCCAGAGCACCGTGGCCGCATCCGTGTAGAAGGCCGTCGCCGTCTCCTTGCCCACGAGGAACGTGGCGATCGTCAGCGCCGCCGTCGGGAAGGTGTAGGCCCACCACGAGATGTAGAAGCGGATGCGCGAGAAGAGCCGCACGTGGGCGATCAGGAAGAGGGCGAAGAAGACGGCGAGGAAGTACATGATGCGGGCGAACGAGTCAAAGGACCCCGTGAGCTTGACGTAGGCGATCGCCGCCACCGCCGGCGGGGCGATGATGATGAACAGTGTCGGCAGATGCCGTTCGTGCAGGGGCTGATGGAAGAAGATGCGGTACACGAAGATGACCAGCAGCACCACCGCGAACACGAGACCGACCGAGAAGAACAGCCAGGAGACGTCCGCCGGCGCGTGCTCCACGCCGACCACAGGGACGATGAGATTGCCCACCACCGGGATGAACCACGCCGGGCTGAAGTGGTTGATCTCGAAGTGTGTGTGCCGCATCCAGATGGACAGCACGACGATCGTGAAGAGCAGATTGAGGACCGCGCCCGCGACCCAGAGGTAGAACGACAAGGTCTCGGCGACCTCCAGGTAGCCGATGCTCAACAGCAGGAGCGAGATGGACAGCGCCGGGAAGAAGCTGATCATCACGGGGTGCCGGAACTCGGCCGCCACGGCGTCCCGGTACCGCAGGGCCTTGACGCCGTAGAGCCCGAGGAGGAGGGCGTACAGGGCGCTCGTCGCCACCAGGAGCGTCGTCGGCCAGGCCTCGCCCCAGCCGAGCCCGGCGAACACGCGCTGTGTGGCGATCGCGTAGCCCGAAAGGCCGAGAACGATCGAGAAGACGGAGATCGGCAGATAGCGCAGTCGTGCAGGCATGGTCCTCCTCGGGGACGAATCGGCCACGAGCGTATGCCCAGAACCTCCCGACGGCGAAACGCTCCGCCGGGGGGTGGCCGCCGACCCGAGGGGCGTGACTCCTCGCCGACGCGCGGAGGGCAGGAGACGTCACTCGGGCCGGCGCCGCCCATCGCGCCCGCGGCTGCAGCGTTCGGCCGCGGGCGTGACGCCGGTCTCAGTCGTCGCCGGGCTCCCCCGTCCCCCAGTGCTCGATCACATAGTCGAGGTCCTTGTCGCCGCGCCCGCTCAGGTTGACGAGCACCGTCCCCGTCTTCATCTCGCGCGCCTTGACGAGCGCGTGGGCCACGGCGTGCGCGCTCTCCAGAGCCGGGATCAGGCCCTCGAGGCGGCTGAGCTTGAAGAAGGCGTCGCGGGCGTCGTCGTCGGAGGCGGTCACGTAGTCGACGCGGCCGGCGTCCTTGAGGTAGCTGTGCTCCGGCCCGACGCCCGGGTAGTCGAGACCGCTGGCGCACGAGTAGACCGGCGCCGGCGAGCCGTCCTCGTTCTGCAACAGGTAGCACTTGAAGCCGTGGATGATGCCCTCGCGCCCGTAGGTCATCGTCGCGGCGTGGTCGCCGACGGCCTCGCCACGCCCGAGTGGCTCGACACCGACGAGCTCGACGGGGTCGTCCAGGAAGGCGGTGAAGATGCCGATCGCGTTGGAGCCGCCGCCGACGCAGGCCTCGACCACGTCGGGCAGGTTGCCGGTCATCTCGGCGAACTGCTCGCGGGCCTCGATGCCGACCACGCGCTGGAAGTCGCGCACCATGAGCGGGAACGGGTGGGGGCCGACGACCGAGCCGATGCAGTAGATCGAGCGGTCGTAGTCGGCGAGATAGGCCTCGAAGGCCGAGTCGACGGCCTCCTTGAGCGTGCGCAGGCCGTGAGAGACGGGGACGACCGTGGCGCCGAGGAGCTTCATGCGGCTGACGTTGGGCGCCTGCTTCTCGATGTCGACCTCGCCCATGTGGATCTCGCACTCGAGCCCGAAGTGGGCGGCTGCGGTGGCGAGGGCGACTCCGTGCTGGCCGGCGCCGGTCTCGGCGATGAGCTTCTTCTTGCCCATGTACTTGGCGAGCAGCCCCTCGCCCATGCAGTGGTTGAGCTTGTGGGCGCCGGTGTGGTTGAGGTCTTCGCGCTTGAGGTAGATCTGCGCCCCACCGTTCTCGAGCGAGAGCGTGCGCGCGTGGTAGACGGGCGTGGGCCGGCCCTGGAAGTGCGTGCGCAGGTAGCGCAGCTCGGCGATGAAGGCGGCGTCGTTCTCGATCTCGTGATAGGCTCGCACGATCTCGGCGAACGGCTCCTCCAACTGGGGCGGCAGGTACTGCCCGCCGTACTCGCCGAAGCGCCCCTGTTCGTCGGGCAGCGTCGCCTGCCGCCTTGTCGCTCCGCCCTGCGTCTCGTGCTCAGCCATTGGTCACCTCGTCGATGATGTCGCCGTCGCGGCGTGCCGGCCGCCGGGGCCGTCAGTGGCGCGTGCCGTCGGGCCGCCGGGCCGTGAAGCCACTCGTGCCGCCGGGCCGCCGGGGCCGTCAGGCCGCTCGCGCCACCGAGCCGCCGCTGCCGCGACGGACCGGCCGCCAGTGTACGGGATGCGGCGCGGTCGCGCGCGCGGCGGTCGGGACGAGGGCTGCGGCACGCCCGTGCCGCCGCGGACGGAACGCCGGCTGCGCCGTCCCGCGCGGTCAGTCGCTCGCGCGTTGCGCGGGGCCGGGGGCACCCGGCAGCCGCCGCAGGACCGCCGCCGTCACCCAGACCGCCAAGAGGCCCAGCACGACGAAGCCGCTGATGGGCCCGATCGCCTCCCCTGCCGTGAAGCCGACCCCGGCGTCCAGCTGGAAGAGCGTCCCCAGCACGATCTGCGGGACCAGCAGCAGGATGATGCCGAGCAGCAGGAAGGCGATGCGATACCCGAGCGGGTCGCGGCGCAGTACGAGGACCCCGGAGAGAAGCGCCGCCGGCGTGATCAGGGCCAGGTCGAGAGCGTCGGTGACCATGGTCGTGTAGCTGTCCAGGAGGTCCGGCGGCCGGCCGTCGAGTATCGCCGCCAGCAGAGGCGCGAGCCAGACGACGCTCGTGATCCCACCGGCGGTCAGCATGAAGAGGCCCGGCCCGCGGCGCGGCAGGCTCTCGACGGTCGCCGCCGGGAGCGCCCGCAGGTCGATCGACGTGAAGACCAGGGTGAGGGCGAAGAAGCTCGCCGAGAAGAGGGCGACGTAGGCGAGGAAGAGGCCGTTGAAGGCGGCGCCGACCGCGTACGAAACGTAGGCGTACACGAAGTAGGCGAGGACGCCGCTCAGGAGCAGACCGCCGCGCAGCGAACCGCGACGGTAGAGCAGGGCGCAGACGACGAGGGCGGGGAGCCCGAAGAAGAGCAACGTCGCATCCACGGCACGGTAGCCGGCGGCGGCGAAGACCGTGTCGTGCCGGTACAGCCCCTGCCCGTAGATCTCGGCCGTCTCGTTGCGCAGCGTCGTGAAGTCGTACGGCTCCCCGCCATCCGTCCAGAAGAGGCCGATGCCGGCAGCCAGGAGCGTCAGCGCCACGATGAGGCCGACGAGCCAGAGGGCGGCGCGCGAGACCCTCAGGGGCGCCGCCCTCTCGTCGCTCTTCTCTGCAGCACTCACCGTCGCGTCCACCCTTGCCGTCACCCTCGGCGCGCGAGACGAAGGTGCCAAGCGGATCCGGAGACCTTCACCCCGGCCATGCCGTCACTCGTCGTCGTCCGGCGCGAGCATGAAGTACTCGACGAACTCTGTGGCCTGGCCGTCGTCGGTCAAGGTGACGAGCCACAGGTTGTGGAAGACCTCGCGGCGTCCGCCTGCCCCCCGGGTGCCCTCGGGGTAGCGCGTCACGGCGCGGACGACGAAGAGGTCGCCTTCGCTCGCGAGCACCTCGTACTCGAAGCTCCAACTGATGCCCGACTCCGCCTCGCCGAGCCAGTAGGCGGTGACCTCGTCGACGCCCTCGAGCGGCTCGGCGAACGGCGCGGTCAAGTAGCGCACGTCGTCGGCGAAGAGCTGCGCGACCTCGGCGGGATCGTCGGTCGTCCAAGCGCCGCGGTAGCGCTCGAGCCAGCCGTCGATGCGTGTCGTGTCGAGCATGTGGACCTCCTCTTGCAGGCGTCCTTCCCGCCGACCGCGCTGAGGGAACGCCCGCCGGCGTCCTTCCCGCGGATCGCGAGGAAGGAACGTGCGCGGAGGCCGCCGCCGACGCACGACGAGGCCGCGAGGTCATCGCCCGGGCGGCGGGCGGGGCGTGGTCTCGCGGGCGGCGGGCGGGGCTGTGCCCCGCCCGCCGCCCGCCGTCGAGGCGTTGCGCGCCGGCTACAGCGGCTTGACCGGCACGCAGATGTCGACCACGGTCTTGCCCTGCGGGTGCTCCTCGGGGCTGCCGTGGTACCACTCGAAGCAGAGGCCGTCGGCCGGCTGGTAGCCGCTCTCCGGCAGCCAGCCGCAGAAGACGGCGTCCCACGCCCGCCCGTACTCGTCGTCGGCGAGCTCGAAGTGCGCAACGGCGTACGTCCCACCGGCGATCGTCATCTTGCCGATCTCGCCTCCCACCGGGGTGTCGGCGGGCACGCTGAAGCCCACGCTGATGCGCAGCTTGTCGGGCTCGGTGAGACTGGGCGAGTCGTGGTAGACGCTGATCGCTTTGGTCGCGGGCCCGAGCAGGCCGCGCGGGCCCGCCCACTGTGCGACCGTGGCGAAGAGCCGCGCGAAGAGCTCCCCGTCCCCTGCGTACGGGCCCGTGTGCCGGACGTACGCCAGGGTGAACTCCGGCTCCTCCCTCACCTCGACCTGGCCGCCGAACTCGTGATCGTCCATTCTCGTCACCCTCCACGTGAGTCGATGCCGTGCACCGACACCGTAGGGCACCTCGACCGCGAACTCTTGCCGCAGCTTGCTCTGCAGTTGACCGTTCTTGCGGTCTTGCGCCGTCACCGGCTCGCCGGACCCCTGCGGGGAGGCCTTGGCGCGCCGCCACTCGCTGGCGGTCATGCCGAAGGCCTCCCTGAAAGCGCGCGCGAACGCCGCCGAGCCGGAGAACCCGCACTCGAGAGCGACCGCGGTGACCGGCGTCGTGGGGCTGGTGACCAGCCGCGCGGCCGCACGCTCGAGGCGCAGCCGGCGGATGAACTGGCTCAGCGTCTCACCGACCATCGCGGCGAAGATGCGGTGGAAGTGGAATGGCGAGAAGCCGGCGACGGCGGCGAGTTCGTCGAGCGACAGCCGGGCGTCGAGGTGGCGCTCGATGTGGTCCATCACGCGATCGATCCGCGCGACGTACTCGGCGCGCGCCGTGTTCACGAGACGTCCCGGCGTGCCGCAGGCTCGAGCGGCGGCGCCGCAGGCTCGAGCGGCGGCGCCGCAGGCTCGCGCATGTCGAGGGCCGGCCCGCACGCGAGGCGTGCGCTCAAGCCTTACCCGCCGGCGGCGCGTCGTCCGCCTGCCCCTCATCACCCCGCTCCGCCTGCCCCTCATCACCCCGCTCCGCCTGCCCAACGTCGGCGATGACGGCGGGACGGAACTCGCGCGAGCCGACGCGCGTGAGCAGTGCCGCGCCCAGCCCCCACGCGGCGGCGAGAAGGGCGAGCGCCCCGCCGGCCAGCGGCACGAGCGCGAGCAGCGTGACGACCACCAGCACCGCGGCAGCCAAGAGGCCGGTGACCAGCGGGCGCGGCAGCCATGGCGTGGCCACGCCCGCGGCGACGTACGCCGCCAGCCCGGCCCACCCCAGCGCCACCGCGACCAGCCCGCCGAGCCCCATCAGCACGGCCACGGGGAGCAGAACGAGGGTGAAACCCACGAGGACGACGACGACGAGGCCCGTCAGACCGGCCATCACCCCGGTGGCCAGGGAGGCGACGGGGTGTCGCACGGCGGCCACCCCGACCCGGGCGAGCGGCACGCCCCACCAGACGGAGACGATGAGGGCGACCACACCGAGCACAAGAGCCGCCTGCAAGCCCGTCCGCAGCCGGGGACCGGTGGACGCCCCGTCACCGGACACCTGACTCAGCGTCTCCGTGGTCTCACCCTCGACCTGAGCGCCCTCGGCGACCTCGGCGTCGCTCCCTCCCAGAACCAGGTCCCCCCCGACGCGGGAGTCGTCGCCCAGGGTGAGGCGCCCGGCCAGACCCGTCACGTCCCCCTCGACGGCGCCCGACACGACGCAGGCGCCTCCCAGGACCCAGACCGAGCCCCGCACCAGCGCGCCCTCGTGGATCTCTGCCCGACCGGCGAGCACGACGAGATCGCCCTCCAGGGTCTCGCCCCGCACGATAGCGTGCTCGCCGTCGAAGACCACGGCGCCGCGGGCGATCCCGTCGTCGCAGCCACCGAGCGGCACGACCGCCGCGAGCAGGGCGAGCAGGGCGAGAGCGCGCAGGGCACGAACGGGCGTCACGAGACCTCCCGGCCGGCCCGGCCGCCGAGCGCGGGCTTGAAGTACAGGGCGGCGATGACGAGCAGGAAGAGCACGACGGCGATCGAGTCGACGATCCGCAGGTGCGCGTCGAGCTCCATCTCCGCCTGTCGCCAGGCCAGGGCGAGCGCCGTGCTGACGAAGGTCGCCGTCCACCCGGAGAGTCCGACGCCGACGGCCGAGTTGCGGGCGATGGTGCGCGGCGTCGAGAGGTCCGCCCAGAGCGCGAAGTTGAGCACGGTGTACACGCTCACGGCGAGCGCATAGACCATGGGCTCGGCGAGCACGGGCGCCGGCTCGCCGAGCCTCAGCGGGAACGTGTAGAGCAGATGCACGAGCCCGAACAGCCCGAACGCCCAGGCGAAGAGGACGCGGTAATCGAAGACCGAGTAGAAGACGGCCGCCACCCAAGCCCCCACGACGTGCACGACACCGATGAACACCCGTACGGACACATCGCCCGAGAGCCAGGCTCCCTGCATGTACACGGTCTCCTCCGACAAGCGGAGGAAGCCGAGACTGTCGATGAAGAACACGCCGAACATCAGCGCCGCCAGCGCCACGAGCGTGAGGGCGCCCCCGTGGCGGCGTTGAGCGGTGTAGCGGCCGATCCCGAATCCGGAGTCGGCGCTCTGCCCGGCGAGTACGTCGACGAACCGGTTCGGCACGAAGGCGAGCACGACGGCGCCGGCGGCGCCGGCGGCCATGACCGGCAGCACCTGGGTGCGCAAGTGCCCGAACGTCCAGGGGTACGAGGCCACGGGCGCGAGGAAGTAGGCGACACCGGTGATGAGGCCCGCCACTGCGCCGCGGTCGCGCACCGGCACCAGATCGACGGCGAGGCCGAAGGTCGCGGGTATGCCCACGCCCATGGTGCACGCCGCCGCGACCAGCCACGCCGTGAAGCCCGCCTCTCCGCCGATCCAGGACGACGCGAACGTCAGGGCGACCTGGACGGCCGCCACCACCGCCGCGACCCTCAGCTTCGTGCGCAGGTGTGCGCTCCAGCCCTGCCGCGTCATCGTGAAGCCGACGACGAGGGACACCGCGCACGTGATGACCGCGAAGAGCGCCATGAGACGCACCACGGCGTCGGACGACAGACCGAGGTGCGTGGTGCCCAGATCGAGGAGGCCGAGCTGCACGAAGGTGACGTTGTAGTAGTAGCCGACCGCCATCATCGAGACGAAGAGGCCCGTGCCGATGACGGTGGTCCAGCGGCGCTGCCTGATGAAGCCGATGGTCTGCACGGTGCCCGTCCCGCTCCCGTCGGTGCGTCGGTCCGACGGGCGAGGCCGCGGCCGCTCACCATCGGCGAGCGGCCGCTCGACCCCGGGGCCGCCCTCGCCCACGGGCCAGTCTACCGGGGCGTCGCCGCGTATCGCATCCGGCTCGCGCATCTCCCCGTGCGGCGCCGGCCCCGCCGTCCGCTCACGGCCCGAGGCGTCCGTGCTGCCGGATCAGCTCCCGCATCGCCCGGATGACGCGCTCCGCGAGCTCACGCTCGGCGGCGAGCGCGTCAGCACCCGTCGGCTCGCCGGCGGGCGCACGATCGCCGGCCCCGACGGGCGCATGCTCGCCGGCCCCGACGGGCGCACGATCGCCCGCCCCGACGCCCTGCGCCGCGACGACGGGATAGATCGGCTCGCCGACGACGTAGCGTACCTTGCACGGCAGCGGCAGGTGAACGGCCGTCGAGAACGGCAGCGGCAGGGGCAGCAGCCCGACCGTCAGCGGGTCGCGGTATGAGTCGTACTCCGGCCCCAGTCTGAGGATCCGCCGGTACAGCAGCCTGCCGAGCCGGCACCCGCTCGTGAGGAAGAGATGGCCGTTGTTCACCCCGACGCTCACGACAGGGATGATCGGCACCCCGGCGTCGAGCGCCACGCGGGCGAAGCCCGTCCGGCCGCGCCAGTCGACGTGCTCGCGGCCGTACCGGCTGCTCAGGATCTCGGGGACGCCGCCCGGGTAGGTGAGCACCAGCTCTCCCCCTTCGAGCAGGCGACGTGCGTTCTCCCTCGTCCCCTCCACCACACCTGCCGAGGCCATGAGGCCACTCGCCACCGGGAGCCCGAACCACAGCCGGTCTCCCAAGAGACGCACGAGACGCCCGTTGGAGCGCAGCACGAGCAGGCAGAGGATGAACGAGTCGAAGTCGAGCCGGCCGTGGTTGCTGACGAGCAGCGCGCCGCTCGTCGCCGGCAACCGGTGCGCGCCCGCGAGAACGGCGCGGTGATACGCGCGCCGCGGGCCCCACATGCGCAGGCGTCGGCCGGCGAGCGCCCGGTCGAGGCCGAGCACGCTGTCGCGGTCGAGCGGGCGGTCGACCTCGGACGCGCGGTCAACGTCCGGCGGGCCGTCCCCGTCTCGCGCGAGGTCCCGGCGAGGCCCCGGGGCGGACTCGCCCCCGCTCGAGCAGTCATGCGCCATACCCGTCGGGTTTTGTCCCGAGTGACGAAATCCTCCAGCGCAACGCGGAGCGGCTCGACTGAGCCGCCGGTCCGTGCCCGCCGGTCCGGCATCGCCGGCGGGCGTCTCCGGCGTCGCGGATGCGGCGATACGCCGTGGTAGGGTCATGAGGTGGCCGACTACCTGCTCATCGGCGGAGCGACAGCGGCGCTCGTCCTTCTTGGGCTGCTCGCGTGGCGCGCC
>JAFGAW010000129.1 GCA_016933475.1 Thermoleophilia bacterium
CCTCCCGCGTTGGCGGAGCCCGAGCTTTCTGCGGTGGCGGTGACCGGGGAGCCCGCGGCGCCTGTCTCGGGCTCCCTGGCCGGCCACCGTGTGCTGGATCTCTTCGCCGGCAGCGGGGCGCTGGGCATCGAGGCCCTGTCGCGGGGGGCCGCACACTGCACCTTCGTCGAGCGCGACCGCCCGGCGCTGCACGCCCTGCGAGCCAACCTCGCCGCCGTCGGTGTCGACGTGCTGCGGCGGCGGGCGGAGACAGCGTCTCCGCCGCCGGCCCCGGCTTCCGGGTCGACGGAGGAGGCCGGGCCGCCGGGAGGGCCGTCGCCCGGCGCGCCGGGCGAGGTCGTGGCGCGAGCCGGCGAGCCACTGGCACCGGCCGGCGAGCCCGCGGCGGCGCGGCGCGGCCCGACCGCGCGGATCGCCGCCGTCGACGCCCGCCGCGCCCTCGTCGCTGACGCTCACGGTGGCGAGATGTATACTCTCGTCCTTGTGGACCCGCCCTATGCGCGCTACGGCGAGCTCGAGGGCGATCTCGCGCGCCTGCTGGCGCCTCTTCTGGCGCCGGGGGCGCTCGTCGTGCTCGAGACGCATCGCGGCCAGGCTCTCCGGCTGCCGTGGCGTGTCGAGCGGGTCAAGCGCTACGCAGACACGCAGGTCGCCTTCATGGCGGCCGACGAGGAGTGACGCTCATGCCGCACAACGTGACCGCGATCTGCCCGGGCACCTACGACCCGGTCACGGTGGGTCACCTCGACATCATCACGCGCGGCGCCTGCAAGTTCGGACGCGTCGTCGTCGGCCTCATCGACCACCCCACGCGCAAGCAGACGTTGTTCGACGCCGAGGAGCGCGAGCGCTTCCTCCGCGAGGCGCTGCAGGAGTACCCCAACGTCGTCGTCGACCGCTTCCACGAGCTGGTCGTCGAGTTCGCTCACCGCTGGGACGCCCACATCATTCTCAAGGGCCTGCGCGCCATCTCCGACTTCGAGTACGAGTTCGCGATGGCGCAACTGAATAGGAAGCTGGCCCCCGGTATCGAAACAGTGTTCATGATGGCTTCGCCCGAGTACAGCTTCCTGAGCTCGAGCGGCGTCAAAGAGATCGCTGCGTTCGGCGGCGAGGTCGACGACCTCGTGCCGCCGCCTGTGGCCCGCCGCCTGCGGGAGCTCTTCCCGCCGCGCGGGTAGGCAGCCAAGGAGGATCGCTCACGATGGATGTCCTGGTGCTCATCGACAAGCTCGACGACCTGGTCCACAACGCCCGCACGGTGCCGCTGACCGACAGCGTCATGGTCGACCGCGAGGAGATCTACGACCTCCTCGACCAGATGCGCTCCACCATCCCCGAAGAGATCAAGCAGGCGCGCTGGATCGTCAAGGAGCGCCAGGAGATGCTGGCCGAGGCCAAGCAGGAGGCCGAGCGCGTCCTCAAGGAGGCTCAGGACCGCGCGGAGCAGCTCGCCTCCGAGATGGAGGTCGTGCGGCTCGCCGACCGTCAGGCGGGGCAGGTCCTCGAGGACGCGCGCGAACGCGAACGCGAGATCCGTCTCGGCGCCGAGGACTATGCCGACGAGGTGTTGGGCAACCTCGAGGTCAACCTCGACAAGTTCCTCGCCGCCGTGCGCCGCGGGCGCGAGCGCCTGCAGGGCCGCGGCGAGGGCGGCGACGAGGTGCAGCCCTGATCCGCGTCTGACCGCGGCGGCGGCTCGCGCCTGACGGGTCCTTCGCCCGCGTCCGGCCGCGCCGCCCGTCCGCGGGCGACCGTCGTCCACGCCGTCCTGGAGGCGCCCCGTGCGTCGTTTCAACCTGCGCTCCCTGCGTTTCGGCTCCGACAGCGAGGCCTGGCGCAGCCTGCCCGTCGAGACCGAGCCGTTCGTCTTCGGCGGCGTCGAATACGTCGTGCCGGGCGGCGTCGTCGAGCTCGAGCTCGACGCCGCGCGCGTCGACGACCAGCTCACGCTCAGGGCTCACCTGGAGACCGAGATCGAAGGCCCCTGCCAGCGCTGCCTCGGCGAGGCGCGCGTGCCCGTCGAGGCGAGCGGCATCGACTACGTGCGCCGGGGCGACTCCGAGGGCGCCGAGTTCGACGACGACGAGGACGAAGCCCCCGAGGGCTACGCTCGGGGCTTCGTCCTCGACGTCGAACGCTGGGTGCGCGACCTCATCGGCGAGGCGCTGCCGCTGCAGATCGTCTGCCGCGAGGACTGCGCCGGGCTGTGCCCGATCTGTGGCGCCGACCTCAACGAGGACCCCGGCCACACGCACGACGAGTAGAGCGCCGGCCGCGGCGTGCGGGGCGCCGGCCGGCCCTTCTCCGGGGCTGCCGGCCGGCCGCTCTCCACGGCGCCGCGGTAGGGCGGAGCCCACCCGGCCGCGGTGCCGTCGGCCCCGGTTCCGTCCGCCCGGCAGCGGCGCTCGCCGCCACTCCGCGGCCGCAGGCGTCGCGCGCGTGGTGTACTATCTGCGGGCGGTGCAGTAAAATGCGCCGCCGGTCGACCGAGGAGTCAGCAGAGATGCCCGTCCCCAAGAGAAAGACCTCGCAGCGCAAGCGTGACGCGCGCCGCGCCCAGCAGAAGCTCACCGTCGAGACCGCGAGCGTGTGCCCGCAGTGCAAGAGCCCGAAGCTCCCGCACCGGGCGTGCCCGAAGTGCGGCACCTACAAGGGCCGCGAAGTGATCGTCCTCGAAGCGGAGTAGTCTCCGCCCGGGGGGTGGAGGGACCCAGGTGAAGTCGCTCTACGTCGCCTCGACCCAGGGCAGCGGGGGTAAGACGACCACCGCCGTCGGCCTCTGCCTCGCCCTGCGCGCCCGCGGCCTCACCGCGGGCTACTTCAAGCCGGTCGGCACGCTCGCCTCGCGCGCCGAGGGCGTGCTCTTCGACGAGGACGCCGCCTTCGTCGCCGACCTGCTCGAGCTCGACGACGACCCGGCCGACGTCTGCCCGGTCGTCCTCGACGAAGACGCCCTCCACGACGTGCTCTCCGGCTCCGAGGTCGACGCCATGAGGCGCGTCGAGGCCGCGTACGCCCGTATCGCCGCGGGCAAGGACATCGTCGTCTGCGAGGGTCTCGGCGAGATCTGGCAGGGCCGCTTCCTGCGCACCAGCGGTGCCGAGGTGGTGCGCCAGCTCGACCTCGCGACCGTCCTCGTCGCCAAGTTCGCCGGCGCCCGCCTGCTCGACGACATCATGTACGTC
>JAFGAW010000130.1 GCA_016933475.1 Thermoleophilia bacterium
GAGGTCAAGGCGCAGACGTCGCTCAAGGACAAGGCGGCCGAGCTCTCGGCCCCGCCCACGACGCGCGTCGTGCGCGTGCCGGCTCAATCGCAGGCGGAGGAAACGGTGCGCACCCGTCTCGTCCGCGGCAGGGTCGAGGTCAAGCGCGGCGAGTTCGAGCAGGATCCTGTGGTCGGCTGGCTGGTCGTCGTCGGCGGTCCCGGGCTCGGCTCGTACCGGCCGATCTTCGAGGGCAACAACACGGTCGGGCGCAACCCTGGCCAGCGCATCCCCCTCAATTTCGGGGACGATACGATTTCGGCGGAGGAGCAGGCCTATATCCGCTATGATTCCTCGGCACGATCGTTCCTGTTCGTGCCGAACCTGACGAAGACCAACGTCGTTTCGCTAAACGACAAGCGACCGACCGGAGCGGTCGAGCTCAACCAGATGGACGTGATCACGATGGGCCGCACCCAGCTTGTGTTCGTGCCCTTCTGCGGCGCCGACTTCGACTGGTCCGAGCTGACCGATGCCAAGGCCTGATGCACGCATTCGACCACGCCACGCGCACGACCAAGGGCGCGCGCGACTACCAGGAGGACTCGAGCGCCTTCTGGCCGCCGGAAAAGCCTGAGAGTGGCGCGGAAGACGCCCCGACCGCCAACGCGACGCGGCTCGTCGCCGTGCTCGCCGACGGCATGGGCGGCCACACCGCAGGCGCACTCGCGAGCCGCATGGTGTGCGACAGCTTCATCTCCGCCTATCGCGGTCTCAATGGCGCGCGGCCCGAGCGCCTCTTGAGCGCGCTGAGATCGGCAAACGACGCCATCGCCGACGAGGTGCGCTCAAACCCGGTGCTGTCGGGCATGGGGACGACGCTCGTCGCCGCCGTGTTCTGCGACGCCGGCGTGGAGTGGGTGAGCGTCGGCGACAGCCCGCTCTTGCTGTTCCGGCGCGGCGAGATCGCGCTCCTGAATGAGGACCATTCGCTGGCGCCCGAGCTCGACCGGCTGGCCGCCGAAGGGACCATCTCGGCGGCGCAGGCGCGTGCGGACCCGCGCCGCCACATGCTGCGCTCCGCCGTGACAGGGGAAGAGCTCGACTTGGTCGACGTGTCGCGCAAGCCTCTGGTCCTGGAGGCGGGCGACTACGTGATCCTCGCCAGCGACGGGCTGCACACGCTGGATACGGCGGAGGTAGCGCGCGTCGTCGCGGCCTATGCCGGCGACGGGGCCGAGGCGGTCGCCGAGGCGCTGATCCGCGCCGTGGTGGCGATGCGCGATCCCCACCAGGACAACACCACCGTCATGGCCGTCCGGCCGGTGGCCTAGC
>JAFGAW010000131.1 GCA_016933475.1 Thermoleophilia bacterium
ACCGAAACCGTCGCATCTGCGGGCCGATGTGGCGAGCGAACTCACACCGTGGGGCATGGCAGGGTCAAGTCCTGAGTAGTGCTGTAGGTCCGTCGTCGGGATGGTCGTCTCGTCAGGTCGCCGGCAGCGCGCTCACCTCCACGACCGCTCCGACGGCTACGGCCTGCGCTGCGCGCTTCGCTACGGCCTGCGCTGCGGCTCCGTCGCGCAACTCGCTACGCGTTTCTCCGCGGCCTGCGCTGCGCGCTTCTCAGCGGCCTGCGCAGCGCGCTCCGCTGCGGGACTCGCTACGCGTTTCTCCGCGGCCTGCGCCGTGCGCTCGGCTGAAGCGTCCGCCAGGTGCTCTGACGTGACGCCGCCGACCGATCGCGTGCAGCGGTAGCGGCGGTCACCACTCGAGGATGTCCTTGACGACGCGCAGGATCAGCCTGAGGTCGAGGTCGACGACGCCCTCGATCGTGCGCAGGGAGTCGAAGCCGCGCACGAGGTGATCGTGATTGTCGCAGACGAGGTCGACGACGACGCCGTCCCTGCCGGTGACGAGCGCTACGAAGTCGGTCTCGGGCAGGGCTGCCAATTCGTGCGCGACCTCGGCGGCGGCGCGGCCCCTGACTCGTACGTGGACGCGGGCGGCCAGTCGGCCCATGGCAACGGGGTCAGTGACGATTGTCACCCTGAAGACGCCGTGGTTGACCATGCGGTTGACCCTGTGTCGCACGGTCGACTCCGAGAGCCCTGTCGCCCAAGCGATACGACGGTAGGAGCAGCGTCCGTCGGCCCTGAGCAGTTCCATGATGCGGCGGTCTTCTGGCGTCAGGGGGACGCGGCGCCCCGTCGTCGCCGAGCGGACCCACTCGAGGCCGCTCATTCGGCAGCCCTCCTCACGGTCGACTTCATCGAGTCCGGCATCGTCTCGGGACCCCCTTCTCGCTCGATCGCGGCCCGGCCACGCCCGGCATCACGCGAACCCGGCGTTGTCGCCCGGCCTCGACCTCGTGACATCTCGTACGGCGCCGACGGAGCGGCGTCGCTCGCCTCGTACGGCGCCGACGGAGCGGCGTCGCTCGCCTGCACGCTCACCGCTCACCTCCAGGCGTGGCCGTTCATGGGTCGCTCGGTCGCGCACTTGCTTCACGGAAGAGCCTCTGCGCCTGCTCGTCTTTGGTGGTAGCGGCCGGTCTCGCCGCCCGTGTCAGCGTGCCCGATGGTGATTTGACCGCGGCGCAGGAGCCATTTCAGCGCGAATTCCGCCACATCTGAAGGGTGACGAAGGCGGAAACAGGTGCACGATAGGTTCACGTTCGCGCTTTCGCTGACTGCCAGTTGGGGTACCCCGGCGCCGCGGAAGCCCCGGCGCCGCGGAAGCCCCGGCGCCGCGGACGCCCCGGCGCCGCGGACGCCCCGGCGCCGCGGAAGCCCCGGCGCCGCGGAAGCCCCGGCGCTGCGGGCCCGCAAATGCCGTCAGCCCACCTTCGGGGTGGGCGCGGGAGGGGGCTGACTAAGAAACTCCTTGACTGGGCAAATACACGGCGGAACGTACGGAACGCAAGGAGGCCGCGCGCGCCGCGCCGTCCGTGTCGGGCGGAGCACCGGCGGAGCAGGCCACGTCATGGGGGTCAAGAAATGACAGACGCACCAGACCCGGCGATGCAGCGACGCCTCGGCGCCCTGCGCTGGTGGAACATCATCATCGGCCTCATCCTCGCCGCGCAGGCGGTGGTGATGGGTGTCCTGATGAAGGACTTCTCGATCGACGTCACCGCGACGTACATGACCGGCCCGCCCGGCAGCCCGCAGGAGTTGACCGAGGTCTTCGGCCTGCCGATCGGTTGGGGCGTGCTCTCCTTCGTCATCATCTCGGCCGCGGCCCTGCTGATCATGGGCACGGTCGCCTACGGCTGGTACACGCGCAATCTGCTCCAGAGCCGCAACTACGGGCGCTGGATCGAGTACTTCTTCAGCTCTTCGATCATGATCGTCCTGATCGCCATGCTGACCGGCATCACCGAGATCGTGGCGCTGCTCGCGATCTTCGGGGTCAACGCGAGCATGATCCTGTTCGGCCTGCTGCAGGAGAAGTACGAGCGGCCCGGCAACGGCAACTGGCTGCCGTTCCTCTACGGATCGTTCGCCGGGATCATCCCCTGGATCGGGGTTGCGCTCTACGTGTGGGCGCCCGGCTCGGCCAGCGACGTCTCGCCGCCCGGCTTCGTGTACGGGATCATCATCAGCCTCTTCCTCTTCTTCAACGTGTTCGCGATCAACATGGTGCTGCAGTACAAGAAGGTGGGGCCGTGGCGCGACTACCTCTTCGGGGAGAAGGTGTACGTGCTCCTCAGCCTGACGGCGAAGTCGGCGCTGGCGTGGCAGGTGTTCTTCCCGGTGCTGATGGACTGAGCATCCGAGAGAGTGACCGCTGAATGACGCGGGGGGCGGCGCGCCGAGGCGCGCCGCCCCCCGCTGACGTCCGGGCGCAGGGGGCGGCGGGGCCGGCGCGCCGGCCCCGCCGCCCCCTGCGGCTGCCGCCGTCCCGCGCCCGCGCTAGACTCTCCCGATGCATTTGACCCGTCCGCAGACCTTCGACGAGCTTCAGGACCGACGTTGGGAGTTGCTCGCGCTCACCAGCGTCGGCGCCTTCGTGAATCCGTTTCTCGGCGCGGTCACCTCGGTCGCCCTTCCTGAGATCAGCCGCGACCTCCGCCTGAGCTTCGGCGCCTCGATGTGGGTGCAGGCCGCGTACCTGATCGTGATGGCGGTGTTGCTCATCCCGCTGGGCAGGCTCGCCGACCGGCGCGGGCGCGTGCGCTTCTACCTGCTCGGGATGGCCGTGTTCACGACCGGCTCGCTGCTGTGCGCCGTCAGCCCCGGCGGAGCATGGCTTATCGGCGCCCGCGGCCTGCAGGGCGCCGGCGCCGCCCTGCTCGGGGCCACGGCGGTGGCCATCGTGACCGCGGCCTTCCCGCCGCAGGAGCGCGGACGCGCTCTCGGCATCAACGTGGCCGCCGTGTATCTCGGTCTGAGTGTCGGGCCACCCATCGGGGGAGTCCTGACCGACGTCTTCGGCTGGCAGTCGATCTTCCTCGTGAACGTCCCGATGGGCGCCGCCATCCTGCTGTGGGGCTGGCGCCTGCTGCCGCGCGACGAGCGGGCCGCGCCGGTAGGGTGGGGCGCGAGCGACGCGGGCCGCCCACCCAAGGCCACCGGCCCGGCAGGCCCCGCCGGACCTTCTGCGGCTCCACGCCCCCCGCGCCCCGACGTCGCCGGCGCGGCACTGCTGGGCAGCTTCCTCACGTGCCTGCTGGTGCCGCTGACCTTCGCTCCGCAGTGGGGCTGGGTCGGCGTGCGCAGCGGGGTACTGCTGATCCTCGCCGCCCTGTCCCTTGTCGCCTTCGTCCTCGTCGAGCGCCGGGTCGGCGACCCGCTGATCGACCTCGACCTGCTCGTGCACAACCGGCTGTTCGCGGCCGCGAACGCGGCCGCCCTGCTCAACTATATGGCGTTGTTCGCGATCAGCATGCTCACCGCGGTGTTCCTCCAGGTGGTGCAAGGCAGGTCGGTGGCGCTCACGGGGTGGATCATGCTCAGCCAGCCTCTGATGCAGACCGTGCTGGCCCCCGTCGCCGGTCGCCTGAGCGACCGTGTCGGCTCTCGCGTACTGACGACGGGCGGCATGGTTCTCATCGCCATCGGCATGGTGCTGCTCGGCTCCATGTCCGCTGATGCAGGCCTCCTCCGCCTGAGCACGAGCTTGGCCGTCGTCGGCGTCGGCCTGGCGGGGTTCAGCGCCCCGAACACCAGTGCCGTCATGGGCAGCGTGGGACGTCACCAGCTCAGCCTTGCCGGAGCCTTTCTCAGCACGATGCGGGCGGCCGGGATGGCGCTCAGCGTCGCCGTCCTCGGCGGCATCGCCGCCAGCCAGTTGGGCAGCATCGGCGGTCGCCTGCTCTTCTCGTCGGCGCGCGGTGGCGCGCTGACCGAGTCGGCCGCGCAAATCGCCGACGACTACCTGCGCGGCTACCGGTATGCGATGCTGACGGGGGCCGCGCTCGCCCTCGTCGGCGCGGCCGTCTCACTCACGCGCGGGGCGCACGCGCCGGCCGCCGAGAGTGGCGCGAGGCCGGCCGGCGAGCGTGGCACGAGGCCCTCCGGCCAACGCGGGCCGGCGCCGGTCGCGGGGGAGCGTGCCGCCGCGGGCGGCGGGGGAGAGGCGGCGCCGGCAGGCGATACGGGCGGGGCCCCCGGGCAGGCGGCGCCGGCCGTGCGGGGAGAGGGCTGAGATGTCCAAGATCGTCAGCGCAGGGCTGCTCGTCTACCGGTGGCGACCGGAGCCCGGCGCGCGCGCCGGCGATCCGCCCAACGGGCGGCGCCTCGAGACTCTTCTCGTCCACCCCGGCGGCCCCTACTTCGTCAAGCGGGAGATCGGCGTGTGGAGCATCCCCAAGGGACAGGTCGACCCCGGTGAGGACCGCCTCGTGGCGGCGCGTCGCGAGTGCCGCGAGGAAACGGGCTACGAGCCACAGGGTCCGTTCACGCCGCTCGGCGGCGTCAAGTACAAGAACCACAAGGTGGTCTACGCTTGGGCGGTGGAGGGCGACTTCGACCCTGCCGATCTCGTCAGCATCACCTTCGAGATGGTCTGGCCGCCGCGTTCGGGCAAGGTCGTCGACGTGCCCGAGGTCGACCGCGCGGCGTGGTTCGGCCTCGCCTCGGCGCGCGCCGCGATCGTGCCGTCCCAGCGGCGCTTCATCGACGACCTCGAGGCGCTCGTGGCGCCGCCGCCCGGGCCGGGGAGTGGAGACCGCGCGAACGCGAAGGGCGAAGGCCCGGCGGACGACGAGGAGCCGGGTCCGGACTGACCGCCACGACCGACCCGGGAGGCGGCCGCGACGGCCCCGGGAGACCGCCGTGACCGACCTGGGAGGCGGCCGCGACGGCCCCGGGAGACCGCCGTGATCGAGCCGGGAGACGGCCGCGACGGCCCCGGGCTGACCGCTGCTGCGCAGCGGCGTATCATTGTCGTCCGGCGCGCCGCGGGTCTGGGCGCCGGCAGCCCGACCCCACGACCGCGAGGACGCCCGTGTCGCTCTGGCCGACCCCGAACATCATCACGCTCGGCGCGCACGACCTCGACGCCCTGCGCGCCTTCTACGCCCGGCTCGGCTGGGAGGAGGCGCCGGTCGCCGCGCCCGGCTGGGCGTCGTTCGAGATCGGTGGCGCGCTGCTCACGCTCTTCCCGTTCGAGGACGCCTCGGGCGAGTGGTGCCGCGCGACGCCGGTCGCCGCCGCCGCCGGCTCCGCCGACGGCGGCTTCGCCGGCCTCACCATCGCCCTGAGCGTCGACTACGACGAGGACGTCGACATGCACCTCGAGATGGCGCGCGCGGCCGGCGCGACGGTGCTCAAAGAGCCGGACGTCGCGGCGTGGGGCGCGCGCAGCGCGTACTTCGCCGACCCCGAGGGCAATGTCTGGGAGATAGCGTGCCGGCCCGATCCGGCGTTCGACGACCTGATGGCGGAGGCGCCGGAGCTCTGACCGCGCCCGTCGGCGCGGTCCACCCGCCGGTGCGCCGAGGCGTAGCGCCTCGACGTGACGGGCACGGTAGTGGAGTCGGGGGGAAGACCGGCGTCGGGAGGGCGCACGCCGTGGGACGCGCAGACATCTACGCCATGTTGATCCTCCTCGCCGGCGCCGTGTCCTACGCGCTGGTCTGGCTTTGGCCTCCGCGCCCCTTCCGCCCCTCCGACCCGGGTCCGCCGGTCAGCGACCCTGATGGGGTCGGTGTGGCGCCTGCCGTCTGCGGCTTCCTCCTGCGCGGCTGCCGGCAGGCCGACGCCGACTTCACGGCCACCCTCCTCGACCTGATCGACCGAGGCGTCATCGAGGTGAGCCCCCAGCCCGGCGATCGCGACGACCAGCTCCTCACCCTGCACAGCGGGCGGCTCCAGGCCGTCTGGCCCCACGAGGACGCCCTGCTGCGCCTCCTCTTCGAGGTCGCCGGGGAGCACGAGGCCGTCACGCTGCGGGAGTTCGACCGCTTCGCCCGCGAGCGGCGGCGCGAGTACGAGCGCGGGCTCGACGACTTCCGCCGCGCGTTCGCCGAGGCGACCCTGGGGCTGCAGGGCGAGCCGCTGGGCACGTTCACGATCCCGGTGAGCTTCGTGATCCCCGTGCTCGTGGTCTGGGCCAGCGTCTACTCGGTCGCCTGGGCCGACACGATCGTCTACCTGGTGACTGCCTGCGCCCTGGCGGCGCTGATGTTCATGCACGGGGCGATCATGTTCCGGCGGATCACGGAGACGCGGAAGTACCAGTTGCGCTGCGCGCAGGTCCGCCGCTTCCTCCTCGAGTTCATCGAGGGAGGCGCGGCACTCACCGGCGTGCATCCGCTGTGGGGCCGCTACCTCGTGTACGCGACGGCCTTCGGGATCGAGCCTGAGATGCGGACGGCGTTGCGCGCGCGGCGGCTCGCCGCCACCGACCTGGTCGCCGGCGAGTGGCCCTGGTGGCAGACGACCGTGGCCGAGCACGACTGGCGCGACTTCTTGCTCGGCGGCGACGGGGCCGCCAGACCGCGACGCCGCGGTTCGCGGCGGTGACGGCGGCGCGGATCCGCCGGCGATGACGGCGCAGGCGGGCGAGGCGGCGGGCGGGTCAGACGCAGCGGTGCAGGCCACCGCGCCCGCGCCCGCCGCCGAGGGGCCTGCGCCGACCTCAGGCGCCGCACCCGCGCCCGCCACCGAGCGGTCTGCGCCGACCTCAGGCGCCGCGCCCGCACTCGCCGCCAAGAACGCCGCCGCGGCCGTCGCCGCGGACCGGGAGTCGCGGCCCCCGCACGTCTTGGTGCCGCGGCCCCCGCGGAACGCCGTCGACACGGTCCTCGCCTTCCCGTTCGTACGCCTCGTGCTCGCTTACGTGCTCGTGCTGTGGGTCGGGCGCGCCGTGGTGCGCCGCCTGACCGGCCCGCTCTACGAGGTCTTCGACTGGGTCGCGAGCCTCTTCGGCGGCGCCTACCCGCAGCTGCCCTACCCGCGACTGCCCGAGACCGTGCTGCTGGTCGTCGTGCCGTTCGCGCTCTACGTGCCCTACGTGCTGCTCGCGGAGCGGCGCCGGCCTTCGGAGCTCGCCGGCGGACGGCAGGCCGCCGGCGAGCTCGCCGCCGGCGCCGCCCTCGGCTTCGGTCTCTTCGCCCTCATCGTCGCCATCCTCGCCGCGGCCGGCACCTACGAGGTCCTCGGCGCGCAGAGCTGGACCGTCCTCCAGTGGTCGGCGGCCGCGGCCGCGGTCTCGGTGCGCGAGGAGATCGTCTTCCGCGGCATCGTCCTGCGCATCTCCGAGGAGCGTCTCGGCACATGGCTGGCCCTCCTGCTGTCCTCGCTCTGGTTCGGCCTCGTCCACATGGACAACCCCAACGCCGGCGTCTGGGAGGGCCTCGCGATCGCCGTCTTCGCCGGCCCGCTGCTCGGGGCGTGCTACCTGGTCACTCGGCGGCTCTGGCTGGCCATCGGTGCGCACGCGCTGTGGAACCTGGCCGAGGGCGGCGTGTTCGGGACCACCGTCTCCGGCTACGAGGTGCCCGGCATCCTGGTCTCGCGCCTGTCGGGGCCGGAGTGGCTCACCGGCGGGGCCTTCGGCCCCGAGACCTCGTGGGTGACGCTGGGGGTGACGCTGACCGGTTCGGCGGTCCTCTTGGCGATCGCGGCGCGGCGCGGCTACCTGCGCCCGCCGCGCCTCCGTCGCTGCCTCGCGACCGACGAGCCGTGGGCCGGGAACGGCGAGCGGGCGCAGAGCGATCGAACGGTCGGCGGCCGGACGTGAGCCGCCGGACCGACGCGGCCGACAGGCCGGCCGCCACAACGTCCGCCCCGGTCGGAGTCCCCGGCAGTCGACGCCTTGGTGTTGCGTGGTGTATACTCCCGCGGCCATTGAAGCAGAAGCCGCGAGCTTCTCACCCTGCGCCCACGTAGGTCGACAGGGTCCCGGTACATCATCTCCGACTAGAGAAGGGAGATTGAGAGGGCTCGCTGCGGCGACCCTCTTTTTTGTATGGGCAGACCTTTTTCGCCGAGAGACAGATTCAGGCGCGACAACGAGCCGCGCACCCGCATCAACGACGCGATCCGCGTCCGCGAAGTGCGGCTGATCGATGAGAACGGTCAGCAGCTGGGCATCAAGCCCATCCGCTTCGCGCAGGACTACGCCAACGAGCGCGGTCTCGACCTGGTCGAGGTCGCACCGCAGGCCGAGCCGCCCGTGTGCAGGGTCATGAACTTCAGCAAGTACCGCTACGAGCAGGAGCTCAAGGCCAAGGCGGCGCGCAAGCACCAGAGCCAGATCGTGATCAAGGAGATCAAGTTCCGGCCCAAGGTCGGCGTGCACGATTACGAGACCAAGAAGGGCCACGTGCTGCGCTTCCTTAAGGCCCGGGACAAGGTCAAGGTGACGATCATGTTCCGCGGCCGCGAGATGGTGCATCCCGAGCGCGGCGAGGCGCTGCTCATGCGGCTCTTCGAGGACATCAAGGAGTACGCCGTCATCGAGTCCCCGCCCAACCTCGACGGGCGCAACATGATCATGATGCTGGCGCC
>JAFGAW010000132.1 GCA_016933475.1 Thermoleophilia bacterium
ATGGTCGGCGTGGCCAGATTCGAACTGGCGACCCCTAGTCCCCCAGACTAGTGCGCTAACCAGGCTGCGCCACACGCCGACCGTGCAGCGAAGTGTAGCACAGGCTCGCGGGCGGCTGAGCGTCGGGCCGAACCGGAGCGCCCGGCTGGTAGACTCCGCAGCGTGCACCGGGTGATCCGTCACATCCCGAACTTCCTCACGCTGGCGCGCCTGGCCGCGCTGCCGGTCATCGTCGTCATGTACGGCCGCGACGTGCCGGGGCCGTCGTGGACGACGGCCGTCATCATCCTCGCGGCGGGGCTCTCCGACGTCATCGACGGTCTCATCGCGCGCCAGTTCGACGTGCGCAGCGAGTTCGGGCGCTGGCTCGACCCGATCGTCGACCGCGCCTTCTTCTTCACCATCGTCGCGATGCTCTGGTGGTACGACACACTCCCGCTCGTCGCCGTGCTGCCGATCCTCCTGCGCGACGGGGTGATCCTGCTGCTCGCCCTGCCGGTCAAGCGCTTCACGAGTGCCGGCCCGGCGGTCAGCGCCTGGGGGAGAGCGGCCAACTTCGTCCTCATCCTCGGGCTGCAGTTCTTCATCGTCGACCTGCGCGTACTGGGCTGGTTCTTCTATGGCATCGGGCTGCTGCTGTACCTGGGGTCGGCCGGCCTCTACCTCTACCGCGGCCTGCGCTTCTACCTCGTCGAGCGGGCGGCCGAGCAGGGCTGAGGGGAGCAGCGGACGACTGCCGAGCGGCGGAGCGCCTGTCGCCGCGCCGTCGCCCGCTGATACGATAGGCGCGCACGAGGGACCCGCCGACCACGGCGCAAGGGGCACGCGATGCGCGCAGTCGTCATGGCAGGGGGCGAAGGCACGCGCCTGCGCCCGCTGACCAGCAACCAGCCCAAGCCGATGGTGCCGCTGCTCGGCAAGCCGTGCATGCGCTACATCCTCGAGCTGCTGCGGGGCCACGGCATCGAGGAGACGGTCGTCACCCTCGCCTTCCTGCCCAAGATCATCCGCGACTACTTCGGCGACGGCTCGACCTTGGGCGTGAGCCTGACCTACTCGGTCGAGACCTCGCCGGCCGGCACGGCGGGGAGCGTCAAGCTGGCCGAGTCGTACCTCGCCGACGAGGCCTTCATCGTGATCTCCGGCGATGCCCTCACCGACATCGACCTCGACGCCGTCGTCGCCGCCCACAAGGCACGCGGGGCGCTCGTCACCATCGTCCTCAAGCGGGTGGCGAACCCACTCGACTTCGGCGTCGTCGTCGTCGACGCCGACGGCCGCATCGAGCGCTTCCTCGAGAAGCCGACCTGGGGGCAGGTCTTCTCCGACACGGTCAACACCGGCATCTACGTGCTCGACCCCGAGATCTTCGGTCACATCCCGGCCGACCGGCCCTTCGACTTCAGCCAGGACCTCTTCCCGCTGCTGTTCGACCAGGGGGCGCCGCTCTACGGGTACGTGGCCGAGGATGGCTACTGGCAGGACATCGGCAGCTTGCCCCAGTTCCTCGACGCCAACCGCGACCTGCTCGACGGCAAGGTGCGGGCGGCGATCGAGGGCATCGAGCTCGAGGGGCGCGTGTTCATCGGCGCGAGCACCGGCATCGATTCACTCGACAACGTCAAGGGGCCCGCCTTCATCGGCAACTACGCCAAGATCGACCCGAGGGCGCGCATCATGCCCTACTCGGTGCTCGGCAACAACGTCGTCGTCAAGGGCTACGCCGAGACGCGCCACAGCGTCGTCGACTCCAACACCTACATCGGCGCCGCGAGCAAGGTCTTCGGCAGCATCGTCGGCAAGAACGTCGACATCAAGGGCGGCGTCACGCTCGGCGAGGGTGTCGCGGTAGGCGACGAGTGCATGATCAACGAGCAGGCCCACGTCGCCCCCGGGGTGCGCATCTACCCGTTCAAGACGGTCGAGTCGGGGGCCCAGGTCAACTCGAGCATCATCTGGGAGTCGCGAGGCACCTCACATCTCTTCAGCAAGGAGGGCGTGGTCGGCCTCATCAACGTCGACATCACCGCCGAGCGCGCCCTGAAGATGGCCATGGCGTACGGCACGTCCCTGCCCAAGGGCGCGCGCGTGTGCACGAGCCGCGACGCACACCCCGCCTCGCGGGTCATCAAGCGCGCCCTCATGTGCGGGCTCAACTCGACCGGCGTCGTCGTCCGCGACCTGCGCATCGCGAGCTCGGCCATCAACCGCTTCGAGGTCAAGAGCGGCAACTCCGACGGCGGGATGCACGTGCGCATCGCCCCCTGGGACCCGGAGTCGATGCAGATCCAGGTCTTCGAGCCCCCCGGGGTCAACATCGCCGACAAGCGGCAGAAGGACATCGAGAAGTACTACGGCCGCCAGGACTTCCGCCGCGCCTTCTACAGCGAGTTCGGCGAGATCCACTTCCCCGACCGGGCCCTTGAGGGGTACCTGCGCGCCCTGATGCGCTCGTGGGACCTGAAGCGCATCCGCTCGCGCGCCTACCGCATGGTCGTCGACTACTCGTACTCGCCGGCCGCCTACTCGCTGCCCAACATCCTCGGCCGGCTGGGCGCCGAGGTCCTCGCCCTGCGTGCCTTCACCGAACCGGCCCGCCCGACGATGGGCCCCGAGGAGCTCAGCGCCAACATCGCCGAGGTCGGGCGTGTGGTGGGCGTGATGGAGGCCGACCTCGGCTTCGTCATCGGGCCGGCTGCCGAGCGGCTGTACCTCGTCGACGACCGCGGGCACGAGGTCCCCGCCGAGAAGGTGCTGCTGCTCTTCGTGCGGCTCGTCGCCCAGCAGGCGCCGCGCGGGTCGCGGATCGCCCTGCCGCTCACCGTGACCCGCCTGGCCGAGCGTCTGGCGGCGTCCTTCGGCGTCGAGGTCGTGCGCACGCCGGTCTCGCTGCCGGCGCTGGCGCAGGCCTCGACCGAGGACGGCGTCGTCTTCGCCGGCGGCCTCGGGGGCGGGTACATCTTCCCGGGGTTCCTGCCCGCCTTCGACGCCGTCATGAGCCTCGGCAAGCTGCTCGAGCTGCTCGCCCCGCAGGATCGGCGCCTCAGCGCCGTGCTCGCCGAGATCCCGACCAGCACGCTCGTGCACCACACCGTGACCTGCCCGTGGTCGCTCAAGGGGACGGTCATGCGCGCGACCACCGAGGCGCTGGCCCGGCAGGTCGAGGGTGGGGAGGAGGCCGGCAGCCTGAGCCTCGTGGACGGCATCCAGGTGAAACGCGGCGAGGACTGGATGCAGCTGCTGCCCGACGCCGACGAGCCGCTCTTCCACATCTACGCCGAGGGCGCCGACCACCACGCCTCCGAGCGCATGGCCGGCGAACTGGGGGCCATCGTCCGGGGGCTGATCGACGAGGGCGCCGAGTAGGGGAGGGGGGCGCCACCGTCTCATCGCGGCGCCAGCGCCGCGCATACACTCGGCGTGCACATCACGCGCACGCCTGAACGCTCAAGCCCGAGCGCCTTTCGACCGAACCTGACCGTGTGCAGTCCGCACGCGCATGCGCGCGCGGCAGGACGTCGCCGCTCGCGGGCGAATCACGAGGCGACGAGGCGGTGTGTCGTGCGCCGCCGCCCTCGTGCGAGCGCGCAGCCGGCCGATACGGTGAAGCTGAAGCCCAGGCCTCGATGGCGCGACGCGGCAGAGCGGTACGTGCCAAGGAGTGTGACGGAGCACAGGTGAAGGACGAGGCGAGAAGCGGAGCGAGCGGCGCCGGTGTGTCGGGCGCGGAGCGCCCGGCCGCGCCGGCGCCCAGCCCGCCCACGCTGTTCGACAGCTCGCGCATGGCGCGCCGGCAGGGCAAACGGCGGCGCGTCCGTCGCGTCGCCGCCGTCGCGCTCGTCGCCTTGCTCGTCGTCGGGCCGCTGGTCGCGCTCGAGGTCTGGCTCCAGGACCGCATCGGCCTCGGCGTGGCCGTGGCCGGGGTCTCGCTGCAGGGCGCGGACGAAGCCGAGGCGCACGACCGACTCGTCGCCGAGTTCGCCGAGCGCGTCGAGCCCGTGCGTCTCGAGACCCGCGAAGGCTCGTACGAGACGACGCTCGCCGAGCTCGGCGTCAGCGTCGATCTCGAGGCGACGGCCGCGGCGGCCTCCGCCGCCGGGTGGAGGCGGCTGCCCCTCGGGGTCGAGGTCTGGCTTCCCGGGCGGGGGGACGTCGCCCCGGTCGTGACCGTGGACGAGGAGGTCTTCGCCGCCGGGGTCGAGGCGGCGAACGCCGAGCTCGGGCGCGCCCCGCGCGATGCCCGGCTGCGCTGGGACGGCGACGCGCTCGACGTGACGCTCTCCGAGGACGGCCTGGGCCTCGACGCTCAGGCTCTGCGGGCGGCGCTCGTGAGGGCGGTGAAGGCCGGCCGGCCCTTCGAGGGGCCGGTCCCGACCGCCCTCGTCCCGCCCGAGGTCACGACCGAGCAGGCACGCGAGCGGCTCCCCATCGCCCGTCTGTACCTCGAGCGGCCGCTCGAGCTGCGCTTCAAGGCGCGCCGCATCGTCCTCCAGCCCAAGCTGATGGCCGGCATGCTGTCGGTGAACCGTGGCGAGCACGCCGACATCGCCCCGCTGACCTTCGACAACGCGGAGGCGCGGCGCACGCTGCGGCGTCTCTTCTCGAAGGTCGAGCGGCCGGCCGCGGATGCGCGCTTCGTCGTCAGCTCCGCCGGCCGCCTCACGATCAAGCCCAGCCGCAGCGGCGTCGCCCTCGACATGGACGAGCTGCTCGCC
>JAFGAW010000133.1 GCA_016933475.1 Thermoleophilia bacterium
CCGTGACGCCGTGAGCGAGCAGACGCGGCGCCTCGATGCGGCGAGCGGGCAGACGCTGCGCCTCGACCTCGTGTACGAGGGCACGCGTTTCAAGGGCTGGGCACGCCAGCCGGGGCTGCGCACGGTCGAGGGCGTGCTCGAAGAGGCGCTCGCCGTCGTGCTGCGCGAGCCCGTGCGGCTGCGCGTGGCCGGGCGCACCGACGCCGGCGTGCACGCCTTCGCCCAGGTCGCCTCGTGTGTCGTCTCTGAGCCGGTCCGCTCGTGCGACCGTCTGCGCCTCAGCCTTAACGCGCTGCTCCCCGAGGACGTCGCCGTCACCGCCGTGGCCCCGGCTGCCCCGGGCTTCGACGCCCGCGCCGCCGCCGGCCGCACGTACCGCTACCGTCTCTGGATCTCGCCGGTGCGGCCGGTCGCCGAGCGGGCGTACGTGTGGAACCTGCGGGGGGTACTCGACACCGATGCGCTGCGCCGCGCCGCGGCGCCGCTCGTCGGCGAGCGCGACTTCTCCGCTCTGACGCCCTCGGCGCACCTCTATCATCACTGCGTGCGGGAGGTGCGCCGCGCCGCGTGGGCCCCCATGGAGAGCACGCCCGAGTGGGTCTTCGAGATCAACGCGGCGAGCTTTCTCCACACCATGGTGCGGGTCGCCGTCGGTTCGATGGTCGACGTGGCGCAGGGGAGGATGACGCAGGAGGAGTTCGAGGAGGGACTGCGCGGCGGGCGGCGCGCGGCGATGGGGCAGACGGCCCCGGCGCGCGGGCTGGCCCTGGTCGGCGTGGAGTACTGACGCCGCCCCGGTCGCCTCACTCGCCGAGGAAACGCGCCAGCACCCTCGCCATCTTCTCGCCCGAGGGCGGCAGGACGTAGGAGACGCCGCCCTGCCACGTCGGCTCGCCGGCGAGCACCATCTTGCGGCCCTTCTTGTCGTCGGCTCGGTACTTGACCCAGCCGAGCGCGAGGAGCTCATTGGTCGTCAGGTCGGTGTCGACGCCGCTCATGAAGCGCCGCCCGATGTCGGGCAGCTGCCAGAGGTTCGAGGGCTGGGCGATCTTCTTCTGCAGGGCGGCGACGAACTGCTGCTGGCGCCGGGCGCGGTGGAAGTCGTCGTCGACCATGCGGATGCGCACGTAGAGCATGGCGTTCTTGCCGTCGAAGTGCTGCCAGCCCTTCTCGAAGACGACGACGCGGTCGCGGCTGGCGATCGTCTGTACCGTCTGGGGCACGTACATGTCGACGCCCCCGACCGAGTTGACGAGCCGGGGGAAGCCCTTGAAGTTGACGATCATGACGTGGTTGATGGGGATGCCGAGGTACTGCTGCAGGGTCTTGACCGCGAGCTCGGGCCCACCCCAGTAGATGGCGGAGTTGAGCTTGCTCTCGCCGTACCCGGGGATGTCGACCAGGGTGTCGCGGGGGATCGAGAGCTGGTTGACGGTGTGCTCGTCCGGGTCGAAACGCATGAGGAGGATGGTGTCGGAGCGCGCCGGCTCGCCCTGCTTGCTGTCGACGCCGAGCAGGAGGACGGTGGTCGGGCCGGTGAGGAGCGACCAGCCCTCGTCGGGGTCGAGCGCCGCGGTCGCCTCGGGCCCGAGGCGGCGGTTGCTGTTGTCGACCGCCTTGTCGAAGCGTTTGTAGCCCGGGTAGGCGAGGACGACGGCGACGACGCCGGCCACGACGAGCAGGACGACGAGGACGAGCGGCACGTGCCACCAGCGGAAGCGCCGGCGGCTCTTCGCCGGCGGCTCGGCCCCTCCGGCGCCGTAGCGCCGGTACGACGGCCCGCCGCCAGCAGCCGCTCCGCCGCCTGCACCCGCTCCGCCTGTACCGGCGCCGCCGGTCGCCGCGCCGTCGCGGCCCGCGCCGCCGGGCGCCGCCCCGCGAGCCGACCCCGCCTCGCGAGCCGACGCCGCTCCGGCGCCGGCAGGGCCGGCGCCCGCCGCGCGGCCGCTCGCGGGCGCACTGCCGGGTGCGGCCTTGCCGCGCCGTCGCTTGGGGGCCTTGAGGCCGGCGAGCTCGTCGTCGAGGGACGACCGTCGCCGGCCGCCGCCGCGATAGGTGCGATAGGGCTTGTCGGCGCGAGGCCGCTGTCGGTCGTCGTCCACAGGCATCGGTCGTGCCCTGCCGGGCGGGGCACCGGGGGGGTCGGGTGAGAGCCGGCGCGGGCAGGGGGAACCTACGCCCTGCCGCGGGTGAATCCTCTGTGCCACATTGTAGCGTATGGTAGGCTGCCCGCCGTGCCGGCCCGGGAGCACACGCTCGCCGCCGTCGACGTCGGCGGCACCAAGATCGCTGCGGCGTTGGTCGCCGCCGCCCTGCCGGCGGCGGGCGACGAGAGGCCGGCCCCGCCGCGCCTGCTGCGTCATGCGGTCACCCCGACGGTGGTCGATTCCCCCGAAGCATGCCTCGAGACGATCGTCGACGCCCTGGCCGGGGTGCTCGAGGGTGGTGACGCCGAGGCGATCGGCCTCGGCATGCCGAGCAGGGTCGACTTCGCCGGCGGGCGCGTCGTCGAGAGCGTGCATCTGCCCCTCGCCGATATTCCCCTGCGCGACCTTCTCCAGAAGCGCTTCGGCCTGCCCTGCGTGCTCGACAACGACGCGACCGCGGCCTGCATCGGCGAGCACGTCTTCGGCGCCGGACGCGGTGCCCGCGACCTGCTCATGCTGACGCTCGGCACGGGGATCGGCGGCGGCATCATCGCCGGCGGCCGCGTGTACCGCGGCCACAGCGGGGCGGCCGGCGAGCTCGGGCACGTCGTCATCGACGAGGAGGGCCCGCCCTGCCCCGGCCGGTGCCCGAACCGCGGCTGCCTCGAGGTGTACGCCTCGGGGCGGGCCATGGACGCGGCGGCGCTCGAGGCGGCGAGGGCGCGCCCCGACGGGGCGTTCGGGCGCGCCCTCGCCGCCGGCAAGCCGGTCGACGGCCCGCTGCTGACCCGCCTGGCGCTCGAGGGCGACGCCGAGGCGGGCGCCGCGCTGGCGCGCATCGGCGCCCATCTCGGCGTCGGTCTCACTAGCCTCGTCAACATCTTCAACCCGGAGCTCGTCGTGATCGGCGGCGCCGGCGCCGCCGGCGGCGAGCTCCTGCTCGGCCCCGCGCGCGCCGTGCTCGCCGCCCGCGGGCTGCGCCCGCAGCGCGACGAGGTGCGCGTGGTGCCGGCCCGTTTCGGCACCGACGCCGGCGTCGTCGGCGCCGCCGCCCTCGCGCTGACGGAGCTGCTCGCCGGCTGAGGCGGCGCCCCCGACTTCGGCACGCGGAGCGCCGCCGCGTCCCTGTGAGCCTTCGCGGGACGGGTGGCTGCCGGAACGGACAGCCGTTATCCTGAAATCGGTACGCGAGTCGTCTTGACTTCGCTCCGACCCTCTTGGTAAATGGTGCAGCCAATCGCGCGCGACACGCCGGTCCGCGCCTGTAGGAGGTGAAAGGGAGCAGATGGCCTACAAGATCACCGAAGAGTGTCTGGCCTGTGGCGCCTGTGTCGACGAGTGCCCGAACGACGCGATCAGCGAGGGCGACGACATCTACGTCAT
Organism: Thermoleophilia bacterium; assembly: GCA_016933475.1. Lineage (GTDB taxonomy): Bacteria > Actinomycetota > Thermoleophilia > UBA2241 > UBA2241 > UBA2241. Next base: position 3,531 of record JAFGAW010000133.1, read on the forward strand.
CGACCCCGAGCTCTGCGACGACTGCGGCACGTGCGTCGACTCGTGCCCGAACGACGCGATCGTCCCGGCCGACTGACGCCGGTCCGACGCTGAGGCTCGTGGAGGGGGCCGGCCGCCCGAGGGGCGGCCGGCCCCCTCCACGTCAGGCGCCCGGCACCGCGTCGAGCCCGTCCACGCCGACCAGCTCGGGCTCACTCCACGCCAGGCGGCGGGCCATGACGCGCATCGCCTCGGGGTTGTCGTCCACCAGCAGGTAGTCCCGGCCCAGGCGCGCCGCCGCCTCGCCGGTCGTGCCGCTGCCGGCGAAGCAGTCGAGCACGAGGTCGCCTGGGTCGGAGTGCACCGCGACGATGCGCTCGAGCAGGCGCACGGGTTTCTGCGTCGGGTAGCCGGTCTTCTCGCTGCCGGTCGGGCTGACGATGGTCAGCCACCAGACGTCGGTCGGCGTCTTGCCGCGGGCCGCCTTCTCGGGGCCGGCGAGGCCCGGTGCGAGGTAGGGGATGCGGTCGATGTCCTCGTAGCGGAAGACGTAGGCGCCCGGGTCGCGCGCGTACCAGAAGAGCGTGTCGTGCTTGGCCGGCCAGCGCTGCTTCGTGCGCCCCCCGTAGTCGTAGGCCCAGACGATCTCGTTCATGAACGCCTCGCGCCCGAACAGCTCGTCGAGCAGGACCTTGCAGTAGTGCGCCTCGCGGGCGTCGAGGTGCAGGAAGAGCGAGCCGTCGGGCGCGAGCAGGCGCCGCGTCTCGGTGAGGCGCGGCGTGAGGAAGCCGAGGTAGTCGTCGAAGGCGTCGCGGTAGGCGCGGGTGCCGAGGGTCTCACTGCGGTACCGGTGGCCGCCGAAGCCCGTCCTGTCGCCGTTCTCGTCCCGCCGCGTGCGCAGCTGCGTGTGGCGTCGCTCGCGGCCGGTGTTGAAGGGCGGGTCGAGGTAGACGAGCCGCGCGAGGCCGTCGGGGAGGGCGCGCAACACGGGCAGGTTGTCGCCGAGGACGATGCGCTTCACGACGGTCCGGCGCCGACAAGTGTCATGACGAGACCTCCCCGGGAGACGGTGCTCGACCATACTAGCGTTTCGGGTGCGCCGCGGCGCCGGTCGCGCGATCGACGCGGCGCCGGTCGCGCGATTGACGCGTCGCCCGCCGCGCGGTCGCCGCGGCGCTCGGTATGCGCGTCGGCCGCGGCGCCCGAACGTTATGTCCGCGAAGCGCGTGGCCGATATTCAAAGTATGAGACTCGTCCCACGGCAACCGCACCAGCTCTGCGACGGCCGCGTCCTCGTCGTCGCCACGCTCATCGCGTGGCTGGTCCTCCTCGTGCTGCTCGCCGGCGGTGCGGGCGCCACGGGCTGACGCCCGCCGCCCTCAGCGCCGTCACGGCCGCTCCCGCCGGCCGCGCGCGCTGCCTCGTGATCATCCGTGCTCTACGCGGCCACCCGGCCCGCCCGTCGGCCGACGGCCGTGCCCCCTTCCGTGTGTGTCGCCCACTGCCCGTGCACCCGCTGTGAGAGAATCGCCGCATGACAGAGTGGCGCGACTCTTACGACGTGCACGCTCCTCGCTCCATGGACGAGCCATTCACCGTCGGCGCCGTGGGCGAGATCGACTTCGCCGAACGCGAGCTCGGGTTGGCGCCCGGCGCCCACGTCCTCGGCGTGGGCTGCGGCGCCGGGCGCCACTCCGTCAAGCTCGCGCGTGTCGGCTATCGCGTGACACCTCTCGACCTCCCGGCCGGCATGCTCGAGCAGGCATGCGCCGCGGCCGGCATCGCCGACCTGCGGGCGCGACGGCCGCTCGACCTCGACGAGTACGAGATCACGGTGATCGCCCGCCGGCAGGCGGACGGTCCCGAACGTCGCCGCAACGGCGGCGCAGGGTGAGCGTGGTGGAGCTGCGCGTGCGCCGGGCGACGCCGGCCGACGCGGCCGGCGTCGC
>JAFGAW010000134.1 GCA_016933475.1 Thermoleophilia bacterium
ATCACCTCGAGCGTCGACCTCGAGGTCGTGTTGCGCACGGTGGCGCGCACCACCTGCGAAGCGCTCGGCTGCGAGCAGTGCCAGATCCAGTCGTACGACGCCGCGACGCAGAGCGTGACGGTGAGCGGCCACTACCAGCGCCGGCCCGACTCGGTCGCCCGGGAGAGCTTCGGCAAGACGTTCTCGCTCGCCGACGAGCCGGACGAGCTCGAGATGCTCGAGCGCAAGTTGACCGTGGAACAGCAGCTCTCGGACCCCGCCCTCCCCGAGTCGACGCGTGAGAGCATGCAGCGGTTCGGCGACAGGACGTACCTGAACGTGCCGCTCGTCTTCAACGACGAGCCGATCGGTCTGCTCGTGCTCGTCGAGCGCGAGCGCGAGCGGCACTTCGCCCCCGACGAGCTGGCGCTTGCCCAGGCGCTCGGCGAGCAGGCCGCGAGCGCCATCGAGCACGCCCGGCTTTACGGGGCCGTCCAGGAGCAGGCCAGCACGGACGGGCTGACGGGGCTGTTCAATCACCGCCATTTCTACGAGCGCCTGGGCCAGGAGGTCGCGCGGGCGCGCCGCTACGCGAGCCCCGTCGCACTGCTGATGATCGACATCGACGACTTCAAGAGCTTCAACGACCGCTTCGGCCACGTCATGGGCGACGAGGTGCTGCGCGGCGTCGCCGACATCCTCACCACGCAGCTCCGGTGCGGTGTCGACCTGGCGGCGCGCTACGGTGGTGAGGAGTTCGCCGTCATCCTCCCCAACACACCTCTCGCCGGTGGCGGGGCCCAGCAGCTCAGCATGACGGTCAGCGCCGGTGACGATGAGCCGGACCCGGGCCATCTCGACGGCGCCCTGGCGGTCGCCGAGCGCATCCGCCGCGAGGTGGAGGCGGGATCGCTGCTGGCCAAAGGACGCACGGGCCGGCTCACGGTCAGTATCGGGGTCACCGCGTTCCCGCGTCCCGCCGGCGACATCGACCACCTTGTCCGGTACGCGGACGAGGCGCTGTACGCCGCCAAGCGTGGCGGCAAGAACCGTGTCGAGGTCTACTCGGGAGGTGTCAGGTGACCCATGGGCCGCCCGTCGGACCCGGCGTGGGCCACACCGCTCCCGACCTGCCGGCGATGCTGCAGACCGTCACTCAGGCGGTCGGTGCGGCGCTGGGCGCGTGGTGGGTCGAGCTCTGGACCTTCGCACCCGAGCAGGACACCATCGCCTGCCGGGCGTTCTGGGCGTGTGAGGGCGCCGGCGATCTCGGCAGGGACCGGGTGGGCACCGTGATCGGGCTGACCCAGAGCAACGACCTCCGGCGTCTCATCCTCACCGGGCGCGCGACGGTCCGCCGCGTCGACGACCCGAGGGTAGCGCCGGCCGAGCGCGAGGCCCTCAAGGCAGAAGGCTGCCGCATCCGGGTCGACTACCCGCTCATCCTGCATGACAGGATCCTCGGGATCCTCAGTGTGGCCGACGCCCGCGACGACCGCCTCGCGAGTGCCGCCGACGAGTCACGGCTCGGCCGCTTCTGCCACCTCGCCGCCTCGGCGCTCGATGCGGTCGTCGCCGTCGAGCGCCAGGAAGAGCGCATGCGTCGGCTCGTGGCGCTCCTCGACCCCGAGCGTTCCGTGACCGCGACTCTCACGGTGCGCGAGGCCGTGGACAGGGTGAGGCTCGACATTGCCAGCGTGCTGCCGGGAATCGAGCTCGAGATCGAGGTCTACGTGCGGCGCGACGACGGTACGTACGGGAAGGCTGTGACCGACGACATCGAGTCGTGGGCGGACCGCGCCGGCGCCGTCTGGCGGCCTGACGCCCTCGCGCGTCAGGCCGTCGACCGGCAGCGGGTGGAGCAGGCGCGGCCGGACGATGGGACGACGCGCCTCATCGTACCGCTGGTCGTCGACGGCTCCGTGACCGGCTGTCTCGACCTCGCCGGCAGGATCGCCCGCCGCTTCCGCGAGGAGGAGGTGGAGCTCGTCGGCCTGCTCGCCGGCCAGGTCGCCGTGGCGCTGCGCAACGCGCGCGTCTTCCGCGTCCTCGAGAACCGCTCGGCGACCGATGCGCTGACGGGTCTGTACAGCAGCTGGTACTTCGTCGAGCGGCTCTCCGCCGAGGTCGCCCGTGCGAGCCGCTACAAAGCGCCGTTGGCCCTGCTGTTGGCGGAACTCGACGACGCCGAGCGGTTCTGCGGCGAGGGCCGCCTCGGCCTCGACGAGGTCGTGCGCGCCACGGCGCGCCTCGTCCGCGGCTGCCTGCGCGACAAGGTGGACGTCGCCTGCTATCAGGGAAGCGGGCGCTTC
>JAFGAW010000135.1 GCA_016933475.1 Thermoleophilia bacterium
CGAGCAGCCGGGCGACGATCACACTGCCGATGTAGCCGGCTCCGCCGGTCACGAGGACGCGCATACGTTGCTCCTGTGTGGACTCGCCAGCGTCAAGACTGGTCGGGCCGATGCTATCAGGCAGCGCACGCCGAACGGCCGCGGCCCGGGAGCGTGTCGTTCCCGGGCCGCGGCCGTCACGTGACGTCAAGGCTGACTCTGCGGCGCGACCGCGCCGCCGTGATCAGCCTCAGCCGAACGGGCTGCCGGTGGGTGCCCCGCAGGACCCGCCGAGGTTGCGCAGGAAGCTCGTGAACTTCTGCCGCACCTCGGTGGACCCGCACTGCGGGCACTCCGTGTGCTGGTCGTCCAGGAAGCCCTTCAGGTAAAGCTCAAACTGGTGTCCGCAGTGCTCGCAGACGAGATCGTAGGTGGCCATGCGCCTCCAGCGGTCGCCGATGCATACCCTGTAGGGTATTGTACCTGAAGGGAGCCCAAGGGCAAACACCGAATCCCCAGTGAGTCCGCGGTGCAGGTCGGAGACCGACGGGCCTGTCGGTCAGCGGACGGAGAGACGACCGAGGCGCGGCGTGATCACGGGCCCGGCTCGGCCGCCGGGTATGAGGAGGAGCATGGACGCCAAGCGGATCATCACTGTCGTCATCATCGCGGCGATCGCCGTGATCCTGGTTCTCGTCCTCGTGCGCGGCTGCGGCGACGAGGCGGCGACCACCGTCGACGGCGGGGGCACGGCGCTCGCCGGCGAGACCCTCGACGGCGAGGAGTTCGACCTCGCCGAGACGAGCGGTCAGACCACGGTCGTCAACTTTTTCGCCTCGTGGTGCCCGCCCTGCAACCAGGAGGCGCCCGAGCTCGTCGCCTTCGCCGCGGCGCACCCGGACGTCGCCGTGGTCGGCGTGGCCACCAGTGACGCGCGCGGCGACGCCGTCGGCTTCGTGGACGAGTACGGCATCGAGTTCCCTGTCGTCTTCGACGCCGCAGGCGAGCTCGGCGCCGCCTGGGACATCGAGTACCTGCCGACCACCCTGTTCCTCGACGCCGAGGGCCGCGAGGTCGAGCGTCTCGTCGGGGGCGCGACGCAGGCCCAGTTCGAGGAGAAGCTCGCGGCCGTGCAGTGACGGGTGAGCGGCCTCACGCTCATCGGGGAGTCGCTCTCGCAGGTGCCGTCGGCGCTCGCCGCCGCAAGCGCCTGGCTCCCGTCCGCGCCGGCGTGGGCCGCCTCCTCGTTCGCGACCGCGGGTGTCACGGTCGAGTCGCTCTCGCTGGCCTCGGCCGGGCTGGCCTTCGTCGCCGGCCTGCTCTCGTTCCTCTCGCCCTGCGTGCTGCCCCTGCTGCCCGTGTACCTCTCGTTCGTCTCCGGGATGGGCGTGGACGAGCTCGCGACCGGCCGGCGGCGGCTGCTCGGCGTCTCGCTGCTCTTCGTCGCCGGTTTCACGGCGGTCTTCGTGGCGCTGGGCGCCGGTGCCGGCGGCGTCGGCGCCCTGCTCACCGACTACCGTCGCGAGCTGGAGGTCGTCGCCGGCGCCTTCGTCGCCCTCAGCGGTCTCGCCGTGGCCGGCCTGATCAGCCTGCCCGAACGCGGCGTCGGGCTGTCGCCGCGGCTGCGCGGGCCGGCGGGTGCCGTCCTCACCGGGGCGGCGCTGGCGGTCGCCTGGACGCCGTGCGTGGGCTACGTCCTCGGCGCGATTTTGAGCATGGCCGCGTCGAGTCAGAGCGCGTTCGACGGTGCGCTCCTCCTCCTGATGTACTCCATCGGGCTCGGCGTGCCTTTCGTCGCCGCGGCCCTGGCCTTCGGGTGGGTGAGTGCCCGTCTCGACGTCGTCAAGCGTCACTACGCTGCGGTGCGGGTGGTCGCCGGGGCGATCATGGTGGTCGCCGGGTCGCTCATGATGCTGGGAGTCTTCTCGCGCCTCAGCGGCTGGCTGCCGGCCTTCGACCTCGGCGGGTTCTGACCGGAGGGCTCCCTATATGCTTGCCCGGTGAGTGACCGCCACCGCATACCGGAGCCCTCGGCGGCCGGCCGCGGCGCGGCCGCCGCGCTGCGACGGCTGGCGGCCGGCCGGGTCGGCGACACCGCGCTGACGCGCTGGCTGTACGCGACCGACGCCTCCGGGTACCGTGTGGTCCCGGAGCTCGTCCTCGCCGCGGCGTCGACCGACGACCTGATCGCCGCCGCGCACGTCGCCGCCGAGCACGGGCTGCCGCTCACGTTGCGCGGCGCGGCCACGAGCCTCGCCGGGCAGGCGATCGGCCCGGGCATCGTCGTCGACTGCTTCAGGCTCTCGCGTATCCTCGCCGTCGACCCGGACCGGCGCACGGCGCGCGTCGAGCCCGGAGTCGTGCAGGCCCAGCTCAACCGCGCCGTCGCTGCGCACGGCCTCGAATTCGGCCCCGACACCTCCACCGTCGACCAGGCGACGATCGGCGGCATGGTGGGCAACAACTCGTCCGGGTCGCGCTCGATCGTCTACGGCGAGACGCGCGACAAGACGTTGCGCGTCGCCGCCGTGCTGCCCGGCGGCGACGACGTCGTGGCGCGCCGCTCCCCGACGGCGGACCCCGGCGACGGGCTGAGCGGGTCGGCCGCCGCGCGTCTCGGCAGCGCGTTGCGCGAGGTCGCCGCGCGCACGGCCGCGGCGGGGGTGGAGCGTTACCCGCAGACCGCGCGCTGCACCACGGGGTACGACCTGCGCACCCTGCTGGGACCGGCGCCGGACCCGGCTCGCCTTCTCGCCGGCTCCGAGGGCACCCTGGCGGTGTTCACCGAGATCGAGGTCGCGCTCGACCCGCTCCCGGCACAGCGGCTCGGTGCGGCGTTCACCTTCGCCACGGTGCGCGACGCCCTCGAGGCCAACGTCGTGCTGCTCGCCACCCGTCCTTCGGCCGTCGAACTGCTCGACCTCGACCCGCTGCGGGCGTCCCCCAATCTCGCCGGCTACCGGCGGATGGCGGCGCTCCTGGACGACGACGAGCAGGCGATGCTCATCGTCGAGTATCAAGGCGAGCCGGAAGAGGTCGCCGACGGCCTCGCCCGGCTCCGTTCACTCGAGCCGGGCCTCGGCGCCCGTCGAACCCTGGCGCTCGACGAGCCCGCGGCGATGGCCGAGGCCGCGGCTCTCCGTCGCGCCGTGCTGCCGCTGCTGATGGGTGCGCCCGGCGCCGAGCGGCCCGCATCGTTCGTGGAGGACACCGCGGTGGCGCCGGAGCGGCTCACCGACTTCGTCGACGAGTTCCGCCGGCTGGTCGCCGCGCACGGTGCGCGGGCCTCGTTCAGCGGGCACGCCTCAGCCGGCTGCATGCACGTGCGACCCCTGCTCGACCTCAAGTCGGCGGCCGGGGTGGCGACGATGGCCGCGCTCGCCGACGAGGTCGCGCGGCTCGTCGCCGGCTACCACGGAGCGCTGTCCGGCGAGCACGGCTGCGGGCGCTCGCGCTCCTTCTACCTGCCGCAGCTCTACGGGCCCCAGTTGTACGGGGCGATGGTCGCCCTCAAGGATGCCTTCGACCCCGACCGTCTGCTCGCGCCGGGCGTGCTCGTCGAGGGCCGCCCGGTGACCCTCGATCTCCGCTTCGGGGCCGACTACCGCGCGGACGGCGGCTGGCGGCCGCGGCTCTCGTACGCCGCAGAGGGCGGCTTCGACGCCGCCGTGGAGCGTTGCTTCGGCGCCGGGCTCTGCAAGAAGACCACCGGCTCGATGTGCCCGACGGCGATGATCGACCGTGACGAGGCGCTCAGCACGCGGGCGCGCGCCAACGCGCTGCAGGGCGTGCTCTGCGGCGCCGTACCCCTGGACGCCATCGACGAGGAGGAGTTCCGCGAGGTCCTCGGCACCTGCGTGGCCTGCAAGGCCTGCAAGGTGGAGTGCCCCGCGGGGGTCGACATGGCGGCGCTCAAGGTCGAGTGGCTCGCGGAGCTGCGGGCGCGACGGGGGGTGCCGCCGCTGGCTCGCGCCATCGGCGACTTCCGTCGCCTCGCTCGCCTCGCCGCCCCGGTGGCGCCGGCGATCGACGCTCTGGCGCGCACCGGACTGGTGCGCCGGCTCGCCCCGCTCGCCGGCGTCGCCGCCGAGCGCCGGCTGCCGTCGTTCGCGCGCCGCCCGCTGAGCGCGCGGCTCGCCGCCGCGGGACTGCCCGCGGCGGAGGCGCCGCCCTTGGCGTCATCGTCACCTGCCGCTCCCTCCGCTGTCCCAGAGGGCCGCCCGGCGGCTGCGCCGCCCGCGGCCGAGGCTTCAGCGGCGGCTCCCTCGGGCGATCCGCTCGCCGGGGGTGTCGCCCTCTTCGCCGACTGCTTCATCGAGCACCAGGAGCCCGAGATCGGCGAGGCCTTCGTACGGCTCGTCGGTGCGGCGGGCGTCGGCGTGACCCTGGCCGACGCCGGCTGCTGCGGTCGCACGGCGCTGTCGACCGGCCAGATCGAGCTGGCGCGTCGCCGGGCGCGCAGCTGTCTCACGGCGCTCCACGCGGAGGTGATGGCCGGGCGACGGGTGGCGGTCGTCGAGCCGAGCTGCCTCTCCATGATCCACGACGACTGGCGGCGCCTGCTGCCCGGCGACGAACGCGTCGCCGTGGTCGCCGCCGCCAGCTTGCCGGCGCTCGAGATCGTCGCCGACCTCGCCGCCGCCGGCCGGCTGCGCTTCCGCCCCGGCGGTGCCGCCGTCTTCCACCCGCACTGTCACGAGCGCGCCGTCTTCACGCCGGCCGCCAGCGAGCGCGCCCTGCGCGCGGTCGAGGGTCTCGAGCTGGAGGTGCTCGACTGTGGCTGCTGCGGCATGTCCGGGGTGTTCGGCTACGAGAAGGAGCACTACGCGACCAGCGTGGCGATCGCCGAGCATGCGCTGCTCCCGGCGCTGCGCGCGGCCCGCCCGGACGCGGCGATCCTGGCCAGCGGCACGTCGTGCCGCACGCAGATCGCCGACCTCGACGGCCGCACGGCCCTGCATCCGCTCGTGTTCCTCGCCGCGCGTCTCGAAGGGTGAAGCCGCCCGCGCCGAGCGGCGGGAGACAGGGTTGAGCCATCCGACCGGTGCATCTAAGCTATGCAGGACGGCACGTCGTTGAGAGCCGTCGGCACGACGACCGAGCGGTGGTGAGCACGTCCATGGCCGAGCGCAGCGCGCCCGAAGCCAGGAGCGAGACGGAGGACGCGCGCCGCCCGCGGCGCAGGGCCGCGGGCGTCCACATCGACCTCGAGCTCTGCAAGGCCTGCGGCATCTGCGTGGCTCTCTGCCCGCAGGGCGTCTTCGACTCCGACGACCGCGGCGTACCCGTCGTCGCGCGCCTCGAGGCGTGTACCGCCTGCCGCTTCTGCGAGCTCCACTGCCCCGACTTCGCCATCGAGGTCGAGCCGGCGCCCACGCCGGCTGAGCAAGAGACCGCCGAGGTCGCTACCGGTGACGCGGCCGCGGCGGAGCCCGACGAGGAGACGCCCTGATGCCCGCAGAGCGCCGTCTCCTGCAAGGCAACGAGGCCGTCGCCGAGGGTGCGATCGCCGCCGGCGCCCGCTTCTTCGCCGGCTACCCGATCACGCCCTCGACCGAGATCGCCGAGACCCTCTCGCGGCGCATGCCCGAGGTCGGCGGCACCTTCATCCAGATGGAGGACGAGATCGCCTCCATCGCCGCCGTGGTCGGCGCCTCGCTGGCCGGTGTCAAGTCGCTGACCGCCACCTCGGGCCCCGGCTTCTCGCTGATGCAGGAGATGATCGGCTACGCGGCCATGACCCAGGTGCCGTGCGTGATCGTCGACGTGATGCGCGGCGGACCCTCGACCGGGCTGCCCACCGAGCCCAGCCAGGGCGACGTCATGCAGGCCCGCTGGGGCACCCACGGGGAGCACTCGGTGATCGTGCTCGTGCCGAGCTCGGTCGAGGAGTGCTTCACGCTCACCGTCGACGCCTTCAACCTCTCGGAGCAGTACCGCACGCCGGTCATCGTGCTCTCCGACGCCATGGTCGGGCACATGCGCGAGGCTGTGGCGCTGCCGCTCCCCGAGGAGCTCCGCGTCGCCGAGCGCAGCGAGCCCGACGTGGACCCCGACGAGTACGACACCGTGATGTCGACGCTCGACAATATCCTCCCGCGCCCCGACCTCGGTTCGCGCTTCCGGGTGCACGTCACCGGCCTCGTCTACAACCGCCGCAGCGGCGTTCCCGAGACGGGGAGCCCCGACGTCGCTCAGGACCTGGGCCGCTACCTGCGCGAGAAGATCTACCACCACCGCGAGGCCATCGTGCGCGTCGAGGAGTTCATGATGGAGGGCGCCGAGGTCGCGGTCTTCGCCTACGGCTCGGTCGCCCGGGCGGCACGCGCCGCCGTCAGGTGGGCGCGTGCCCAAGGGGTGCCGGTCGGTCTCGTGCGGCCGATCACGCTCTGGCCCTTGCCGACGGCCGCCGTCGACCACATGGCCGAGCAGGTCCGCACCGTGATCGTGCCCGAGATGAACATCCGGCAGATCGCCTGGGAGGTCCAGGCCGCCGTCGCCGGCCGGGCGCGGGTCGTCGACTACGGCCGCGTCGACGGCGCCCTGATCACCCCTGAGCAGATCAAAGACCTCGTCAAGAAGGAGTTTCACTATCACCGCTTTAGTTGACGAGCTGAAGCTCGAACGGCCGCCGACCGACGATCGCCTGCCCAGGGTGACGCGGCACGCGACGGTCGAGATCCGCGAGCACCTGCGCAGCGCGAAGACGCTGTGGTGCCCGGGCTGCACCAACGGCATCGTCACGCGGGCGATGATCGACGCCTATCTCTCGCTCGGCCTCGACCCCGAGAAGGTGACCGTCGTGGCCGGCATCGGCTGCGCCGGCAGGATCACCGCCTACCTCGACTACTCGACCGTCCACACCGCCCACGGCCGAGCCCTCGCCGTCGCCACCGGCGCCAAGCTCGCCGACCCGGAGCTGGTCGTGAGCGTCGTGATGGGAGACGGCGACTGCGCGGCGATCGGCGGCAACCATCTGATCCACGCCGCGCGGCGCAACGTCGACCTGACGGCGATCGTGTTCAACAACGACATCTACGGCATGACCGGCGGGCAGGCCGGGCCCACGACCCACGAGGGCGACCTCTCCAAGACGAGCCCCTTCGGTCACCCCGAGCCCGCCTTCGACATCTGCGAGCTGGCCCGTGCCGCGGGGGCGACCTTCGTCGCCCGCGGCACGCCCTACGCCTACCTCAAGCTGGTCCAGCTCCTCGCCGCCGGGATCGTGCACAAGGGCTTCTCGCTCGTCGAGGTCATGTCCAACTGCCCCACCTACTACGGGCGCTTCAACCGGACACCGGTACCCGCCGAGATGCTCAAGCTGCAGCAGAAGCAGGCGGTGCCGGTCGAGAAGCACAAGGCCGGGGCGCCGATGACCGAGGAACAGTTCCCGGTCGGCGTGCTGCACCACGTCGAGCGCGCCGAGTACCTCGAGGCCTACGAGGAGGTGCGGCGGCGTGCCACCGGCATCAAGGTCTGACGGCGCCGCCGCGGCGGCGCCGGGCGCCGACCGCGCCGGGCCGCTCGAGTTCCGCCTCTCCGGCTCCGGGGGCCAGGGCATCATCCTCGCCGCGACCATCCTCGCCGAGGTCGCCTGTGCGGCGGGTTACGAGGTCGTCCAGACGCAGACTTACGGCCCGGAGGCGCGTGGCGGCGCCAGCGCCGCCGAGGTCATCGTCTCGCGGGCGCCCATCGACTTCCCCGAGGTCGAGCACCCCGACCTCACGCTCTGCCTCTCGCAGGAGGCCTTCGACAGATACGCCGCGAGCACGCGCGCCGGCGGTTTCGTCGTGTACGACAGCGGCCTCGTCGAGCCGTCCGGCCTCGACGGGCGCGCGCGCCTCATCGGTCTGCCGTTCACGGCCACCGCGCGCGAGCTCGCCGGCACCCCGCTGGCGGCCAACATGGTGGCGCTCGGCGCGCTCGAGGGCCTGCTCGAGCTGGTGGGGTACCCGGCCCTTGTCGACAGCGTCCACGCCCGCCTGCCACGCAAGCTGCTCGAGGGCAATCTCAAGGCTCTGAACGCGGGCTACGAGGCGGCGCGGTCCGCCGCGCCGCCCGCCTGAGCAACGCCGCCCGTGGATCTCGTCATCGCCTTGGCCGGCGTCATCGGGCTGGCGGTCGCCGTGTACGGGTTCGGCAGCCTCGTCTGGGCGTCGGTCGAGCGCCGCCGTCCGTACGAGGCCCTGCTCGCCATAGGAATCGCCGTCATCGCGGTCGTCCTGCTCGTGGCCTTCGGCGACCGCCTCCTGCGTTAGCCGGCGCCGCTTCGCCGGACACCCTCCGCGTCGGGCGCGGCCCCGCCGGCGCCTTGCGCCGGCCCCGCCGCGCCTAAGGTCGACCTCCGATTCTGCCGATATCGCAGGGCAGCACATGAGATGTGCCCCCCGCGCCTGTCACCGTGCGTGTGGAGCGTACTTGCCGACCAGGGGAGGAGTGCCCGCATGACCAAGCGCCGGATCCTCGTCGTCGACGACGAGCCCGACATCCGCCGGCTCGTCGCCGAGGCGCTCGCCTCGGCCGGCTACGAGGTCGAGGTCGCCGCCGACGGCGACGAGGCGGTGCGCAGGGGCGGCCTCTTCATCCCCGACCTGGTGCTCCTCGACATCATGATGCCGGGGCAGGACGGGTTCACCGTGTACGAGCGGCTGCGGCAGAAGCCCTGCGCGCTGGGCTGCCCGATCATCTTCCTGACCGCCAAGCGCGAGATCACCGACAAGCTGCACGGCTTCGACAAGGGCGCCGTGGACTACATCACGAAGCCGTTCCACGTGAAGGAGCTGCTGGCCCGGCTCAAGGTCCACCTCGGCGACCTCGACGCGGCGAAGGGCGACGTGCCCAACCCCATGACCGAGCGCGAGCTCCAGGTGCTGCGCATGCTCGCCGGCGGCAAGACCTACAAGCAGGTCGCGCGAGCCCTCGAGCTGTCGCAGAGCACGGTGCGCAATCACCTGCACAACGTCTACCACAAGCTGCAGGTGGTGGACCGCGCGCAGGCAGTCATCCTCAGTCGCGAGAACGGCTGGATCTGAGGATCTGAGGCCGCCGTCGCCGCGGAGCGCGGGGGGCGGTGCCGCGATCGGCGCCGGCCCGGCTCAGGCGCCGGCGAACGGCATCTCGTCGATCGACCAGACCTCGGTCGCGCAGCGGCGCTCGCCGCGCCGGCGCTCCCGGATCGGGGCCGCGGTCGTGGCCGCCTGCCGCCGCCGGTCGGCCTGACGGCGGTCGACCACCACGTTGACGTCGCTGCGGCCGGCGTAGCGCTGCCGGAGCTTCTCGTAGAAGAACCCCTCGAGCTGCCTGGGGACCACGATGGTCTTGGGCTGCGCGTTCACGTCGGCTGCAGGCATCGCCCCTCCTCGACATCCTCTGTCTACCACGGTCGCCGCTCCGTGATTCGCCGCGCGCCGGCGGTTCTCCTTGCCGGAGGCCCGGGGTGCGGTCCCGATGTCGTCAATTCTGACAACACCCGTAGGTGACGCTGTGACAAGGGGCGTCGTGTCACGCGCCGTCGTCTGCCGGGCCGCGCCCGACGTGGCTGCGCAACGCGAGGGCACAGAGGCCGCCGGCGACGCAGATCGCGACGCCGACCACGAACGTGGTGTTGATCGCGTCGGTGAGCCAGCCGGCGAAGAGCGCGTCGAGCATCTCGAGGGCGCCGGAGGGCATGCCCTCCGCGCCCGCCGGGGCGCCCATCTGCATGCCGCCCTCCGCGAGCCCGTCGACGATGCGCCGGCGGGCCTCGTCGGGTACCCCGGCCACCGTCTCGAGGCCGGCGCGCACGTTGGCCGCGATGCGGTTCTGCAGCACGGCGCCGAGAATGGCGATACCCATCAGGCTGCCGACCTGGCGGGTCGTCGAGAGCACGCCGGAGGCGTTGCCGACGCGCGCCGGCGGCGCCGTCGCCATGACCGCGGCCGTGACCGGGGCGATCGACATGCCGATGCCGATGCCGCTGAGGACGAACGGGACCATCAAGGCGGCGGCGCTCGTGTCGGGCGCCAGCGGCTCGCTCCACGGAAGGAGGCCGGCCATCCAGGCGATGCCGAAGGCGAGCAGGAAGAGGCCGCCGGCGACGATCGAGCGGCTGCCGACCCGGTCGGAGAACCGGCCGGCGAGCGGCGCCGCGAAGATGATCACGACCGACATGGGGCTCATCACGAGCCCGGCGCGCAGGGCGCTGTAGTCGAGCGCCGTCTGCAGGAAGATGGGGACGGTGAAGAAGACTCCCATCATGCCCGCGCTGAGCAGCAGGCCGGTGACGTTGCCGGCGAGGAAGTTGACGTGGCGGAAGAGCGCGAAGTCGATCAGCGGCTGATGCACCCTGGTCTCGCGCAGGTAGAAGAGGACCAGCCCCACGGCCGCGGCGACGAAGAGGGCGACGATGGTGGCCGACGTCCAGCCCAGCCGCTGGCCCTCGACGAGGGCGAAGGTGAGGCAGAACAGGCCGGCGGAGACGAGGGCGACGCCGGGCAGGTCGAGGGACTCGACGGCGGCCCGGTCGCGTGACTCGGGGAGGATGCGCAGGGCGAGGGCGACGCCGAGGAAGCCGATCGGGATGTTGATGAGGAAGATCCAGCGCCAGCTCGCCGAGTCGACGATGAGGCCGCCGAGGCTCGGGCCGATCGCCGTGGCGAGCCCGGAGACGCCGCCCCAGACGCCCATCGCCGCGCCCCGGCGCTCGGCGGGGAAGACGGCGGCGACGATGCTCAGCGTCGCCGGCATCATCGCCGCCCCGCCGAGACCCTGGGCGACGCGGAAGGCGATGAGCCAGCCGATGCCGGGAGCGAGGCCGCAGGCGAGAGAGGCGGCGGTGAAGAGCACCATCCCGGCGACGAACAGCCGGCGGCGACCGTAGAGGTCGCCGAAGCGGCCCAGGGTCACGAGCGTGACGGCGAAGGCGAGCACGTAGGCGTTCATCACCCACTCGACGCCGCTCAGGCCGGTGTCGAGCTCGCGCATGATGTTGGGGATGGCGATGTTCACGATGGTGCCGTCGAGGAGGATCATGAAGAGCCCCACGCAGAGGACGGCGAGGATGGCCCACGGGTTCGCGCCGCCCGCCGCCGGCGGGCGAGGGGCGGGGGAAGGGCCGGCTGCCGTCGCGCCGGGTGCGCCCGCTCCGGGCGCCGTCGCATCGGGTGCGACCGTGCCGGCCAGGCCTGCGCCCGAGACCATCGCTTCGGGGGACTTCGCTCCCGGGGAGGCGGTGGTGCTCATCGGGGGCGGTGACCTTTCAGCCGGTCGAGAAGGGTGTCGAGGAAGGCGATGAGGGTAGTGGGGTCGAGGCCGGGGACGTCGTCGAACGCGGCCTCGACCTCGGCGCGCCAGCCGGCCTGCATCGCCTCGGCGAGGGCGCGCGCCCGGGGCGAGAGGTCGAGGCGCACGGCGCGGCGGTCGGTGGCGTCGGTGACGCGCTGGACGACGCCCTTCTGTACCAGACGCTCGACGAGCTCGCTCGCCGCCGCGCGGCCGACGCCGAGCGCGGCGGCCAGTTCGCTCATGGTCGCGCCGGGCCGGCGCGCGAGGGCGACGACCGCGGCCATCTGGCGGGCGGTCAACTCGCGCCCGGCACCGCGCCGCACGGCGTCGCGGTGCGGCGCCGACTCGTACACCACCACCGCGAGCTCGGGCAGCAGCGAGACGAGTGCGGCCGCCGGGTCATCAAGTTCGGGTCCCATAATGTCAGGCTACCGTAGTATGCCGCGCGGCGGCAAGCGCCGCCGTCGCGGCCTCGCGGGCCTTCGGGTACAATCGTCTGGCTTCACGCAGGACTGTTGACGCTGCCGCGACGCCCGTCGCGCGTACCGACGAGAGGGAGCTGCGCGTGAACCTGACGATCGACGGCCGGCCGGTTGCGGTCGAGCCGGGAACCACCATCTTGCACGCCGCGCGTCGTGTCGGCATCGACATCCCGTCGCTCTGCTACGACGACCGCCTCGAACCGCTGGCCTCATGCCGTCTGTGCCTGGTCGAGGTCGAGGGCTTCAAGGCCCCGGTCGCGGCCTGCGCCACGGAGGCCGCGGACGGCATGGTCGTGACCACCGAGACGGACGAGCTGCGCGAGCAGCGCGCGCTGCTCCTCGAGCTCCTGCTCTCCGATCACCGCGACGACTGCATCGTCTGCGACGAGGCCGGCACCTGCCGTCTGCAGGCGATGGCCTACCGCTACGGTGTCGCCAAGTCCAGCTACGAGGGCGAGGCGCGCGACTACGAGGCGCGCGAGGACACGCCCTTCATCGCCTACGACCCCGGCAAGTGCATCCTCTGCGGGCGCTGCGTGAGCATGTGCGAAGAGGTGCAGCAGTGCCACGTGCTCGACTTCGCCGAGCGCGGTTTCGAGTCGTTCGTGACCACGTCGTTCGGCCGCTCGATGGTCGAGACCGAGTGCGAGCTCTGCGGCAACTGCGTCTCGGCCTGTCCGACCGGCGCCCTGCAGGACAAGCTCAGCCGCTTCGCCTGTCGCACCTGGGACGCGACCCTGGTCGACACGGTGTGCCCCTTCTGCGGCTGCGGCTGCAACCTGCAGCTTCACGTCAAGGACGGCCGTGTCGTCAAGGTCAGCTCTCCCGTGGGCAAGGGGCCGGGTGAGGGCAACCTCTGCGTCAAGGGCCGCTACGGCTTCCAGTTCATCCATCATCCCGACCGCCTCACGCAGCCGCTGGTGCGCCGTGACGGCGAGCTCGTGCCCGCCTCGTGGGACGAGGCTCTCGAGCTCGTGGCACGGCGTTTCGGCGAGGTCCGCGAGGCCCACGGCGCCGACGCCCTCGCCGGCTTCGCCTCGGCGCGCTGCACGAACGAGGAGAACTACCTCTTCCAGAAGTTCATGCGCGCCGTCGTCGGCACGCAGAACGTCGACCACTGCGCCCGGCTCTGTCACGCCTCCACGGTGACCGGCCTGCGCCAGTCGCTGGGCAGCGGGGCGATGACGAACTCGTTCAAGGACCTCGAGGAGTTCGACGTCGCCCTGATCATCGGCTCCAACACCAGTGAGGCCCACCCGATCGCCGCGCTGCACATCAAGAAGGCGCTGCGCAACGGGGGCCGCCTCATCGTCGCCGACCCGCGGCGCATCGACATGGCGCGCCGCGCCGATCTGCATCTGCAGCTGCGCCCCGGCACCAATGTGGCCGTCCTCAACGGGCTGATGCACGTGATCCTCGAGGAGGGCCTCGCCGACGAGGCGTTCATCGCTGAGCGCACCGAGGGCTTCGACGAGCTTCCGGAGCTCCTCGCCGCGTACACGCCGGAGCTGGTCGAGGAGATCAGCGGCGTCCCGGCCGACACGCTGCGCGAGGCGGCGCGCCTTTTCGGCTCCGCCGGGCGTGCCGCGATCTTCTACTCGATGGGCATCACCCAGCACTCGCACGGCACCGAGCACGTGCTGGCGGTCTCCAACCTCGCCCTGATGACGGGCAACCTCGGCCGCGCCGGCACGGGCGTCAACCCGCTGCGCGGCCAGAACAACGTGCAGGGCGCCTGCGACGTGGGTGCGCTGCCCAACGTCTACACGGGCTACCAGCCGGTCGGCGACCCCGAGGCGCAACGCCGCTTCGGCGAGGCCTGGGGCGTCAGCCTGGCCGAGGAGCCCGGTCTCACGGTGACCGAGGCCTTCGACGCGATGGCCGACGGCAGCGTGCGGGCCCTCTACGTGATGGGCGAGAACCCGCTGCTCTCCGACCCCGACCAGACCCACGTCGAAGAGGCCCTGCGCGGCCTCGACTTCCTGGTCGTGCAGGACATCTTCCTCTCCGAGACGGCCGCGCTGGCCGACGTCGTGCTGCCGGCGACGAGCTACGCCGAGAAGGACGGCACCTTCACCAACACCGAGCGTCGCGTCCAGCTGCTGCACAAGGCGGTGGCGGCTCCGGGCGAGGCACGCGAGGACTGGCGCATCATCGCCGATCTGGCGCGCCGCATGGGGGCCGAGAGCGGCTGGAGCTACGCGGGCACGGCCGCCATCATGCGCGAGATCGCCGACCTGACGCCGTCCTACGCCGGCATCAGCCACGAGCGTCTCGAGGAGGGCGGCCTCTGCTGGCCCTGCACGAGCCCCGAGCACCCCGGCACGCCGATCCTCCACATCGGCGGCTTCGCCCGCGGCCGCGGCCGCTTCTTCCCCGTGGCCTACCAGCCACCGGCGGAGGAAGTCGACGAGGAGTACCCGCTGACGCTGACCACCGGGCGCCTGCTCGAGCACTACCACACCGGCACGATGACCCGGCGCTCCGACGGCCTCAACGAGCTCGTGCCGACGGGCTTCGCCGAGCTGAGCCCGGCCGACGCCGCGCGCCTCGGGGTCGCCGACGGCGGCGACGTCGTCGTCGAGACGCGGCGCGGCTCGATCCGCACGCCGGCCAACGTCACGGCGCGCATCGGCGAGGGCACGGTCTTCGTCCCGTTCCACTTCTGGGAGGCGCCGGCCAACCGGCTGACCAACCCGGCGCGCGACCCCCAGGCCAAGATCCCCGAGTTCAAGGTCTGCGCCTGCCGCGTCGCCCTCCCGTAACGGCTGGCGGGCCGCCGTGATCCCGCTGCACGACGACAACCCGACGCGGCGCTTCCCGCTGGTGACGCTGGCGCTGATCGCGCTCAACGTCGCGGTCTTCGTCTTCCAGCTCACGCTGCCCCGTCACGGGCTCACGGTCGAGGGCTTCTTTCTGCGCGCGGGGCTCGTCCCGTACGAGATCGTCAATCGCGTCGACGTGCCGCCCGACGGGCTGGTGCCGATCTGGGCCACCGTCTTCACCTCGATGTTCATCCACGGCGGCTGGTTGCACATCATCTTCAACATGCTGTACCTGTGGATCTTCGGCAACAACGTGGAGGACAGGATGGGTCGGGCCCGCTTCGTCGCCTTCTACCTCCTCTGCGGCGTCGCCGCGGCGGCGGCCCAGGTGGTCGTGCGGCCCGACGCGCTGGTGCCGATGATCGGCGCCAGCGGCGCCGTCTCCGGGGTGCTCGGCGCCTACATCCTCCTGTTCCCCCGGGCCCAGGTGCTGACGGTGATCACGCTCGTCGTCTTCTTCCCGGTCGTCATGGTCCCGGCCTGGGTGCTGCTGCTGGCCTGGTTTGCCCTCAACCTGCTGCAGGCGGCGACGACGATCGGCGCCGAGACCGGGGTGGCCTACTTCGCCCACGTCGGCGGCTTCGCCGCCGGGCTCGTGCTCGTCTGGCTCTTCGCCCGCCGTCGGCCGAGTCTCCGGCGGCGGGTGGGGTGGTGACGCCGGTGCGACTCGTCGACCACCACGTCCACACGACGTACTCGGACGGCCTCGCCACCCCGGCCGAGATCGCGGCGCGGGCGGCGGAGCTCGGGCTGGCCGGGGTCGCGACGGTCGACCACCTGGCCATCGGGCCCTACAACGACGAGCCGGGCTACAGCATCGAGATCGCGCGGATCGACGAGTACATCGCGGCGGTGCGCGCGGCCGATGGGGCGCACCCGGGGGTCCGCGTGCTCGCCGCCATCGAGGTCGACTACGGGCCCGACACGATCGACGAGGCGGCGGCGCTGCTCGCCGCGCACGACTTCGACTTCGTGTACGGCTCCGTGCACTTCATCGACGGCCGGGTCGTCGACACGCGCGCCTCGCTGCAGGGCTCGCTCTGGGTCGACGTCGATGCCGTGTACCGGCGATACTTCGAGGTCGTGGCCGAGGCGGCGGCCACGGGGCTCTTCGACGTCATCGCCCACCTCGACCTGCCGAAGAAGTTCGGCCACCGGCCGCGCGATCCCGAGGCGGTCGAGGCGGCGCTGGCGAGGGCGCTCGACGCCATCGCCGCCGCCGGCGCCGCCATCGAGCTCAACACCTGCGGCTGGCGCGTGCCGGCCGGCGAGGCCTACCCTTCGCCGGCGATCCTCGCCCAGGCGGCCGGCCGCGAGATCCCGCTCGTGCTGGGCTCCGACGCGCACCGCGTCGACGAAGTGGGTGCCGACTTCGACCGCGCCCTCGCCGTCGCCGCCGAAGCGGGCTACGATGCCACCCTCAGACTCACCGACGGCGAGCTGGAGGCGATACGGTGAGCGAGCCGAGGTCGAGCACGTGAGCGCGGGGGAGGCAGAGAGACGGTGAGCGCAGCGCGGCGGCGTCTCATGGCGATCCACAACCCGACCTCGGGGGGCGGCGAGCGACGGCGCGACCTGCCCCTGATCCTCGAGGGGCTCGAAGGGCAGGGCTTCGCCGTCGACGTACGTGCCACGACCGGCCCGGGGTCGGCGACCGAGCTCGCCGCCTCCGCCGCCGGCGAGGGCTTCGACGTGGTCTGCGTGCTGGGCGGTGACGGCACCGTCAACGAGGCGCTCAACGGGTTGGCCGGCGGCGACGTGCCGCTGGCTATCGTCCCCACCGGCACGGTGAACGTGCTCGCCATGGAGCTCGGCATCCCGCTCGACCCGCCCGACGCGGTGCGCGTCCTCGGCCAGGGCACCGAGTCGTGGATCGACCTCGGCCTCGCCGGCCGGCGCTACTTCGGCCTCATGGCCGGCATCGGCATGGACGCCGCCGTCGTCGCCTCGCTCAACCCGACGCTGAAGAAGGCGTTGAAGGAGGCGGCCTTCGCCGTGCACGGGGTCGCCACCTACCTCACGCACGAGGAGCCGCTCTTCCGCCTGACGAGCGACGAGCGCGAGGTCGAGGGCTACTTCGCGGTCTTCGGCAACGCCGCCAACTACGGCGGCGCCTTCGGGATCACCCCCCTGGCCGACATGCGGGACGGCCTGCTCGACGTGTGCGTGCTCACCGACAAATCGTTCCTCAGTACTGCCTGGTACTGGACCGCCGCCCTGCTCAACGCCCACATCGACCACCCCAAGGTGCAGTACTTCCGCACCCGGGCGGCGCGCATCGAGGCGGCCGACCCGGCCCAGGAGGTGCTCGTGCAGACCGACGGCGAGGTCTCCGGCGCCCTGCCCATCGACTGTCGCGTGGCGCCGCGGGCGCTGCGCGTGCTGGTGCCGTGAGGACGCAGCGTCGCGCGCTGCGTCGTGAGGACGCCGCCGTGAGGACGCCGCGGTGAGGAAGCCGTCGTGAGGTTCGTCCCGGCGCCGCCGCCCGAGGCCGAGGTCGAGGCTCTCCACGAGGCCGGCCTGCGGCTGCTCGCCGAGGTCGGCGTGCGCATCCCCAGCCACCGCGCCCTGCGCCTGCTGCACGACGCGGGGGCCGAGGTCGACGCCGAGGCCGAGGTCGTGCGCTTCCCGCGGCGCCTCGTCGAGGAGGCCGTCGCGCGGGCGCCGCGCGACGTCCTCCTCGCCGGACGCGACCCCGCCGCCGACGTGCGCCTCGGCGAGGGCCGTCCCTGCCTGCTCACGCTCGACGGGACCGGCGCCGCGACGCTCGACCACCGCACCGGCGAGCGTCGCGCCTCGACGCTCCGCGATCTCGGCGAGGCCACGCTCCTCGCCGACCACGCGCCTGAGATCGGCGTCGTCTGGAACATCGTCACGACCGCCGACACGCCGCCCAACGCTCGCGTGCTCTACGAGACCGAGACCTGCCTGCGTCACACCGGCAAGCACGTCCAGGCCGAGGTGCAACGGGCGGAGGAGGTCCCCTACGTGCTCGACCTCCTCGCCGCGGTCGCCCCCGACGGTCGCTGGGACCCCGCGCGGCCCTTCTTCTCCATCGTCTACTGCCCGGTGTCGCCCCTGCAGCACGAGCCCGAGATGGTCGAGGCGGCCATCGACCTGGCCCGCGCCGGCGTGCCGATGTGCATCTACAGCATGGGGCTCGCCGGCGCGACCACGCCGGTCACCGTGGCGGGCTCGGCGATGCAGTCGAACGCCGAGATCCTCAGCTCGCTCGTCCTCTTCCAGGTCGTGAACCCCGGCCTGGCCTGCATCTACGTGGCCGACACGGGGCTCATGGACCTGCAGTCCGGCCTCTACAGGGCATCCCCGCCCGAGGCCGTCCTCGTCACCCAGGCGATGATCGCCCTCGGGCGGCGGTACGATCTGCCGGTCATGGCCAGCGGCCTCACCAGCGACGCGCCGGGGTTCGGGCACGCGAGCGGCATCGACGCCACGCTCACCTGCCTCCCGGCGATGCTCATGGAGCCCGACCTCTTCGTCGGCGCCGGCATGCACGACGGGGCCCAGCTGCTGTCTCTGCCCAAGATCCTCCTCGACGTCGAGCTGTTCCGCGCCTGCCGCCGCGTGCTCGACGGGCTCGTGATCGACGACGAGCACCTGATGGTCGACGTGGCCGCGGCCGTAGGGCCCGGCGGCCACTATCTCGGGCAGCGAAAGACGCGCGCCTTCCTGCGGACCGGGGAGATCTACCGGCCCCGGCACCGGCTGCGCGAGGCCGGCGCGATGGCGGCGGACGCGCCCGACGAGGTGGCCCGCGCCGTCGAAGCGGTCGAGGTCATCCTCGCCGCACACCGGCCGGCTCCGCTGCCGGCGGGCGCCGAGACGCGGGTCGCGGAGGTTCTCGCGGCGGCCGAGGCGGAGCTGCCCGAGCGTTAGTCGAGGCGGGCGCGCACCGCGACCACGCCGGCGACCGTCAGATCCCCATGCGCTGTGCGAGCGCGCGCAGGCGGTCGCGGTACGCCTTCTGCTCGCGCGCCTCGCGCTCCGCGATCTCCTCGGGCGTCGCCACCGGCACGACCTTGAAGGCCGGGTTGTCGAAGACGCGCAGCTCGAGGCTCTCGCCCTCGCGGTGGGGCAGGTCGCGG
Organism: Thermoleophilia bacterium; assembly: GCA_016933475.1. Lineage (GTDB taxonomy): Bacteria > Actinomycetota > Thermoleophilia > UBA2241 > UBA2241 > UBA2241. The sequence goes on from JAFGAW010000135.1 coordinate 18,655, forward strand.
AACAGCTTGCGCAGGAGGAAGCGCGAGGTCTCCTCGCCGACTGTGAGGATCCAGTGCGGCGTGGTGATCGAGATCTCGCGCGAGAGGTACTCGAAGCAGTGCTCCTGCTCGTCGGCGCGCGGTGCGCGTACCACTCCGCCGGTCCGCGGTACGCACTTGATGAGGCCGGTCACGTAGAGTTGGTCGCGGGCGGGGCCGGTGAGGGCCGGCATGGAGGCGGCCAGGCGCTCGAGTGTGCCTGCCCCGGCCGGCCCGTCGCCGGCCTCGTCGGCCTCGTCGGGGCACCAGGTCACGACCATCACCTGGGTGTGCGGGTGTCCGCCGCCGGGGACGGCCCGCCTCCGGCACTCGAGCAGGTCGTCGCATCGAGTGCAGGCGCGGACGCGGGCCGCCAGGGTGTCGAGTTGTTCGAGCGCGTCTTCCATGGGCCGTCCTTTCCGGACGCCGGCTCAGGCGGGAGGCCGCCGGAGCCGGTACTCGCAGGTCAGGGCCTCGGCCTCGCCGACCAAGGCCAGGAGGAGCTCATCGCCGAACGGCGACACCAGCACCGTGAGGTCGTCGAGCTCGATGAAGACGTGGCGCGTCTCGCGCTGTCCGAGCTCGCGGGCGAGCCGCGCCCCGACGTCGAGGACGCCGCCCAGGTGGGCGGCGATCGCCGTCACGTCGACGCCCTGGTCGGCGTCGGCGGCGACGATGAAGCCGTCGCGCGAGACCAGGAGGGCGGCGAGGACGCCGGGGTTCTCCCGGTAGGGCCGCAGGGTGGCGGCGAGTGAGTCGGACTGCTGGTCGGTCACGGTGCCTCCAGGGCGGTCTCGAGTTGACGCCGCACGGCGGCTTCGAACGCGGCGGCGGCCGCGGCGTCGGCGAACACCCGGGAGAAGCCCTCGGCGGAGCCGGCGAGCTCGCTGAGGAAGATGCTGCCGCGCGGGATCGGCGCCGCGTCGGCATCGAGCACGGCGCCGTCGAGCGGGAGCTGGACGAGGGTGTCGCCGCTGAGGAAGAGACGGTTGAGCTCGCGGCTGCTCAGCCGGACCGACACGTGCACGGCCACGCCGGCCGCGACGTCTTCGCTGGCGAGGGTGATGTCCACGGGGCGAATACTAGGCGCCCCCCTTCGGGCGGCGCAACACGACCGCCGTCGGGGTGGGGCGGCGGCCGGCGCCGGGCGAGGCCCGCCCCGGCCGTCGCGCCGCCGTGCGCGAAGACAGTGAAGTGGCCGCGCACGACGAGGGCGGGAGACACGGGCCGTGCCTGCCGAGGGGGCGGGGGACGGTCCGGGGGGCGCGGGCGGCGATGCCGGACCGCGCCCGCGGCTCACTGCGCGGCGGCGAGCGGCGCGGCGAAGGCGGGCGCCTCGAGGACGACCTCACGGGGCCGGCCCTCGGCCTCGGCGAGCAGCTCGTCGAGGGTGCGCACCGCCGGGAACGACGCCGCCCCGGCGGCGAGCGTCTGGCGGCGTCCGGCGATCAGCGTCGCCCCGATCTCGTGGGCGATCTCGCCGGCGAGCTCCTGGGCGGCGCCCAAGCCCGTCCCGGGCAGACAGAGGACGAAGGTGTCGGCGGCGGTGCGGAAGGCCACGTCGTCGGGCCCCAGACGGCGGCCGATGCGCCGCGCCACGCCGCGGACGAGCTCCTCGGCGGCCTGCGGCCCGAGGAAGGCGCGGCCGTCCTCGAAGTGCTCGAGACGCAGGCGCACGACGCTGAGCGACTGGTGGTCCTGCAGGGCGAGGCGCATGCCGTCGGCGAGCATCGGGCGCAGGCGCCCGGCGGCGTAGAAACCGGTCGTCGGGTCGACGGTGACGACTCGCGGCCGCCGCCGGCGCCGCGGCCGGCGCACCTGCCGGGCGGCGATGACGCCGCCGGCCACGAGGACGAAGAGCTTGGCGAGGCCGGCGGCCCTGCCGCCGCCGAGGGTCCCGTCGTCGATGGCGAGGATCACGAGCAGCAGCAGGCTGCCGCTGAGGAGGTACGGCCACTCCGCCGGCGGCGAGGGGGCGAGCTGGGCGAGGGTCAGCAGCGGGATGGCCAGGAGGAGCCAGCTGCTCGCTCCCCCGGTCGCGAGGGCCGCGCCGGCGAGCACGAGCCAGTCGGTGACCGCGAACGACAGGGCGTGGTCGTCGCCGCGGCGCTGCCCCACGGCGATCGAGAGCGCCCCCAGCACCGCGCCGGTCGCCGCGAGCGCCGCACCGGGGTAGGCGCCGAGGGTCAGGCAGAGGGCGGCGAGGCAGAGGAAGAAGAGGGTGCGGAGTCGGCCTCGCAGAAGGGCTGATCGCCGTCGTCTGCGAGGCGGGCGGCTCACCGCGAGGGTACCGCCGCGCCCGGGGTGCAGAGGGTATCGCCGCACGACGCCATGCGCATCTATTCTGAACCCTCGTGCCGGTTCCTTCAAGCATGACTTGAGGGTTGGCTCCCGGCCGCGGTGCTGGTGTCTTCATCGCGGCCCCGGCCCGGGCCATGCTCCGCGCCGGGGCCGCGCCCTTGGGCTATACTTCACGCCCGTGGAACGCGTCCTCTTCCTCTCCGGCAACGAGGCCATCGCCCACGGCGCCCTGCGCGCCGGGGTGCGTTTCGTCTGCGGCTACCCGGGCACGCCGTCGACCGAGATCGTCGAGACCGCGGCGACACTCGAGGGCCTGCACGCCGAGTGGTGCGTCAACGAGAAGGTCGCCATGGAGACGGCGGTCGGCGCCTCCCTCGCCGGCGTGCGCAGCCTCGTCACCATGAAGCACGTGGGCCTCAACGTGGCCGCCGACCCCTTCATGACCCTGTCGCTCACGGGCGTCAACGCCGGGCTCGTCGTCGTCACCGCCGACGATCCCGGCATGCACTCCTCACAGAACGAGCAGGACAACCGCACCTACGCGAAGTTCGCCAAGGTGCCGCTGCTCGAGCCCTCCGACGGCCAGGAGGCCTACGACTTCGTCGCCGAGGCCTTCGCCCTCTCGGAGGAATTCGACACCCCGGTGCTGCTGCGCACCACGACGCGGCTTTCGCACGGGCGCGGGCGGGTCGTGCCGCGGGTGCCGGTCGAGGTCGAGCCGCGCGACTACGAGCGCGACATGACCAAGTACGTCATGGTGCCGCAGCACGCCCGCATCCGTAACCGCGTCGTGCTCGAGCGTCTCCAGGCCCTGCGCGCCCGCGCCGAGGTCACGCCGCTCAACGTGCTCGAGGCGGGCACCGTCGACTTCGGCATCATCGCCAGCGGCGTGGCCCACGCGTACGCGCGCGAGGCCTTCCCCAAGGCCTGGTTCCTCAAGCTGGGCCTCTCGCACCCGCTGCCGTACGACAAGGTCGCGCGCCTCTACCAGTCGGTCTCGCGGGTCGCGGTCGTCGAGGAGCTCGACCCGTTCCTCGAGGAGCAGGTGCGCGCCCTCGGGCTGCCGGTGGTCGGCAAGGAGGCGATCCCCGCCGACGGCGAGCTCGACCAGGAGCTCGTCTTCACGGCCCTCGAGCCCTACCTGTCGCGGCGCCCGCCACGGCGGCGGCGGCCCGTGGTCCCGCCGGCGCCGCGCCTCAGCACGCCGCCGGCGCCCGCCCCCGGGCTGCCGGTGCGACCGCCGGTGCTCTGCCCGGGCTGCACGCACCGCTCGGTCTACGCCGTCCTGCGTCGCCGCCGCCTCGCCGCCCTCGGCGACATCGGCTGCTACACGCTCGGCGCCCTGCCGCCGCTGCTCGCCCTCGACAGCTGCCTCTGCATGGGGGCCAGCATCGGCATGATGGCCGGGTTCAACGCGGCGCTCGGGCGCAAGGCCGCCGCCGCGGTGATCGGCGACTCGACCTTCTTCCACTCCGGGGTCACGCCGCTCATCGACGCGCACTACAACGAGAGCCAGGGCCTCGTGCTCGTGCTCGACAACCGCACGACGGCCATGACCGGTCACCAGGGCCACCCCGGGACCGGGCGCCGGGCCGACGGCAGCGAGGGCCCGGCGGTCGACATCGGCGCGCTCTGCGAGGGCGTCGGCGTGCGCTGCACGACGGTGGACGCGACCGACTACGACGCGCTCGACTCCGCTATCGCCGACGAGGCCGAGAGGCCGGGGCTCGGTGTGGTCGTGGCCCGCGCTCCCTGCATCCTCATGACGCGCCGCACGCCGGGCACGGTCGTCGTCGACCCCGAGCGCTGCAACCTCTGCGGGCTCTGCCTCGACCTCGGCTGCCCGGCGCTCGTCCCGGGCGACCGCGCGATGACCGTCACCGATCAGTGCACGGGCTGCGGACTGTGCATCGAGGTCTGCCGGCGCGGCGCGTTGTCGTACCACGAGCCGGAGGCCGGTCCGTGAACGGCACCACGACGGTCTCGATCGTCGGGGTCGGCGGCCAGGGCATACTGCTGGCCGCGGCCGTGCTCGCCGAAGCGGCGATGGCCGAGGGCCTCGACGTCAAGTCGAGCGAGGTCAAGGGCATGGCCCAGCGCGGGGGCAGCGTCCTCAGTACGGTACGCTTCGGCAAGCGCGTGTGGTCGCCGGTCGCGCGCCACGCCGAGGTCGTGATCGCCACCGAGCGGCTCGAGGGGCAGCGCGCCCTCGGCCTGCTGGCGCCGCGCGGCGCCCTCGTCTGCGCGACGACGCGCATCGAGCCGGGCAGCGTGCTGCGTCGCGAAGAGGTCTACCCCGACGACCTCGAGGCGCAGGCCGCCGCGCGCGGCCTGCGCCTCGTGCTCGTCGACGCTGACAGCCTCGCCCGCGAGGCGGGCACGGTCCGCGCCGCCAACGTGGTCCTTCTCGGCGCGGCCAGCAGCGTGCTGCCGTTCGCGCCCGAGTCGTGGGCCCTCGGCCTCGCCGCCGCCGTACCCGCGAAGATCCTTGAGGTCAACGAGCGCGCCTTCGCCCTCGGTCGCGAGGCCGCTCCCGCTCAGGAGGTATAGGAGCTTGAAGGTCACGCAGCTCACCGTCTTCCTCGAGAACCGCAGCGGCCGCCTCGCCGAGGTCGCCGACCTGCTGGGCAGGGAGGGCATCAACATCCGCGGCTTCTCGACTACCGAGGCGGCCGAGTACGGCATCGTGCGCCTCATCGTCACCGACCCCGACAGGGCGCGCGACCTGCTGCACGAGGCCGGCTTCACGACTCACTTTTCTCAGGTGATCTGCGTGAAGGTGCCGGACGAGCCCGGCGGCCTCGCCAAGGTGCTCGACGAGCTGGCCTCCGCCGACGTGTCCATCGACTACCTCTACAGCATCTCGTTCATGAACATCTGCTTCGCGGTGCGCGACATCGACCGCGCCATCGAGCTGCTCAAGGACAAGGTCACGCTCATGACCGACGACGAGGTGCGGGCGCTGTGAGCGCCGCTCCTGCGGTGCGGCCGCCGCGCGACCCCGACGAGGCGGGCGGCTGGTACTGGGACCCGCGCGCCGAGCGCATGTCGGTCGACGAGCTCCGCGACGTGCAGATGCGGCGCCTGCAGGCGACCCTGCGGCAGGCGATGGAGCAGGTGCCCTTCTACGGCCGGCGCTTCCGCGATGCCGGGGTCACGGCCGCCGACCTCGACTGCCCCGGGGCGGTCGCCGACCTGCCGTTCACGGTCAAGACCGACCTGCGCGACAACTACCCCTTCGGGATGTTCGCCGTAGCGCGCGAAGAGGTCGTCCGCGTGCACGCGTCGTCGGGCACGACGGGCAACCCGACGGTCGTCGGCTACACGCGCGACGACGTCCACACCTGGTCCGAGCTGATCGCCCGCACCCTGGCCGCCGGCGGGCTCGGGCCCGGCGACCTGCTGCAGAACGCCTACGGGTACGGCCTCTTCACCGGCGGCCTCGGCCTGCACTACGGGGCCGAGCTGCTGGGCTGCACCGTCCTGCCGATCTCCGGCGGGCAGACCGAGCGCCAGGTCAAGCTCATGCGCGACTTCACCGCCACAGGCCTCGCCTGCACGCCGTCGTACGCCCTCTACCTGGCCGAGGCCGCCCGCGACCGCGGCCTCGGGCCCGACGACCTGCCGGTGCGGGTCGGCTACCACGGGGCCGAGCCCTGGAGCAACGAGATGCGCGTGCAGATCGAGGCGGGGCTGGGCATCGACGCCCTCGACATCTACGGGCTCTCCGAGATGGGCGGGCCGGGCGTCGCCTACGAGTGCCTCTGCAAGTGCGGCATGCACGTCAACGAGGACCACTACCTGGTCGAGATCGTCGACCCGGAGACCCTGGCGCCGCTGCCGGAGGGGACCGTCGGCGAGCTCGTCTTCACGACCCTGTCGCGTCGCGCGCAGCCGCTGATCCGCTACCGCACGCGCGACCTCTGCAGCCTCATCTACGAGCCCTGCGCCTGCGGGCGGACGAGCGCCCGCATGACCAAGCCGGTCGGGCGCAGCGACGACATGCTGATCATCAGGGGCGTCAACGTCTTCCCCAGCCAGATCGAAGAGGTGCTGATGTCGCTGCCCGACATCGAGCCTCACTATCAGATCGTCGTCGACCGCAAGGGCCACCTCGACGTCGTCGAGGTCTGGATCGAGGTGGCCGAGGAGATCTTCCCCGAAACGATGGGCGGCCTCGAGCGTTTCGAGCGCGGCGTGGCGAAGCGCATCTACGAGGTGCTCGGCATCCAGGTGAAGGTCAGCCTCAAGGAGCCGCGCACGATCAAGCGCTCCGAGGGCAAGGCGGTGCGCGTCATCGACAAGCGCAAGCTGAACTAGTCGCGAGGGGCCGCGGCCGGCGGGCATGCCCGCCGGCCGCGGCCCCCGGACTCGAGTCCGCGCCCCGCCTCGACGCCGGGCCGGGCCCCGACCGAGATCCGGAGAGCCGGCCCCGACCACGAGGATCGACCCGCCGTGGCACTCCCCCTCCACACCGAACGCCTCATCCTCCGCCGGTTCGCCGACGACGACACCGAGCGCCTCCTCGAGGTCTTCGGCGACCCCGAGGTCATGCGTCACGTCGGCCGCGGGGTGCCGCTCGACCGCGACGAGCTCGTCGCGTCGCAGGCCCGCGTCCGGGAGCACTGGCGGGTGCACGGCCTCGGCCCTCTGGCCGTCGTCGAACGGGCGACCGGCAGGCTGGTCGGCGAGGGCGGCCTGCAGCTGCTCGAGGGCGGCCCCGACGTCGAGCTCACGTACACCCTGGCACGGGCCGTCTGGGGCCGCGGCTACGCGACCGAGGCCGCCGCCGCGGTACTCGAGTGGGGGTTCGGGACGCTTGGGCTGACGCGCATCGTCGGTGTCGCCTACCCAGACAACACCGCCTCGCAGCGGGTGCTGGGGAAGCTCGGGATGCGCCGTCTC
>JAFGAW010000136.1 GCA_016933475.1 Thermoleophilia bacterium
ACGCAGAGCACGACCAGCGCCCCGAACGCGAGCGCAAGGAACACGCACGGCACCAGCGCGAGAGCGGCGGCGAAGCTGGAGACCCCACCTCGTGGCACGGCCCCGGACCGGCGCCGTTCCTGCTTGCCCTCACCCTCACGTCGAGGGTAAGACTTTACCCCGCTCATCGCAGGACGGCGCGCAGGTAGTAGAGCCAGAACGCCGGCACTTCGCGCGCGACCAGCCGCGGCGTCTGCGGGACGACGTAGGTCTGGGCGGCCGGCACCGTCTGCACGTCCCAGCCGGCCGCCTGGTAGGCGAGCTTCACCCGGGCAAGATGGTAGAAGTGACTCACCGCGAGGACGCGCTCGAGGCCTTCGCGGCGGAAGATCGCGCTCGTGCCGTGCACCGTCGCGTCGGTGTCGAGGCCGCCGAGATCGACGACCACCGCCTCGGCAGGCACACCGAGCTCGACGGCCAGGTCGCGCATGGCCACGGCCTCGTGGACCGGCGCGGTGCCCTGGCCGCCGCTCATGACGAGGCGCTCGACGAGCCCCTCCTCATACAGGGACACGGCCGTCGCGACACGGTCGCGCAGCGAGGTCGAGATGCGGCCGTCGTCGTGGACCTGGGCGCCGAAGACGACGGCCGCGTCGGCCGGCCGCCGGTAGTCCGTGGTGCCGAAGAAGAGCACCTGCGCCAGCGGGAAGAGCACGCCGCACAGGACGACCGTGAGCGCGGTCGCGACGAGCGCCCAGGCGCGGCGGCGGCCCTCGAGGGCGACGCGACCGCCGCGGACCACGACCACACCGACGAAGGCGAGCACGAGGGCGACGAGCAGGGAGAGCGGGACCGGCGCCCACGGGGCGATCGCCCCGCCGGCCCAGGCCTCGTAGAACCGGGCGCAGTCGTAGAGGGCGGCCGCGGCGAGGCCGAAGGCCGCCGTCGCCGTCGCCGCCCGCCTGACGGCGCCCATGCCCGGGCGCACGGCGAAGGCGAAGAGCAGCAGCGCCGTCGCCGCGAGCAGGGCCTGGCCGACCGACTCCGGCAGCGGGCGCAGGTCGATCCACCAGACGTTGGCGTCGAACCCGGGCGTGCGCAGCTCTCCGACCAGCGCGAGCAGCGTGAAGCCGGCGATGAACAGCGCGAGGCCGCGGGCGACGGCGAGCGCCAGCAGGCTGGGGACCCCGGCGACCGCACACTCCGCCGGAACGGGAGCCTCCCGCACGAGGTCGAGCGTCGCGCCGGTCGCGGCGCCGGCGACGGCGGAAGCGCCGGGCGTGAGCGCACCGCCCGGATCGCCCGCCGCCGGTACGACTTCGGCTCGCGCCTGCACCCCCCGGTCTCCTCTCCCCGCCGATCCCTTCGGAGTCTACCAAGAGAGTCCGCGTGTCGGCAGTCCCCGAGACGGCGGCGAGGAGCACCGGCGAGGCAGAGGGGCAGCAGCGAAGAAGGCCGAAGAGGCGGACTGCGCCGGGAGTGCAGAGCCCCGCCGGGCGCGCCGGCGTCGCTCCTCCGCTCAGCGACTCTCGATCAAGAGCCCCGCCGCGGTGCGCGCCAGGCGGCGCTGCCACTTGACGTAGCCGGACTCGACGAGGTGCCACGGGTCGTAGAAGTCGGTGCTCACAAGGCCCGCGTCGTCCACGAAGTCCATATAGGGGATGCCGTACTCCTCGGCGATCTCCGCGCACCCGCGCTGGTAGCGGGCGATCGGGTCGTCCATGAGGTCGCCGGTCGCCTCCGTGTCGCGGGGCAGCTCGAGCAGGACCGGCTCGTACCCGCGGGCGAGGCACACACGCACGAGCTCCGCGAGGGTCGCGGTGTTGCGCTCGACGTGGGTGTCGAACACGGAGAGCCGTTCGTCGACCCACTTCTCGACCCGCAGCCGTTTCTCCGCCGACGACAGTATGGCGCGCCCGGCGTAGGCGTGCTGCGTGTAGGTGAAGACGACGTGCTCGGGCACAGTCGCCGGGCCCGGGCCCGCCTCGTACGCCCACTGCGTGAAGCGGCCGAGGTTGACGCCGATGAAGACGAGCGTGGGCACGCCGGTGCGGGGCAGCAAGCGGACCAGGTCGAGGTCGTGCGCGAAGGTCTTGTTGCGGGAACTCAGGTTGCGGGCCACGACGGCAGGGCCTCCGAGCTCGCGGATCTCGGCCGCCCAGGTCTCGTCGCTCGCGGTGCTCTCCCGGCCCGAGGACCCGGCGAAGAGCACGACCAGAGGCCGGAGCGGCGGGCGCTCGCGCAGCTCCTCGAGCACGGCGAGGATGTGATACCAGTCCGGGCGCGGGTTGCCCGGCCAGATGATCGGAGCGACGTCCGCGTCGAGCTCGGTGGCCACCGCCGGTGTCTGCGTGTCGCAGGCACAACCTCCCGCCCACGCGGCCACGCACGAGGCGGCGAAGAGCACGGCGACCGGGGTCAGGCAGCGGTAGAGGACGGTCCGGCCCGGCACGCGACCCGGTGCCGCACCCACCCTCGACGGGCGGTGCGGCCGTCGCGCCTGCAGTCGCCTCGTCACCTCTCGGCCTCCTCCTCGCATCATGCCTCGCAGTGTAGCAAGAGCAGCGCCAACGCCGCGGGGCGGCCGGCGACGCGGCGGCCGGCCGAGGTGCGGCAGATGGCGGGCGACGAGCCCAGTGGCCGGGGGCAAACGGGAGCGCGAAGGCGGAGCGGAGGCGCGAGTCGCGGCGGGGTCGGCCGCGAGAGCCACGCCTCAGCGGGAGGCGTCGAGCAGGGCGACGACCTCCTCCGCGAGCCGCACCTGCCACTTCTGACGGCCCGGCTCGACCAGGTGCATGAGGTCGTAGAACTCGGTGTTGCGCAGGCCGACCTCCTCGACGAAGCTGAGGAAGGGCACGCTGCTGACCGCCGCCAGGTGACGACAGTCCTCGAGATACCTCTCACGAGGATCGTCGAGGCGATCGCCGACGAACTCGAGGTTGATCGGGAGCTCGAGCAGGGCGACGCGCAGCCCGCGATCGCGGCAGGCGCGCACGAGACGCTCGAGCTCCTCGTGGTTGGCCTCGTAGTTGCGGCGGTAGAGTTCGTAGCGTTCGGCCAGCCAGAGCTCGAGGATCTCACCTTTGCGCTCGTCGGTCTGGATCCGCTTCTCGCTGTAGCGGTGGCGGATCTCGACCTCGCCGGCCAGCGCCGCGCGAGCCTCGGCAGTGAGCGGCTTGTCGCCCAGCGCCCGCGGCGGCGGCGAGGTGTACCGGCCGAGGCTCACGCCGATAAGGACGACGGAGCCCTTCGGCATACCCCGGACGAGGCGGCGGTCGGCGCTGAAGCTCTGGTTGGTCGCCCCGAGGTCGACGGCGAGTACCTCCGGCCCGCCGGCGGCGCGGATCGCCGCGCCCCAGGCCGCGTTGCTCTCGACACACTCGCGGGCCGCCGAGCCGCCGAGCAGGTAGACGGCCTGGGCCGCCGGCGGGAGAGGGTCGCCCGTCGCCGCGGTCGTCGCGGGCTCGGGCGCGGCGCCGGGCTCGGACGCCGCCGCGGGCGAAGAGGCGGTGGCGCCGGGAGCCGCGTCACCGCCGCCGCAGCCCGTGAGGGCGGCGGCGAGGGCGGCCAGCACCAAGCCGAATGTCGCCGTCAACAGGACGATGGCCGGCACCGTGCTCGTCGGCATCCCGGCTGCTGGCCTCTCGGCCGACGGCGTCGTGGCGGACGGCCGCGCGGCGGACGGCATCCCGGCTGCCGGCCTCGCGGCCGCCACCGACCCTCGACCGCCGCGAC
>JAFGAW010000137.1 GCA_016933475.1 Thermoleophilia bacterium
GCGTTGGCCTGCTGCAGCCGGGCGGAACTCACGACCTGGGGCACCAGCCCGGTGTACGCAGGCCGGAAGAAGGCGTCGCAGAGCCCCATGCCGACCTGCAGGACCACCAGCATCCAGACGGCGGCGACGTCGCCGAGCAGCAGCCCGGCCGCGAGGAACTGGAGCGCGGCCCGCAGGAGGTCGGCCGTCAGCATCACCATGCGCCGCGGAAGCCGGTCCGACCAGACACCGCCGACGACGATCATCAACGCCATGGGGAGGATGTAGGCCGCCTCGACGAGGCCGATGTCGGTGGCCGAGCCGCCGATCGCGAGCACGGCGAACGGCAAGGCGACGAGGGTGAGCATCGTGCCCGCGATAGAGGCCGCCTGGCCGATGAACAGCTTGCGGAACTCGGGCTCCCGCAGGGCGCCGAGATTGTCGGAGAGCGTGGCCATGCCGCGATACTACCGCCGCGGCCAGAGGCGCGCGGCCGCGGGCGGGTCCGCGCCGGCGGCAGCATGTCCGACCGACGCCGGCCCCCCGCCTGCTCCGCGCCAGGCCGGCGCCGGCCCGACCCCTACTCGACGCGCGGCAGGCGCCGCTCCAGCCAGCCCGGGATCCACCAGTTGGCGCGCCCGAGCAGGCGCATCGTGGCCGGCACCATGAGCACACGGATGATGCTGGCGTCGACGGCGATCGCGACCGCGAGCCCCACGCCGATGGCCTTGGTGACGATCACGGACGTGAACGCGAAGGCGCCGGCCACGATGACGATGATGAGCGCCGCGCTGGTGATGATGCGGCCGGTCCGCGCCAGGCCGATCCCGACGCTGGCGCGGTTGTCGCCGGTCTCGAGCCAGGCCTCCCGCACGCGCGACAGCAGGAACACCTCATAGTCCATCGACACACCGAAGACGGTACAGAACATGATGATCGGCAGGGTGGCGTCGACGTAGCCCGGGCTCTGGAAGTCGAGGAGGCGCTCGAAGTTGCCCCACTGGAAGATGAAAACGAGGGCGCCGAAGCTGGCCAGGATCGAGAGCGTGTTGACGATCACCGCCTTGAGCGGGAGCAGCACGCTGCGGAAGAGGACCAGCAGCACGAGGTACGTGACGACGAGGACAAAGAGCACGACGTAGGGGAAGCGGGCGTAGATCGAGGCGACGAAGTGCTCGACGCCGGCGGCGAGGCCGGCGACGTGGACCGTGGTGCCGGGCGGCGTCGACACGGCTTCGATGCGCGCCGGCAGGGCCCGGCCCTCGGGCATGTCCGGCTCGCCCTCGGGCACGACGCGGAAGAGGACCGTGCCCGGCGCCGTGCTGGCGGCGGCGAGCCGCTCGGCGGCTGACAGGGCCGCCGCCTTGACCGCCGCCGGCAGCGGGAGCGGCAGGGCGTCGAGGGCCGCCTCGCCTCCTTCGGCCACGGCCCGCCAGAAGGCCACCGCGGCGGCCGGTGAGTCCATCCCGGGCAGCGTGACGATGCTCTCGACGGAGGCGACGCCCTCGAGAGCCTCGAGCCGCTGCCCGTAGTCGTAGAGCTCCGCCAGGCGCGCCGGGTCGAAGGGGTCGGGCGAGCCCTCCTCCCAGGTCAGCATGACCTCGTTGGGCAGCAGGCGCCCGCGGTCGAAGCGCTGGGCGATCAGGTCGTAGCCGCGGCGCGCCTCCACGCTGCGCGGCAGTTCCTCGGCCGTGGGGACGTTGACGACGATGCCGGCGATGGGGCTGGCGATGATCAGGATGACGGCGGTCGTGGCCACGAGCACGGGGACCGGGTGCGCCATGACCCAGTCCGACCAGCGCCGCCAGAAGTGACCCTCGCGCTCGCGGCGGCCGAGCACGCGCAGGGCGTCGACCCGCGGCCCGAGGATCCCCAGCAGCGCGGGCAGCAGGGTGAGCGCCACGAGCACCGAGAAGAGCACGACGACCGCGCCGCCGATGCCCATCGAGCGCAGCGACATGTACTGGTAGGAGATCAGGCCGAGGAGACCGATGAAGACGGCGAGGCCGCTGAAGAAGACGGCGCGGCCGGCGCTCGCGACCGTCGTCTCGACGGCGTCGCCGACGGTCCTCCCCCGGCCGAGCTCCTCGCGGAAGCGGCCGACGATGAACAGCGAGTAGTCGATCCCGACGGCGAGCCCCAGCATCGAAGCGACGTTGAGGACGAAGATGGAGAGGTCGTAGGCGCCGGCCAAGAGGTACATCGCGCCCAGGGTGACGGTGACGGCCACGCCGCCGCCGATCACCGGGAGCGAGGCCGCGACCAGGCTGCCGAAGACGAGCACGAGCACGACGAGCGCCACGGGGATCGCGTACGACTCGGCCCGCCGGAGATCCTCGGCCGAGACGTCCTGGATCGCCTCGTAGACCGCCGGCTCGCCGGTCAGGACGGTCTCGAGCGCCGTCGGGCGAAGCAGCCCGCGGACGCGGTCGAGCTGCCCCTGCACCGCCTCGAGCGACGTGTCGAAGATGAGGACGGCCAGCGCGGCGCTGCCGTCCTCGGCGACGAGGCTGTCCCCGCCGTTCGCCGGCGTGACGACGCGCGTGAGCCCGGGCAGGCTCTCCGGGTCGATCCGCTCCAGCGCCTCGTCCATCGCGCGCATGAAGCGCGGGTCGTTCGCGTCGAGCCCGTCACCGGTGAAGACGACGGTGAGCGACGCGGTGCCGACGCCGAGCCGCGCGTGCATCTCGTTCAGGGCCTGCTGCGCCTTCGAGTCGGGGTCGCTGAAGCCGCCGCCCTTGAGGCGCTCGGGCAGTCCGCTCAGACCCGCCAGCCCCAGCGCGAAGGCCACCGTCCAGACGGCGACGAGCGCCCACCTGTAGCGATACGAGAAGCGGCCGATGGCGGCGAACACCAGGGGACCTCCCTACGGCAGGATCGTCCTCGACGGCCGCGGCGCCGAGGCCGCGGCCGGCGCCATCATAACGCCCGGCCGGGCGCGCGACCCGCCGGCCGGGCGCGCGGCCGCCGGATAGGCGGCTGCCCGCCGGCGCGGTTGCCGGCCCGCCGCCCGCGCGCCGCCTCGCCGGTCCGTCCCCGGCGCGCCGCCCCGGCGCCGGTGACGACGGCGATATACTACGGGCGACCAGGCCGGGGAGACGAGGTCGTGAGCGAGACCCGCGAGCAGACATCAGCAGGCGGCGTCGTCGTGCGCCACGACGGCGGCCTGCAGATCTGCCTTATCAACCCGGTCGGGCGTCGCGTGTGGGGCCTGCCAAAGGGCGGCGTCGAGCCCGGGGAGACGCTCGGCGAGACGGCCCTGCGCGAGGTCCGCGAGGAGACCGGCATCGAGGCATCGCTCGAGGGCGAGCTGGGGAGCATCGACTACTGGTTCTACTCCCGCGAGAGCAGGATGCGCATCCACAAGACGGTCCACTACTTCCTGATGCGGGCCGGCGGCGGCGACGTCTCGGGGCACGACCACGAGGTCAGCGAAGCGCGCTGGCTCAGCGTCTCGGACGCGCTCGACCTCATGTCCTATCCCAACGAGCGCGAGATCGTGCGCAAGGCGGTGGCCGCGGTCGAGTCCTCGCGGGCTTCAACGTGAGCAGGGCTCGAGCGCGCCGCCGGCGCGCCCGAGCCCTGCGCGGCCGCCGCGCTCAGCGCGACGATCGTCGCAGGGAGGTGCCGGCATGCGGCTGACGACACTGGGCACGGCGGGCTGGGTGCCGACGGCGCGGCGCGAGACCACGTGCCTGGCGCTCAAGGACGGAGTCACGCTGATCGTCTTCGACGCCGGCACGGGCCTGCGCCGGCTGCTCGCGCCCGTCGGGCAGAACCTTCTCGCCGGCGTCGAGGCGGTCGACCTCGTGCTGACGCACTACCACCTCGACCACGTCTGCGGCCTCGCCTACCTGCCCGCCGTCCTCGCCGGCCGGCGCCTCACCGTCCACGCGCCGGCCGCGGCGGTGAACGGCACCGACCCCGAGCGCGCGCTCTCCGAGCTCATCCGCCCGCCGTACAACCCCGGGCCTTGGAGCGACTGGCCAGACATCACCGTCCGCGCCCTCGAGGCCGGCGACAACGAGGTCGCCGGCCACCTCCTGCGCCTGCGCGCCCAGAAGCACCCCGGCACCAGCGCCGGCTACCGCCTCGACGATCTCTTCGCCCTCGCGACCGACACGGGGCCGGACCCGGAGACC
The DNA here is from genome assembly GCA_016933475.1 of Thermoleophilia bacterium. Lineage (GTDB taxonomy): Bacteria > Actinomycetota > Thermoleophilia > UBA2241 > UBA2241 > UBA2241. The sequence goes on from JAFGAW010000137.1 coordinate 4,122, forward strand.
GAGACCTTCGCCCACGACGTCGCCGTGCTCGCCCACGAGTGCTGGTACAACGACGACGACCCGGCGACGCGCCGCGTCCACGGGTCGTTGCTCCCCAGCTTCAGGGCCCACAGCGAGGTCGGTGAGGTCGCAGCCCTCGCCGCCCGCACCGCCGTCGGGCGCCTGCTGCTCATGCACCTGAACCCGCTCTTCGGGGAGGAGTACTACGGCCGCATGCGTGACCGCGCGCGGCGCGGCTTCGCGGACACGCTGCTCGTGCCCGACGAGACCGAGATCGACCTGGCGAGCCCCGCTTGACCGCCGCCGCCTGCGGGTCCCGTTTGACCGCCGCCGCCGGCTCGCGCATCATCGCCGCCGGAGGCCGCCGGGGATGCTGCTGAGCCCGAAGAGACTGATGATCGTCGTCGCCGTCGTAGCGGCGCTGCTCGTGCTGCTCCTGCCCTCGCTCGTCGCCTATCGCTACACGGCGCCGCAGCAGCGCGGTGAGTTCGTCACGCGGCCCTGGCGCGGCTGGGCCTTCGTGGTCGCCGCCTTCCGCGTGCCCGGCGACTCCGAGCTCAAGACCTCCGGGGCAGCCCTGCGGAGGGCCGCTTGGGTGTTCAGGGACGGGCTTGTCGACCCGCGCGAGGTACAACTCCTGTTCGTACCCCAGGACGAGTCCTTCACCCTCGTCCACGCGATCGACGGGCGTACGGTGACCACCACCGTCGACCCCGAGTACCGCTTCATCTGGCAGGTACAGGGCAGCGTGTCCACGGTGTCGGACCGCACCGATACCGTCGTCGCGCTTCTCGATTACCGCAGCGGCCGGGTGCTCTACAACGTGCGCGACGACCTCACCCCGGAGGAGCTCGCGCCCGGCGGCGCGCCCGGCGGGACAGCGCCCTCGGGCGCGCCGTGAGCCTGAAGCTCGACGGCGCCTCACGGCGCGCCTTCGCCGCCGCGGCCGGCAGCCGCCTCTTCATCCTTCTCGTCGGCTTCGTCACGGCAGCGGCGATCGGGCTCGGCGACCCGCCCTGGACGCTGATCTTCCCCCGCCACGCCGCCCCCTTCGAAGGCATCCTCGGCTGGCTCTTCGACCCGTGGGGGCACTGGGACGGCGTCTGGCTCATCAAGATCGCCGTCGCCGGGTACGCCGAGAGCGACGGCAGCACGGCCTTCTTCCCGCTCTACCCGCTGCTGCTGCGGTACGTCGGCGTGCTCTTCGGCGGCAACCTGCTGCTGACAGGACTGGCCATCTCGGTCGCCTGCTACGGGGGCGCGATGGTGCTGCTCTACCGCCTCGTGCGCGATCAGTACGACGCGCGGACCGCCGCGCTCACGGTCACGCTGATCTCCTTCGTGCCGACCTCGCTCTTCTTTCAGGCGGTGTACACCGAGTCCCTCTTCCTGCTCCTCTCCCTGGCCTGCTTCATCTGGGCGCGCAAGGGCAGCTGGAAGCTCGCCGGCCTGGCGGCGCTGCTCGCGACCTTGACCCGCAGCACGGGGGTGCTCCTGATCGTGCCGATGGCGGTCTGCTACTACGAGCAGCGCGACTGGAACTGGCGACGAACCGACCAGCACGTCGTGAATCTCCTGCTCGTGCCGCTCGGCCTGCTGATGTGGATGACCTACCTCAGCCTCGCCTTCGGCCGGCCGCTGCTCTTCGCCGCCGCCCAGGAGGAGTGGCGGCGCTCCTTCGCGGCCCCCACCGTCGCCGTGGGACGTGCGCTCGCCGCCGCCGTGCTGGGCGCCGCCCAGCTGCTCTCGCGCCAGAACCTGACCCTCTACTGGCCGGTGCCCAAACCCTCTTCGGCCTTCGGGATGGCGGAGCACAACCTCGTCAGCCTGGCGTTCTTCCTCCTCGCGGCGGGCCTCCTCTACTACGGCTACCAGCGGCTGCCGCCGAGCGACTGGTCCTACTTCCTCGCGGCCGCCGCCTACCCGCTCTTCTTCCCCGCCGCGCCGATGCCCCTGCTCTCCTACCCGCGGTTCCTGCTGACGATCTTCCCCGCCTTCACGGTGCTCGCCCTCGTGCTGCGGGATCGACCCCGGGCGCGTCGTTTGACGCTCGCCGTCTTCGTGATCGGGCTGATCCTCCTGACGGCGAAGTTCGCCCACTTCAGCTGGGTGGCCTGAGGGCGTCCCTCGCCGGCGGCGGGGCGATGGCAGGGAGCCGGCGTGTCCGTCGGCGGGCGGCGGCGAACCCGCGTGTCAGTCGGAGGCAGGCGTGTCGCCGGAAGGGCTGGGAGAGGCGTCCCCCTCGGCGGCGTCGCCGTCGCCCGCCCCGCCCTGTGTCTCGCCGGCGCCGATGAGGCGGAAGACGTAGACCCCATCTCTTGCGTATACCGACTGGTAGCGCGTGTCGAAGAGCAGCCGCGCCAGGGCCTCGTCGTAGGCCAGGCGGCTCTCGCGGTCGAAGATGAAGGGCCGTGTCTGGTCGGTGATCACCCACTCGGCCCCCTCGTAGTAGGGGAAAGTGTAGACGACGCGGCGGTCGGAGACGTGCCCGCCGGCGCCGTTGGTCACCGAGATGGTGACGCCGTCGGGGATCGTCGCCAGCGCCTCGTCCAGCACGACGGCGTGGCTGCGGCGCGAATAGTCTTGCCCGTCGAACTGCGACCCGGGGAGGTTGAAGGGCAGCGGCCCGAGGACGAAGTTGCCGACGAGGGCGGTCACGAGCACGACCAGGGCCAGCGTCGGCCGCCGCACGGCCTCATGGGTCATCGCCGACTCCGCGCGGCGGAATCCGCCGCCCGCCCAGCGCCAGAGGCGCATGAGGCCGAGCACGGCGGCGGCGAAGAGGAAGGGGATCTCCGCCGCTGTGTAGTGGAAAGCGATCGAGCGCTGGAAGCGCACGCTCGACAGCCCGTTGAGCACGAACTCGGGCGCCGCGACGAGCAGCGTCAGCGGGCTCAGGAGCGGCGACAGGGCGAACGGCCAGAGCAGCTCCCACCAGTAGCGCAGGTTGCCCGCGGCGAAGAGGTCGGTGAGGGTCTGCTCCGGCTGCGTCACCACGCCCAGGGCGACGCCGACGGCGCTGTCGCCGTAGGCGGCGTAGCGGCTCACGAAGGCACTCTGACCCTCGTTGAAGTGCGGGATCACCCACCACACGACGGCGACGAAGTAGACCACAGCGGCGGCGGTGATGAGCAGCGGCCGCCACGAGCGCTTGCGCAGGGCGAAGAAGCCGCCGAGGAAGGCCACGACCAGCGGGATCTCCTCCTTGCAGAGCACGGCTAGCACCAGGGCGGGGATCGCCCAGAGCCAGCGGTCCTCCTCGAGGTAGAGGAAGGCGAAGAGCAGGAACGTCGTGGCCAGCGTCACCGGGTGGAACTCGTTGAGCGCCCCGTAGCCGAGCGCCGGGTAGAGGAGGAGCGCGCCGGCGAGCAAGGCGCCGGCACGCGGATCGCGAGTGACGCGCGTGCCGAGGCGGTAGGCGGGCCAGGCCCCGGCGGCGACGATCACGCTCTGCAGTGTGAGCAGCATGACCGGGCTCGGCCACACCAGCCACGGGAGGGCGAACAGGGCGAGGATGGGGTCGACGTGGCTGCCGAGGCGCGACATCTGCCGCGGCGCCATGTCGTTGGTTGTGATCTCGAGGAAGCGGCCGTGGGCCGTGTTGTAGACCGCCTGCACCATGTTGCCGAGGTCGTAACGGCCGACGTCGTAGTTGCGGTACTTGAGGTAGGCGAGCAGGGCGTAGACGGCGGCGAAGGCCACCGCCCCGAGCGCCACCCAGAGAGCGTTGCGTCGGAAGAGGCGGGCGTGCTCGTCGGAGGTCAGCTCGAGAACCGGCTCGCGGAGGCGCGGCGAGCGCGCCGCAGTCGCGGCGCGCTCGCCGCGCCTCCGCGCCTGCCTCGTCATCGGCGACCCTCCCCGTCGACCTCGCCCGGTACGGTCGCCATGCCCTGCCCGCCCGGCCCGCCACGGCTGCCCGGCCGGCCCTGGCCGCCCGGCGCGCCGGGACTGTCGGCCTCGGCCCGCAAGCCGTCGGAGTCGAGCCTGTCTCGCGAGGGAGCACCCCGCCGCGACAGTCGCTCCGCCAGGAGCACGAGGCCGACGAAGACGACCTCGATCGCCGTCTGCCAGAGGCGCAGAAGGACGGCCCATGCCAGTGCTACGGGCCCGCCGACCTCGGCGCGCAGCGCCCCCGCGAGGACGGCCTCGCGCACGCCGACGCCACTGGGCAGGACGAAGGCCGCCATGCCGGCGACGTAGGCGAGTGCGTAGGCGGCGATCACGAGGGCGAGAGTGTCGGCGCCGACGTCGACCGTCGCGCGCGCCAGGCACCACGCGGCGGCGCCGACCAGCAGCCAAGTCGCCACATAGTACCAAAGCATCGCCATCACTCGGCCGAAGCCCAGCGAGACGGTGAGGGGCTCGCGGTGAAGCAGGCCGAGCGCCCGGCCGGCGAGCGGGACGAACACGCGCGGGTGCACGAGGACGAGGAGCAGCGGGATCGCCAGCAGCGACCACGCCGCCCACCCCGCCTCGACGCGGGCCAGAGGCCACAGAAGGGCCACCGTGAGCAGGGCCGAGCAGAGCTGGAGCGCCTGCTCGTAGACCATCGCCGCGCCCACCCTCGGGAGGTCGAGCCCCTGCCCATGGTGCAGCCACGCCCGGCCCACGAACATGAACACGGTGCCCGGCACGTAGCGGGCGAGGATCGAGCTCCCCCAGATCGCCCACGTCGCCAGCACGCCGGGGCGCAGCCCGAACCCTGCCAGCAGGAGCCACCAGCCGGCGGCCTGCAGGCAGTAGAAGGCGAGGAAGACGGCGAACGAGATCACCAGCCACTGCGGCCTGAAGGTCCACTCGTACGCGGTGACCTCGTCCCAGGAGCGCGCCAGAGCCAGGGTGACGAAGGCGACCGTCGCCGCGACGAGCAGCACCTGTGCAAAGCGCAGGAGGCGGCGCCGGCCGGCGGGCTGCTCGACACTCTCGCGGCCGCCCGTGGGCACGGGCGCCCCGCGCCCGCTCACGGCACGCCTCCGAGGGCCTCGAGCAGCCGGCCGGCCACGGCCTCGGGGGCGCAGGCGCGGTGGTAGACCGCGAGCGCCGCGGCGCCGAGCCTGCCGCGTTCGCCGTCGTCCAGCAGGCGCTGCAGCGCGGCGGCGAGCGCGGCGGCGTCGCCGGGCGGCACCAGCAGGGCGTCCTCGTCGTCGTGCAGAAGCTCACGGGCGCCGGGCGTGGCCGCGGTCACCACGGGGCGCCCGCAGGCGAGCCCGTCGTAGACCTTGTTCGGCACGACGCGACCGGCCTTCTCTGAGTGACCGAAGACTCCGAGGCAGACGTCGGCCTCGAGCAGCAGCCGGCGCAGCTCGTCGTGAGATCGCATGCCGAGCCAGTCGACGTTGTCGAGCCGGCGGCGGCGGATCGTCGCACGCAGCTCCGCCGAGAGCTGTCCCTCGCCGGCCAGGACCACCTGTAGCGGCTCGTCTCGCAGCCGGTCGGCTGCCTCGAGAACCACGTCGGCGCCGTGCAGCGGGCTCCACTTGCCGTACTGCACGACGGTCAGCGGCCGCTCGGGCGCGATGGGCCGGGCGCGGCCGTCGGCGCCTTCGACCGGCAAGGCCCCGACCGGGACCACGGCGACGCGGACACGCTCGAGCCCGAAGGCGTGCTGGTAGTACGACGCGTGCGCCCAGGTGTCGGCGAGCACGAGGTGCGCGGCGGCGAAGGCCACCGTGTCGACCGCCGCGGCAGCGAGTGCGGCAGGCGACCCGCGTCTCAGCAGCCCGCGATCGCCGACGAAGGTGTCGGCCAGCGAGACCAGCGGGTCGAAGACGAGGCGTGCGCCTCGTGCGGCGGCCACGAGGCGCGCGTAGGGCATCGCGAGATGACCGGGATACCCGACGACGAGCGCCTCGGGGCGGAAGCGGCGGCGGTGCTGCAGGGCCAGACGCGCGTACGCGGCCGCCGCCCCAGCAGCGAGACGCGCGACCCCCGCGGCACCGGCGAGGGTGGCTGCGTCGAGCGCCGGCAACGACGCCTGCACCTCGAGCACCTCGACCCCGTGCGCCCGCAGGCCGGCGAGCAGCACGGCGTTGCGTGGGTACGATGGGTCGTACGTGCCGAAGTAGGCGATCGTCCGGGTCACGGCCGGCGGGCGTCGCCCGGGGCGGCCGCGCGCGACGCCGCAGTACTTTCGCGCAGCGCCGCGGTACCCTCGCCCGCCGCCGTCGTGCCGAGCGCAGGCGACTCGGCGTGGGGTGGCGCCTCGGCCGCCGCGCCCTGGCCGACGCCGCCCGGCGGTCGCGCGCCGCCCGCACCCGCCGGCGGTCGCACCGCAACGGGCTCGACCACTCGCTCGACCCAGGCGCGCTCGGGTCCGCTGCGCGCCCGCGAGTTGACGATGAGCTCGCCGAGGAGCCCGACCGAGAGCAGCTGGATGCCGACGATGACGAGCAGCACGCCGAGCAGCAGCAGCGGGCGATCACCGATCGCCTCGCCCAGTATCTTGAGGACGGTCATGTACACGAGGATCGCCGCCCCGGCGAGGATCATCAGGGTCCCCAGGCCGCCGAACAGGTGCTGCGGCCGGCTGTGGTAGCGCCCGAGGAAGAGGACGGTGAGGAGGTCGAGGTAGCCGCGCATGTAGCGCTGCCAGCCGTACTTCGAGCGTCCGGCGGCACGGCGGCGGTGCGCCACGCGCTCCTCCGTCACCCTGAAGCCCTGTTGCGCCGCGACCACCGGGATGTAGCGGTGCAGCTCGCCGTAGATGGTGATCGCGTCGAGCACCTCGCGCCGGTAGACCTTGAGACCACAGTTGAAGTCGTGGAGGCTGAGACCGGTCGCGCGGCGGACGGTCCAGTTGAAGAGACGCGACGGTACGGTCTTGGAGAGCGGGTCCTGACGACTCTGCTTCCAACCCGAGACGAGGTCGTACCCGTCGTCGAGGCGAGCGATCAGCTTGAGCGCCTCGGCCGGGTCGTCCTGCCGGTCACCGTCCATCGTCACGACCACCTCACCGCGCGCCACCGCGAATCCGTGGGTCAACGCTGCCGACTTGCCGAAGTTGCGTCGCAGCTTGACGATGCGGATGCCGGCACGGCCCTCGGCCAGTCCTTCGAGCACGGCGAAGGTGCCGTCGTCGGAGCCGTCGTCGACGAAGACGACCTCGTACGGGCGGCCGAGCTCGCGCATCGCCGCGTCGATCTCGGCGAGGAGCGGCTCCACGCTGCCCGCCTCGTTGAAGACGGGCACGACGATCGAGACGGTTCCCTCCATGGCGCCCCTAAGGATACAACCTGCCTGCTCAACCAGCCTCTTGCCCGAGGCGCGAAGATCCCCGGCGCGGTAGCGCAGCATCGTGCGCGCTGCAGAAGGCCCTGAGGTACGACGGCGCAGGCGCGCGACGCCGTCGCGCGCCAGGATAGTCGCCGGGGAGCCCGTGCGGCTCGTGGTACGGCGCGACCGTGCGGGGCGCGAGACGCGACCGCGAGCGGCAGCGGCGTCCCGCGGTCACCGTTCATGGCGACGGGAACGACGCTCGGGAGGCGCGTGCCCCCGACATCGGGATCATCGGTCTCGTCCGCGCCGAGCCTTGGACTGGGGGCTCACCGGGATCTTCGAGTACGACCTCGTAGCGGAGGTCTTCGGTAGCGGCACCAGCACGGCCCACCTGCTCATCGGCGCGACCGCGACGACTGTCCCCACGCCGCCTGACCGGCCCCGCGGGAGCCGGATCTGATGCCGGCACGCATGCCGAAGACCGTTCCGGGCCTTCCCGCCCGGACCGCTCCGTCGCGCATCTCGACCCGGCTTCAGTCCGCGCCGCGCCGCGCGACCGCGGGCCGGGAGACCGGCCCTTCGCCTGGCGGCCCTTCGACCGTCTCGGCCTCGTCGTCGTCATCGACTGTGACCAGGTCGATGGCCCGGCGGCCGATGACCACCACTTCGTCCGTCACGTCGCTGTTCAGCAGCGCAGCGAGACGCGGGTCCTTGACCGTGAGCCTGACGCCGAAGAAATCGACGCTGTCTGTGGGCCTCTCCGCCACCTCCGGGCCTCCGCCCGCACGTGCGCCCTCGCGCTCCCGCGCCGACCCAGACCTCAACGTCCGGGGACCGCGCGCGAACGCCCGGCAGCTTGTCTATCGGCATTCGCGTGCGCTAGCATGACGCCGCCAGTTCAACGGATGGCGCGCGGCTCGTGCCCAAGGGAAGCCGGTGAGATTCCGGCGCGGTCCCGCCGCTGTAGCCGGTCGGCGCC
>JAFGAW010000138.1 GCA_016933475.1 Thermoleophilia bacterium
CGTCCGAGGGTGAGATCGCGTCCGATGCTGAGACGGCGTCCGCCGCCCAGTCCTCGGATCGCGGCCCGCTCTCGTCCGATGCCGCGGCCTGGTTCGGCATCACGCCCGAGCCCGCCGCTGGGCTCTCATCCGCCGCCGCGACGTCGTCCGACGTCGACGCCTCGGCGAAGGCAGACGGTTCAGCCGATGTCGACGCTTCGTCCGAGGCCGCCGTGTCAGGCGACGCCCACGCTTCAGTCGACGCTTCAGCCGACGCCGGTCCGCTGTGGGGTGCGTCGCCCGTGTTCGGCGCCGGGCCTGCGCCTGGCGCCCTCACGGCGGGCGCGGAGGGCACCCAGGCGACGGACGCGGCGCCGTGGTTCGCCGCGCCTCCCATCACCTTGCCCGGCACCGACGACGACGTGTCCCCCGAGGCGAAGGTCGACGTTGTCGCCTTGGCCGATGCAGTCGCCTCGGCCGAAGCTCGGCGCGAAGCCGCCGACGCCGGTGCGCCGGCGAAAACCTCCAGCGACGCCGGCGACGCCGCCGGCAAGACCGAGGACACCCCCGACCCCAATGTCCCCATCCTTGCCGACGACCACGCGGCCGACCCCGACGACATCACGCTCGCCGACGACATCACGCTCGCCGACGACATCACGCTCGCCGGCGACGTCACGCTCGACCAGACCGACGCGGCCGACGACGCCGACGCGGCCGACGCGGCCGACGCGGCCGACGCGGCCGACGACGCCGACGACGCCGACACGGCCGACGACGCCGACGCGGCCGACGACGCCGACGCGGCCGACGACGCCGACGCGGCCCACGACGCCGACGCGGCCGACGACGCCGACGCGGCCCACGACGCCGACGCGGCCGGCGACACCGACGCGGTTGGCGATGCCGATTCCACGCCCGGCGGCGCCGGTGCAGCTGACGCCGAGGTGACGGCCGCCGCACCCGGCGAGGCGGGGGCCGTGACCGACGCCGCACCTGAGGCCGAGGTCGCGTCTGCGGCCCCGACGACAGCCTCGGCCACCGAGCACGTCGTGCTCGAGACCAACATCGACGACATGAGCGCCGAGCTGCTCGCTCACGCCGCGGAGGCGCTGCGCGAGGCCGGCGCGCTCGACGTCTGGATGACGCCGGCGCTGATGAAGAAGGGACGCCCCGGCACGGTGCTGCACGTCCTGGCGGCGGCGCAGGAGCAGGAGCGTCTCGCCGCGGTCGTTTTCGCCGAGACCACGACCTTCGGCCTGCGCGTGCTGCCGGTCGGCCGCCTGTACGCGGAGGAGCGCCGCGAGACGGTGCGCATCGCCGGGCACGACGTCGGCGTCCGTCTCGGCTACGCCCAGGGACGGCTGGCCACGGTCTCGCCCGAGTACGAGGACTGCCGCCGGGCGGCGGCCGAGCTCGGCCGGCCGGTGCGCGTGGTCTACGAGGCGGTCCAGGCGCGGGCCCGAGGTCTCTTCAGCGGTACGTGAGCGCAACGTCTGCTCGCGGCTTCATCCAACCGGATAGGCAGTAATCATTCTTTTTGCAGGTGGTTTTGCCCGGTACCCCGAATCACCCCCCGGCCTTGACACGATTGACCCTGTTGATGGGCCGTCTGTACAATCCTTCACAAGGGAGTGGAGCCGAGCTCCCGGTCGCCGGCCGCGGCGGTCCCCCGCTCGATCACGGCCGGCGTCCGCTTGTTCTCGGTCCGAGAGAGACGCGCAAGAGTGGTAACCGAAGGAGGACGCGTTGACCGTCAGCGGCAGGATCACCCGCAAGAACCCCGTCCCCAGTGACATCGAGATCGCGCAGGCCGCGACGATGCAGCCCATCCAGGCCATCGCCGAGAAGGCGGGCATCCTGGAGGACGAGCTCGAGCTCTACGGCAGGTACAAAGCGAAGATCGACTACATGGCCGTGCTCGAGCGACTCAAGGACAAGCCCGACGGCAAGATCATCGACGTCACGGCGATCACGCCGACGCCGCTGGGCGAGGGCAAGACCGTCACCGCCATCGGCCTCGCCGAGAGCATGAACGCCATCGGCATCGACACCATGCTCGCCCTGCGCGAGCCCTCCCTGGGCCCGGTCTTCGGCATCAAGGGCGGGGCGGCCGGCGGCGGCTACTCCCAGCTCATCCCGATGGAGGATCTCAACCTCCACTTCACCGGCGACATCCACGCCGTGGGCGTGGCCAACAACCTGCTCGCGGCCATGGTCGACAGCCATCTGATGCACGGCAACGAACTCGAGATCGACCCGCTGACCATCTCGTGGCGGCGCTGCGTCGACCTCAACGACCGCTCCATGCGCGAGATCGTGAACGGTCTCGGAGGGCGACTCAACGGTATCCCGCGCCAGACCGGCTACGACATCACCGTGGCCAGCGAGGTCATGGCGATCCTCGGTCTCGCGACCTCGCTCAAGGACCTGCGTGAGCGTCTCGGCCGTATCACCTTCGGCTACAACACGTCGGGCAAGCCCCTCACCGCCGACGACATCGGCGCCGGTGGCGCCATGACCGTCCTGCTCAAGGACGCGATCAAGCCCAACCTCATGCAGACCCTCGAAGGCAACGCGGCCCTCGTCCACGCGGGCCCCTTCGCCAACATCGCCCAGGGCAACAACTCGATCATCGCCGACAAGGTGGCGATGAAGCTCAGCGAGTACGTCGTCACGGAGAGCGGCTTCGCCGCCGACATGGGCGCCGAGAAGTTCATGGACCTCATCTGCCGCTACGGCGGCTTCGCCCCCAGCGCCGTGGTCATCACCTCGACGCTGCGCGCGCTCAAGATGCACGGCGGCCTGCCGGTCGACCCCGAGCTGCTCAAGGCCGAGAACAACGAGGCCCTCGAGAAGGGCTGCGAGAACCTCGCCAAGCAGATCGAGAACATGAAGTACTTCGGCGTACCCGTGGTCGTCACGATCAACCGCTTCGCCTTCGACCGCGACAGCGAGGTCGAGATCGTGCGCAAGGCTGCCGTGGAGGCCGGCGCCGAGGATGCCGTGCCGATCAGCGTGCACGCGCTCGGCGGCGACGGCGGCCAGGAGGCGGCCGAGGTCGTCAAGGCGGCGGCCGACAAGGGCGGGGAGTTCAAGTTCCTTTACCCGCTCGAAGCCTCGATCAAGGAGAAGATCGAGACCATCGCGACCAAGATCTACGGCGCCGACGGCGTCGACTACCTGCCCGAGGCCGAGGCCAAGATCAAGCTGTTCACCGAGCAGGGGCTCGACAAGCTGCCGCTCTGCATGGCCAAGACGCACCTCTCGCTCTCGCACGACCCGACGCTCAAGGGCCGGCCGCGCGGTTTCCGCGTGCCGATCCGCGACATCCGGCCGGCGACGGGTGCCGGGTATCTGTACCCGCTGCTCGGCGAGATGCGCACGATGCCCGGCCTGGCCAAGCGGCCGGCGGCCGTCGACGTCGACATCGACGTGGAGACCGGCCGCATCATCGGTCTGTTCTGAGCAGCTGAGGAGCTGAGGAGCCGAGGAGCGCGACGGCGCGCCGGCGTCCACGACGCCGGCGCGCCGCGCCCGGAGGTGTGTGGTGAGCGAGAACGAACCCATCGTCTACGCCCGCGAGGCGCTGCCCGTCTATCTCGACGACGCCGCGTCCGGTAAGCCGGCCCCCGGCGGGGGCAGCGTCTCGGCCTGCGTCGGCGCCCTCGGCGCGGCGCTGACGTCCATGGTCTGCAACCTGACCATCGGCAAGGAGAAGTTCGCCGAGGTCGAGCCGCGGATGAAAGAGGTCCTCGCCGCGTCGGAGGCGGCTCGGGCCCGTCTGCAGGATCTGCTGCAGGAGGACACCACGGCCTACAACGGCGTGCTCCTCGCCTACCGTCTGCCGAAGGGCAGCGACGAGGAGAAGGCGGCGCGCCACCAGGCCGTGCAGGACGGCCTCATCGTCGCCGCCGACGTGCCGCTGCGGATCTGCCGCGTAGCCGTCGAGGTCTGCCGCCTGGCCAAGGTGGCGGCCGACCTGGGCAACGCCAACGCCGTGACCGACGCCGGCATCGGCGCCGTGCTCGGCGAGGCGGCGGCCGTCGGCGCCGCGCTGAACGTGCGCATCAACCTCGGCTCGATCGAGGACGAGGCGTACGTCGCCGCGGCGGCGGCCGAGATCGACGCCATCCTCGCCGAGACGGCGGCGCTGCGCGCCGAGGTCCTCGCCACCACGCTCGCCAAGATCTGACACGAAAGGGACGTCATGGCTGCACGCATCATCGACGGCAAGGCGATCGCGGAGACCGTCCGCGAGGAGATCCGCGCCGAGGTCGAGCGCCTCGCGGCGACCGGCGTCAAGCCCGGGGTCGCCACGATCCTCGTGGGCGACGACGGCGGGGCCCGCTTCTACCGCGGGCAGATCGAGAAGAACACGGCCACGGTCGGCCTCGCCTACTTCAACCACGAGCTGCCGGCCGATACGAGCGAGGACGCCGTCCTCGAGCTCGTCGCGAAGCTCAACGCCGACCCGGCCGTGCACGGCATCCTCGCCCTCATGCCGATGGCCGCGCACATCGACCAGAACAGGGTCTTCAACGCCCTGGCCCCCGAGAAGGACCTCGACTGTGTGAACCCCGCCAACATCGGTCACGTGCTGCTCGGCGACCAGCTCTTCGCCCCGGCGACGCCCTCGGCCTGCATCGAGATCCTCGACCGCGAGGGAGTCGAGCTGCAGGGCCTCGACGTCACCATCGTCAATCACTCGAACATCGTCGGCAAGCCGGTCGCTCTGCTCTGCCTCAACCGCAACGCCTCGGTCCACGTCGTGCACGTGTTCAGCAAGGACGTGCCCGCCGCCTGCCGCGAGGCCGATGTGCTCATCTCGGCCGCTCCGGTGAAAGGCCTCATCAAGGCCGACATGGTCAAGCCGGGGGCGGTCGTCGTCGACGTGACGACGATCCGCGACGCCGAGGGCAAGCAGATCGGAAGCCTTGAGTTCGAGGCCGTCTGCGAGGTCGCCGGCAGCGTCACGCCCGTGCCGGGCGGCGTCGGCCCCGTCACCAACGTGATCCTGCTGAAGAACGCGCTCGCCGCCTGCAAGGCTCAGGTCGGCGCGGCGTGAGGCGAGAGCCGGCCGGCGCGGCATGCGCCGCCGGCGCCGGCGTGGTTGAATGGGCCGGCAGCTGCAAGGGGCGCGCTTCGCGCGCGCCCGAGGACTGACGGCGTGAAGCGGAGTTGATGCGATGCCGCGGCGAGTGACACGTACCCCGGCGACCGTCGCCCTGCCGGCGGGGGTCGACGGTCCCGATCTCGACAGGGTCGGGGCGATAACCGACGACCTCGACCCCAGGGGCAACCTGATCGCCGTCCTGCAGCGGCTGCAGCAGGAGTTCGGCTATCTGCCCGAGCCGGTGATCGATGAGCTCGCCCGCCTGAGCGGGGTGCCGGCGTCGCGCATCTACGGCGTCATCACCTTCTACGCCCAGTTCTCGACCACGCCGAGCGGGCGGCACCGCGTCTGCGTCTGCCACGGGACCGCCTGCCACGTCGCCGGCGCCTCGCGGATCACCGAGGCCCTCGAGCAGGAGCTCCACGTCGAGGACGGCGGTACCACCAAGGACATGGAGTTCACGCTTGATTCTGTCGCCTGCATGGGCGCCTGTTCGCAGGCCCCGGTCATGCGCGTCGACGACGAGACGTACGGTAACCTGACGGCCGACCAGACGCGCACCATCGTGCGCGAGCTCATCGCCGAGCTGGGTCTCGAGGTCCACCCGCCCGGCGGTGCCCCGGAGCCGGCCGCCGAAGGCGGTGAGCGGTCGTGAGCGCACACGCCCCGAAGGACGGCGTGCGCGTCGAGGTCGCCGGCGGCACGAACGGCCGGCGCCGTATCTCCGTCTGCGCCGGCACGGCCTGCGTCTTCGCCGGCTCGCTCA
>JAFGAW010000139.1 GCA_016933475.1 Thermoleophilia bacterium
GCCGAACCTCGCCTTCTACTCTAAGCCTGACGGCCCGGCCGACAACTGGTTCGAGCTGCTCCCGCAGGGCCGCATCGCCGAGGCCAAGGCGGCCATCGAAGAGGCGATGGAGCACGCGACCAAGGACTTCGTCTACGTGAGCGACGGCATGATGGAGGCCGGCGCCGACGGCATGGATTTCGACACCACCGGCGGCGCCGGCGACGCCGACCTCTTCAGCACGCTGCGCGCCGTGAAGCACGTCCGCGAGCGGTGGCCGGAGGCGGGCATCGAGGTCGGCATGGCCGGCGAATTCGTGATCGGCGTGCACGGCGAGCTCGAGTGGGAGGGCCGCCGGCTCGCCGGCATGTGGCCCAGGGACCAGCTCGAGGTCGCCCAGGACGCCGGGGCGACGCTCTTCGGCCCGGCGGTGAACATCCGCACCTCGAAGAGCTGCGCCTGGAACGCCGCCTTCTCCCTCACCGTGATGAAGCCGTGCGTGGACGCGGCGCGCATCCCCGTCCACCCCAACGTGGGGCAGGGCGTGTGCGGTGTGCCGGTCAACGGCTACCCCGGCGAGGATGCCTCGTCGCGGGCGGCCAAGGCCTGCGTCGAGATCCTGCGCTGCGACGGGTTGTAGGTGGGGTCGGGTGACTCCAGGGGAATGGACGTCACCCACGCGCTCGCTGCCGGCATGGGCGGTATCCGGACGGCCGGAGATCTGGTCGCCCGGATGCAGATGTCGCGGGGTATGCGCCTGAACGAGGCGAAGGAGTACGTGGCGGGAAGGCTCGGGTGCGGGGTGCGCGACCTGAGCGACAGCTACGCCATGGAGCAGCTCAGGGGTGAGCTGGGGCTGGGGAGGATCCTCGACCACTCGAACCTGCACCCCGGCGAGCCCAACGCGATGTACGCCAAGTTCCGCATCGCCGAGTTGCTCGGGCTGCGCATCAACTCGGTCGAGCGATTCAAGGACCTGGCCGGTCTCTGAGCCGGAGCAGACCACACGGAGAGGAGTCGAAGATGGACGTCGACCAGTTCCGCATGCTGGGCCACGAGCTGGTCGAGTGGATCGCGGCCTACCGCGAGCGCCTCGAGGAGCTGCCGGTGATGAGCCGCGTCGAGCCCGGCGAGGTCGCGGCGCAGTTGCCGGCCGAGCCGCCGCAGCAGGGCGAGGGCCTCGGCGACATCGTCGCCGACCTCGAGCGCGTCGTGCTGCCGGGGATCACGCACTGGAATCACCCCGGCTGGTTCGCGTACTTCCCCTCGAACTCCGACCTCGCGTCGGTGCTCGCCGACCTCGTCGCGTCGGGGCTCGGCCCCCAGGGCATGAGCTGGCAGACGAGCCCCGCCGCGACCGAGGTCGAGGACGTGGTCATGGAGTGGCTGCGGCAGATGATCGGCCTGCCGGAGTCGTTCACCGGCGTGATCCACGACAGCGCGAGCACGGCGACGTTCACGGCGCTGCTGTGCGCGCGCGAACGCACGACGGGCTTCGGCCAGAACCGCGGCGGTCTGCAGGCGGAGGAGGCGCCGCTCGTCGTGTACGCCTCGGACCAGGCGCATAGCTCGATACCCAAAGCCGCGCTGCTCGCCGGCTTCGGTGCCGAGCACCTGCGCCTGGTCCCGACCGACGACGAGCACGCGCTCCGCGCCGACCTGCTCGAGAAGGCGGTCGCGGAGGACCGCGCCGCCGGCCACAGGCCCTGCGCGGTCGTCGCCGCGACCGGGACGACGGCGACGACGGCGCTCGATCCGGTCGGCCGGGTGGCCGACGTCGCCGAGCGTCACGGTCTCTGGCTGCACGTCGACGCGGCGCTCGCCGGGACGGCGATGATCTGCCCCGAGTTCCGCTGGATGTGGGAGGGCGCCGAGCGCGCCGACTCGATCGTCTTCAACCCCCACAAGTGGATGGGCCCGGGCTTCGACCTCTCCGCCTACTACGTGCGCGACCCCGAGCACCTGGTGCGCGTGATGAGCACCGACCCGAGCTACCTGCGCACGGCCCAGGACGGCCTCGTGCGCAACCTGCGCGACTGGGGCATCCCCCTGGGTCGCCGCTTCCGTGCCCTCAAGCTCTGGTTCGTGATCCGCGAGCACGGGGTCCAGGGCCTGCAGGCGAGGATCCGCAGAGACGTCGCCAACGCGCAGTGGCTGGAGGAGCAGGTCGACGCCGCCGGCGAGTGGGAGCGCCTGGCTCCCGTGCCGCTGCAGACGGTCTGCCTGCGGCACGCCCCCGGGGCACTCGCCGGCGACGAAACGGCGCTCGACGCCCACAACCTGGCGGTCGTCGATGCCGTGAACCGGTCGGGGCAGAGCTACCTGACGTCGGCCGTCGTCAAAGGCGTACGTATGATCCGCGTCTCGATCGGCGCCGAGAGGACGGAGCGGCGGCACGTGGAGGCCGTCTGGCAGGCGTTGTGCGAGGCCGCCGCCGCGGCGCGCTGAGCGCGGCGGCAGTCGCGGACTGCCGCGGTCGGCCGTCGCCGTGGCGACCGAGCACAGTGCTCGCGTCGTCCGGTGCGGGGTGGCTGTCCGCAAGGGGAAGGGCCGGCCGGTCCCCACGGAGACCGGCCGGCCCTTCGCACCATCAGTCGCGGCTCTTCATCCGCGCCCGGGTCGATCGTTCGGATCAGTACGCCTGCGGCCTGACCTCTAGTGTCACGGTCACATCGGTCGTCGCGCCGTCGCGCAGGACCGTCAGCGTGATCTCGTCGCCCGGCGCCTTCTCGGCGATCGTGCCGGCGAGTTCCTCCATGCTGCTCACGGTCTCGCCGTCGATGGCGGTGATGACGTCGCCGCCGACCACGTAGGGCTGGCCCTGCACGCTGGTCTCACTGGTGCCGCCCTGCAGGCCCGCCTCGGCGGCGGGGCTGCCGTCCACGACCTCCGCCACGAGCACGCCCTGACCCTCGATGCCGAGCGCGGCGGCGATGTCCTCGGTCAGGCTCTGGCCCTGGATGCCGAGCCAGGCGTACTCGACCTGACCGCCGTCCTTGAGCTGCTCCATGACGCGGATCGCGGTGTTGATCGGCACGGCGAAGCCGAGGCCCTGATTGCCGCCCGACTCGGAGGCGATCTGCTCGTTGATGCCGATCACGTGACCGGTGGCGTCGATCAGGGGGCCGCCCGAGTTGCCCGAGTTGATCGCAGCGTCGGTCTGGATGCCGTTGGAGATGATGGAGCCGTTCGGCGACTGGAGCTCGCGGTCGAGGGCTGAGACGACACCCGTCGTCAGAGTGAAGTCGAAGCCCAGCGGGTTGCCGATCGCGACCACGGGCTCGCCGACCTTGAGCTCGTCGGAGTCGCCCAGCGGGATCACGGTCAGGTCGCCGGCCTCATCGGGGTCGATCTTGAGCAGCGCCACGTCGCTCGAGTCGTCGGCGCCGACGATCGTCGCCGGCACCTTGGTGCCCGCCGACTCCTCGTCCTTGAAGCTCACGGTCACCGACTCGGCGGTCACGCCGCGCTCGCTCACCACGTGGGCGTTGGTCAGGATATAGCCGTCCTCGGACACGACGAAGCCCGTGCCGAGCGCCCGCGGCGAGCCGCCGGTCGGGCCGTACGGGCCCATGGACGAGGTGCCGGAGAACGTGGCCACGACCTCGACCACGCCCTGGGCGTAGGTGTCGTAGATCTCCTCCGGGGTCATGTCGGTGGTGGTCATCGAGACGGTGCTCGTCTGCGCCGGCTCCACCACGGTCGTCGTCACGCTCTGCACGGGGACCAGCCCCGTCGCCAGCGCCAGCGTCATGCTGCCCACTGCGGCCACGATGCCGAGGGCGATGCTCGCTACTGCAGTACGCATCCTCATCGTCTCTCACCTTCCTTGGCCCGCGGCGCCGCTGCTGGGGGCGCCGGGCCGGCGGTCGCGAGGGGGTCGCACGCCCGCCGGCCCGGCTGGGGGCCGTCTTCGTTGTGTGTGAGTCAGTTGTAGCCGCCCGGGTTGTGCCGGGCCTGAACGGATGCTGTGAGCTTGCTGTGAGTTCACGAGCGGCCTCGTGCCCCCGATTCTCAGCTCGGACACAGGTGCGTCTGCTGTTCTCCTCAGAGAGAGCGGCGACCCTGACAAGAAGCGGACGCCCGGATTCGTGAAGCACCCCCTGTGGGAGCGCCTGACGAGTGACGGGCATGGCGAACGGAAGGAGACGACGATGACGATGTGGAGACTGGCCCTCCTCGCCGGTGCGGTGACGGCTACCGCGGTGGCCGGTGTGGCGGTCGCGTACGGCGGCGGCGACGTCGGCGGTCGCGGTGACCCGACGCCGACCACGATGGTGGCGCAGTCGATCGAGGACGAGGTCGACGGGGACGACCCGCGCACGGGCCTGCGGGCCCTCATGCAGGACCCGGACTTCCGCGAGGATCTCTGGGCGCTGCAGGAGCAGCAGCAGACCGCGGTGCGCGCGTGGTGGAGCGAGTACGGTGACGACCCGGCGGCCGGCGAGGCGCGCGACGCGCTCGAAGAGCTGCGCGAGGCTCACCGCGAGGCGATGCGGGAGCTCGTTGAGGAGTACGGGGTCGAGTGGCAGGGCGTCGGCGGTGACGGCTCGGCGATCCGGGAACTGATGGGTGATGAGGAGTTCCGCGACGAGCTCTGGGCTCTCCAGGATGAGACCGGGGAGGCCGTCCAGTCGTGGTGGGACGAGTACGGTGACGACCCGACGAGCGACGCGGCGCGCGCGGCCCTCGCGGCGCTGCGCGAGAAGCAGCGGGCGGCGCTCGAGGCGCTGGGCGAGAAGTATGGGGTCGAGCTCGACGGGCGCCGTCTGATGGGGCACGGTGGAGGCCTCGGCGAACGGCTCCTGGGTGGTGCGTTCTTCGGCGGCGGTCACGGCCGCGGCGACCGGGGTGGACTCGACCACGGGTGTGGCCCGGGGATCCCGGACGGCGACGCCGCAGACGACTCCCCGACGACGGACACGACCAGGATCCTTTGAGCCTGCGCCGTTGGTCGCCCTTCGGTTCGGGCGGCGGTGCGGCGGGACCTGGGCAGAAAGACGCGCACGGCGCGGCGGCATTCAGGCCGCTGTGCCGTGCCGTGCGCTCTGCGTCAGGCGCCGATCAGCTTCTTGATGAGGTCGGCGCGCCGCGTCGGTCGGCCCTTGGTCTCCTCGCTCTTGTCGGCGCTCGCCATCATCTGCAGGGCGAGGTTGATGCCGATCCAGCGCAGGGGCTCGGGCTCCCAGAGCGGCGACTTGTGGCCCACCCACGGCAGCGCCGTGAGCTCGCTCTGGGCCCCGGTGATGAGGTCGCGCAGGGTACGCCCGGCGAGGTTCGTGGTCGAGACCCCGTCGCCGACGTAGCCGCCCGCCCAGGCGATGCCGGTCGAGCGGTCGAGGCCGACCGAGCCGTACCAGTCGCGGGGCACGCCGATGGCTCCGCCCCAGCGGTGGGTGACGCGGAAGTCGCCGATCTGGGGGAACAGGGTGTGGATCAGGCGGCGCAGGTGCTCGTGCACGGCGGCGTTCGCGCTGTAGCCCTCGTCGAGTTTGGAGTCGTAGTGGTAGGGCGCTCCGCGGCCGCCGATGGCGATGCGCCCGTCCTCGGTGTGACAGGCGTAGAAGATCAGGTGGCGCATGTCGCCGAAGACCTCGTGCTTCCTCCACCCGAGGCGCTCCCAGGTCTCCTCGGAGAGCGGCTCGGTCGCGATCATCAGCGAGTAGAGCGGCACGATGTGGCGCTCGTAGCCGGGGAGCTCGGGGGTGAAGGCCTCGGTCGCGCGCACGACGACCTCGGCCTTGACCGTGCCGAACGGCGTCTCGGCGGCGTGCGGGGCGAGGGCGGTGACCGGCGTGCGCTCGTAGATCGGCACGCCGAGCTCTTCGACGACGTCGGCGAGGCCGCGGGCGAGGCGCGCCGGGTCGACGGCGGCGCCGTGCTTGCAGAGGACGGCGCCGAGGCAGCCGGCGACCTTGAGGCGCTCGCGGGTCTCGGCGGCGCCGAGCATGACGTAGTCGTCCTCGCCGAAGCCCCAGGAGCGCTGGTACTCGAGCTCCTGGGCGAGGCGCAGCAGTTGCACGGGGTTGTTCGCGAGGTCGAGCTGGCCGTCGAGGTGGAAGCGGGCGTCGATCTGCTCGTCGGCGACGACCCGCTCGATCTCGTAGACGGTGTCGAAGAGGGCGCGCTGCTGGGCGACGACCGCCTCGCGCCCGTGGGTCTTCGCGGCGCGCTCGCGCGAGCCGGGGAAGGTGGTGTGGCACCAGCCGCCGTTGCGCCCCGAGCCGCCGAAGCCGGCGATCTCGCGCTCGAGCACGCAGACCCGCAGCGTGGGGTCGGCCTTCTTCAGGTAGTACGCGGTCCAGAGACCGGTGTAGCCGGCGCCGACAACGGCGACGTCGACGTCGATCGCGCCGGGCAGCGAGGGACGGGGGACGAGCTCGCCGGGGACGCCGTCGAGCCACAGGCTGCAGGAGCGGTAGTCGGTCAAGGGACCCTCCTCGGGGCATGCGGTGATGTGCCTTCACGAATCCTACACCGGCCCCGAGCCTGCGCGGGACGCCTCGGAGTCGGCGCGGTCGGGGCTGACGAGCGGGCGCCGGCACGTCAGAATGCCGGCATGTGGTACGAGCGCCTGCTCGAGAAGGAGGTAGTCCCCGACGCCGTGATCAGGCGCGCGGTGCGCCTGCGCTTGGCGCGCCTGCTGGCGCGGCTCGAGCGGGAGGCCGGCGGCGACGCGGAGGCGCAGCTCCGCCGCGTCGCCGCCGGCCTGCGTCGCGAGCCCATCGCCGTGCACGTCGACGACGCCAACCGGCAGCACTACGAACTGCCCACAGCCTTCTTCACCGAGTTCCTCGGCCCCCGGCTCAAGTACTCGTGCTGCCTCTGGCCGCCGGGCGTCGACGACCTCGTCGCGGCCGAGGATGCCATGCTCGAGCTGACCTGCGCGCGCGCCGGGCTCGAGGACGGCATGGACGTCCTCGATCTCGGCTGCGGTTGGGGCTCGCTCGCCCTCTACGCCGCCGAGCGCTTCCCCGCGGCGCGGGTGCGGGCCGTCTCGAACTCGCGTCTCCAGGGCGAGCACATCCGCGCCGAGGCGGCGCGGCGGGGGCTCGTCAACGTCACCGTCGACACCGCCGACGTGAGCACCTACGCGCCGGGGGCGCGTTTCGACCGCGTCGCCTCGGTCGAGATGTTCGAGCACGTGCGCAACTACGCGCGCGGCTTCGCACGGGTGCGCGACTGGCTCACGCCGGAAGGGCGCCTCTTCGTCCACGTCTTCAGCCACCGGCGGCACGCCTACCTCTTCGGGGACGGCCCGGAGGACTGGATGGGGCGCACGTTCTTCAGCGGGGGCACGATGCCGGCGCACGACCTCTTCCTCGAGTTCCAGGACGACCTCGAGGTCGTCGACCGGTGGCTCGTCGACGGCCGGGAGTACGCGCGCACGCTCGAAGACTGGTTGTGGCGCTTCGACGCCCGCGCCGCGCGCATCGCCCCGATCCTCGCCGCGACGTATGGGCGCGATGCGGTGCGGCGGTGGCGCGCGAACTGGCGGCTCTTCTTCATCGCCTGTGCCGAGACCTTCGCCTACGCGGAGGGGCAGGAGTGGGCTGTCTCGCACTACCTGTTCGCGCCGCGCTCCCCGGGCTGAGCCCCCGACCGCCTCGAGACTGCGCCTACCGGCTCGTCCCAGTGACGAGCAGGGACATCGCCGCCGCCAGACGCCGTCGGAGGCTCGGCACCGCCACGAGCGATACCGGCGTCGAGCTCTGCCTTGAACTCAGGGGACGAGCACCAGCTTGCCGAGCGCCGGTCCCTCGATGACCAGCCGGTGGGCCTCGGCCGCCGCGGCGAGCGGCAGTTCGCGGCCGACGACCGGTCGCAGGCGGCCAGACTCGAGGGCCACCTGCACGCCGGCTCGTGCGGCGGCCAGCTCCTCGGGGCGCGCGTTCGGAAGGCGCATGGCGAGGATCGTCGCCTCGCGGTCCATGAGGTCGCGGGGGTCGATCTCGACCCGGCCTCGGCTGCCGACGACGACGACCCGGCCGCGCGGCGCCAACGCCGGCAGGTCGCGGCCGAGGTTCGCGTTCGCGAGCACCTCGACGACGAGGTCGACGCCACGACCGTCCGTGCGTTCGCGTACGGCGTCGAGGTGCCCCGGGTCGTGGTGGTCGAAGGCGACGGTCGCGCCGTGCTCGAGCACGAGCGCGCGGCCCTCGGCGCTGCCGGCCGTTGCCAGGACGTTGAGGTCGCCGGCGACGGCGAGTTGCACGGCGGCCAGGCCGACGGCGCCGCTGCCGCCGTGGACGAGCACAGACTCGCCCGGCCGCGCCCGGCCGCGTTGGAAGAGGGCACGGAAGGCCGTGACGGCGGGGGTACCGACGGCCGCGCCCTGGGCGAAGCTCAGCTCGTCGGGCAGCGGGTGGACGTCTTCGGTGCGGCAGACGGCGAGCTCGGCGTAGGTGCCGGTGAGCGAGCCCGAGGTGTAGACGCGGTCGCCTGGTGCGGGGGACCAGACCGGTGCGCCGGCGGCGTTCGGTGCGCCGGCGGCCGGCGAGTCGGTCGCATCACCGGCCTCTGCCGCCGGCGAGGCCCCGACCGCCACCACGACCCCGCCGGCGTCCCCGCCGG
Organism: Thermoleophilia bacterium; assembly: GCA_016933475.1. Classification (GTDB taxonomy): domain Bacteria; phylum Actinomycetota; class Thermoleophilia; order UBA2241; family UBA2241; genus UBA2241. Next base: position 8,554 of record JAFGAW010000139.1, read on the forward strand.
GCGTATACGGCAGGCCGGGCAGCTCCGCGTAGACACCGGCCCGCTTGTAGGTGTCCACGGGGTTCACGCCCGCGGCGCCCACGCGGACGAGGATCTCGCCGGGCCCCGGCGAGGGCTCCGCGACTTCCTCGGCGACGAGCACCTCGGGACCCCCGAAGCGGCGGACGCGAATGGCTTTCATCCTGATCCCCCTTGCCGTGCCGGCGCTCAGGGCACGACGACCGTGGCCCCGTCGCTCAGGTAGCCGGTCAGCCTGTACGTCTGCCCCGCGTCGAGTTGCTCGTACGTGTAGTCGCCCGGTGCGCTGCCGGGCTGCATCGGGGCGCCGGTGAACGGATTCTCGGGCCACGGGTCGACCAGGGCGCCGATCTCACCGGCGGCGGTCACCTCGCTCACGGGCGGGAAGAGGCCGCCGTGTTCGGCCGCCCAGCTCAGCACGCCGACCTGCAGACGGGTGACCGCGGCCCGGATCTGGTCGTCGGGCGATGCCGTCGGCGTCGGGCTGGTGCCCGGGCTGCCCGTCGCGGTCGGCGTGGCCGTCGGCGTCTGGGTCGGCGTCGCGTTAGACGCGGGCGCTGGGCTGGTCTCCGCCGGCCCCGGCCCCAGTGACGAGACCCGCGCCAGGCGCTGCACGGCGGTCCCACTCGCGGACTCGAGGGTCGCCACGAGGTGGTCGTCGTCCTCGCGGTAGGCGAGGCGTAGCGTCGCCGGGCCGCCGCCGTCCGCCAACGGCCCGGCGTCGGCGAAGGTGACGACCAGGTCGTCGTCCTCCCACGTTGCGGCGACCGTGGCGATCGCCTCGACCTCGGCGGAGTAGACGGTCACCGCGGCCATGCCGTCCTGGTCCTCGATCACGAGGCCGCCGAGCGGCCCGAGGCTGTCGGCCGTGGGGCCCCACGTGCCGACGAAGGGCTCGAGGTCGGGCCCTCTCATGAGCAAAGCGACGGCGACGGCCAGGCCGAGCCCGACGGCGATGCCGATGAGGGCGAACCAGACGACGCGGGGCGGGCGCCACCCGGCACCACCGTCGGCGGGCGCGGCCGGCGACGTCCAGACCTCGCGGCCGACCGGCGGCGGCGTGCCCGGCGTCGGCGGCGCGTCAAGGACGCGCGTCGCCGCTTCGCCGGGCAGCGCCCGCGTCGGCGGCTCCTCGGGGGGCGCGACGCTGGTCACCGCGACATCGCCCGTGGGCTCGGCCGCGTCGTCGGGCGTCGTGCCGGGCCCCGGCGCTACCCCCGTCGCTTCGTCGCCGGGCCGGACCCGCGTCACGTCGTCTTCCGGCCCCTCGTCGTCGCCGGGCCGGACCCGCGTCACGTCGTCTTCCGGCCCC
>JAFGAW010000140.1 GCA_016933475.1 Thermoleophilia bacterium
GCGCTGCCGTACACGCGCCTCGTCGCCGGCCTTGTCCGCCGCCACCGGCCGCAGATCGTCCTCTACGGCGCCAGCACCACCGGCCGCGACCTCGGCCCCCGCGTCGCCAGCACGCTGCGCACCGGCCTCACCGCCGACTGCACCGACCTGCGCATCGGCGACCTAGAGCTGAAGGGCGTCGTCACTGAGGATCTGCTTTACCAGATCCGCCCCGCCTTCGGCGGCAACATCGTCGCCACCATCGTGAGCCCCGAGCACGTACCGCAGATGGCGACCGTGCGCGAGGGCGTCATGGTCATGCCGGAGGCGGACGAGACGCGGGCGGGCGAGGTCGTCGAGGTCGCCGTGGCGCGCCCCGACGGCGCGGCGGCCGCGCCTGGAGCCGCATCGACGGCGCCGGGCGTCACGACGGCCGACAACGCCTCCGCGGGCGACACCACGACGAGGGTCGGCTCCGCCGACGGCCCCATCCTCCTCGACGACGCCGACTTCGCCGTGCGCATCGTGCGCCGCGCGCAGGAGGAGAAGACCGTCGACCTCAAGGGCGCGCGCATCGTCGTCTCCGGCGGTGTCGGGGTCGGCTCGCGCGAGGGCTTCGCCCTCGTCGAGGAGCTCGCCCGCACGCTGGGCGGCGTCGTCGGTGCCTCGCGCGCCGCCGTCGACGCGGGCTGGATCGACCACGACCACCAGGTCGGCCAGACGGGTGTCACCGTCCGCCCCAAGCTCTACGTCGCCTGCGGCATCTCGGGATCGGTTCAGCATCGCGCCGGCATGGACCAGTCGGCGCGCATCCTCGCCATCAACTCAGACCCCGGCGCGCCCATCTTCTCGGTCGCCCACTACGGCATCGTCGGCGACCTCCACAAGGTCATCCCCCTGCTGCTCCGCGCCTACAGGAAGAAGGGGACGGCGTGAGCAACTTCTTCACCGACAACGCCGACCTCGGCGCGACGCTGCGCCGTCTCGACCTCGCGCGCATCGTCGCGCTGCGCGAGGATGGGTACGCACAGGCGCGCGACTTCGCCTACGCCCCGCGCGACTTCGAGGACGCCCTCGACTCGTACGAGCGCGCGCTCGAGATCGCCGGCGAGATCGCCGGCGAGTTCGTCGCCCCGCGAGCCGAGTCGGTCGACCGCGAGGGCTCGGCCCTCGTCGGCGGGGAGGTCTGCTACGCCGGCGGCATCAGCGAGTCGCTCGAGCGCCTTCGACAGGCCGACCTCATGGGCATCACCCTGCCGCGACGCTACGGAGGCCTCAACTTCCCCGTCGCCGTGTCCGTGATGATCGTCGAGATGATCTCGCGCGCCGACCCCGCGCTGATGAACATCTTCGGCCTCCAGGACATCTCCGAGACCGTGAACAAGTTCGCCTCGGAGGAGCTCAAGGAGGCCTACCTGCCGCGGTTCGCGAGCGGCGAGGTGACGGGTTCGATGGCGCTCACCGAGCCCGAAGCCGGCAGCGACCTCCAGAACGTCCAGCTCAAGGCCACTCTCGGTGAGGACGGCGTCTGGCGTCTCAACGGCGTGAAGCGCTTCATCACCAACGGCTGCGGCCAGGTCTCGCTCGTGCTGGCGCGGAGCGAGGAGGGCACGACCGACGGCCGCGGCCTCTCGATGTTCCTCTACGAGCGCGACGAGCACATGCGCATCCGCCGCCTCGAGGACAAGCTCGGCATCCACGGCTCGCCGACCTGCGAGCTGCAGTTCGACGACGCGCCGGCGCTGCTCGTCGGCGAGCGCCGGCGCGGTCTCACGACCTACGTCATGGCCCTGATGAACGGCGCCCGCCTGGCGATCGCCGCCCAGGCGCAGGGCATCGCCGAGGCGGCGTACCGGGCGGCGGCGAAGTACGCGAAAGAGCGCGTGCAGTTCGGCGCGCCGATCGCCGAGCTCACCGCCGTCAAGGCCCTGCTCGCCGACATGAAGGTGAGCATCGAGGCGGCCCGTGCGCTGCTCTACGAGACCGCCCTCATCGTCGACCTGAAGGAAGGGCTCGAGCACCGCATCGCGCAGGTGCAGCGGCTGCAGGAGGAC
>JAFGAW010000141.1 GCA_016933475.1 Thermoleophilia bacterium
ATGGCCGTGATGGCCGCCAGCCTCGTGCTCTTCCTCTGAGGCCCGGCCGTCGGCGGACGCGCGTGAGGCCCGGGCTCGCCGCGGCGAGTCCGGGCCTCACGCGCTCACGCGGCGGCGTCTCACTCCCGAGCTGTCTCACCCGCGCGCCGCGAACGCCGCCCCGGACGCGCTACGCGCGCGCCGCGAACACCGCCCCGACCGTGTCGATGATCAGGCGCGTGGCGTGCAGCGCGGTGAGCTGCCCCGGGCCGTCGTAGGCCGGGGCGACCTCGACCATGTCCAGGGCGATGACGTTCACGCGCGCGCAGACGGCGCGCAGGATCGCCTTGGCCTCGTAATAGGTGAAGCCGCCCGGCTCGGGCGTGCCGGTGCCGGGGGCGATCGCCGGGTCGAGGGCGTCGATGTCGAAGGTCACGTAGGTGTCGACGCCCGGCTCGAGGTGGGCGACGAGCTCCTCCGGCGACATGAGCTTGGCCTCCTCGCACCAGAAGAGCCTGGCGCCGCGCTCGGCCATGAGGTCGAAGTCCATGTCGGGGCCGTAGAGGCCGCGCAGGCCGTACTGGGTGATGCCGGTGAGGAGGCCCTGCTCGTCGGCGCGGATCATCGGGTTGCCGTGCGTGTATCGCTGGCCGCCCTCCTCGTCCCAGTAGTCGGTGTGGGTGTCGAAGTGGACGAGCTGGAAGGGCTTGCCGTCGCGCGCCGCGTGGACGGCCATCATCGCCGGCAGGGTCACCGAGTGGTCGCCGCCGAGGACGACGGGGAAGAGGCCGGCGCGGACGATGGGCTCGAGGCGCGCGCCGACGGCGGCGTGCCGGTCGTCGACCGGCTGCGTCGGCCCGAGGACGACGTCGCCGGCGTCGACGAAGCGCACGCCGCCGAGGATCTCGCGCGCCTTGCCCTCGCCGAGCTCGACGTCGAGGTAGGCGTCGGCGCCGGTGCGGTAGGCCCAGAAGGTCGACACGTCGCGGATGCCGCGCGGCCCGAAGCGTGCGCCGCTGCGCGACGTCGTCGCCTCGTCGAACGGGATCCCGAGCACGGCGATCTCGCCGTCGTCGAGGGTCGGCTCGGGGATGTGCGGCGCCTTGAGGAAGGTCGCGATCCCCGCGTACGGCATCTCGCCGTTGCCCATGTCGTCCTCCTTGTGTCGATCGGACGGCGCGGTCGCCCTCGGCGGCTCGCCGGCCGTGGTCAATCAGAGCGGTGTGGTCGGACCGGAGAGTGGCGAGGGCGGCGGCAGGGCCTTCGGGCCTGCCGCCGCCCTCGCGCGTCTCCGCCGCTCCTCGTATCTCTCAGGCGATGGCTGCGCCGGTCAGATGCCGCCGCGACCGCTCAGGCGATGCCCTTGCCGTACTTCTTCGAGACCTCGGCGACCGACTCCTCGACCAGGTCGCAGCCGAGCGCGAAGAGCTCGGGCGGCATGTTGAGGGCGGGCGTCGGGCGGAACCAGTTGAAGGCCGGCTCGTAGATCGGGATGACCCCGCGGCGCTCCATGCCGTAGACGACCTCGCGGGTGATGTCGAGGGCCGGCGCCTTCGACTCCTTGTCCTCGACGAATTCGACGCACTGGTAGCAGCCCTTGACGCGCACGTCGCCGACGACCTCGTACTTCTCCTTCATCGCGCCGAACTTGGCCTTGGCGACCTTCTCGATCGCCTTGACGTTGTCGAGCACCTTGTCGCGCTTGATGATCTCGATCATCTTGATGCCGACCATGCAGCCCACCGGCGAGCCGGCGAAGGTGCCGCCGGTGTAGAGCTCGCCGGCCGGCTCGCTCATACGGTCGGAGCCCAGCGTGTAGCAGATCGGGATGAGCCCGCCCGAGCTGCCCTTGCCGAGCGAGAGCAGCTCGCACTCGACCCCGGGGTACTGTTCGAGGAGGAACCAGTCGCCGCAGCGCCCCATGCCCTCCTGGACCTCGTCGTTGTAGAGGATCCAGCCGTGCTTCTTGCACAGGTCGGAGAGGCGCTTGGGCCACTCCGGCGGCGGGATCTGGATGCCGTTCTCGCCCTGGATGAACTCCACGGCGACGCCGGCGATGCTGTCGGGCGTCGCCTTGTAGCGCAGGATCATCTCCTCGATGTAGCCCAGGCAGGCGATGTCGCAGCTCGGGTAGTCGAGGTGGTACGGGCAGCGGTAGCAGGTGGGGAAGGGGACGTTGATCCAGCCGCTCATGTACGGCTCGATGGCGTGGTTGTAGTGGGCGTTGTGCGGCCCCATGGCGCCGGTGCCGTAGTTGCCGCCGTGGAAGCTGCCGAGGAAGGTGATGACGAACGGGCGCCCGGGGCCCGCGGCCTCGCGCATGATGCGCACCGCGTTCTCGACGACCTCGCTGCCGGTGGTGTCGTAGACGAGCTTGGTGAGCGGCTTGGGGGCGATCTCGACGACCTTCTCGGCGAGCTGGTACTGGTGCCAGGTGGTCAGCGACGAGAGGCACTCGGTACCGTACTCCTTGAGGGCCGTGGTGGCGGCCTCGACGAGCTCGGGGTTGCCGCCGCCCAGGGGCGACGAGGCCCAGCCGGCGAGCCAGTCGATGTAGCGGTTGCCGTCGACGTCCTCGAGGAACCAGCCGTCGCGGTACCGCGACACGAAGTGGCTCGGAGGCCACGCTCCGATCAGCGAGACGCCGAGGAAGATGTCGTCGCCGCGCTTCATCAGCGCTTGACTCTTCGGGCCGGGGGGTGGTGTGTGCACGTTGGGGCGCGTCTGATCGCCCATAACTCCCGCCTCCTCCAGGTGGCGCGCGGCGCGGCGGGGTGCCGCGGCGCGCCGGCGATGGGTCAGTGGAGGCGATGCTAACGCAGGCTCGGCGCGAGCGAAAGCCGCGAGGGCGCGAGGCGGCACGCCTCGCGCCCTCGCCTCCGTCCGGCTCCTGCCGCCCGCTCGTGCGCCGCGTGTCCCCGCGGAACGCTCGCCGGCTGCAGCCGTCACCCGCTCCGTTGACGTTTCTCGTCACCTCTTGAACGCGAGCGCAGTGGCTCCAGACTTGAGCGGCCGCGAGCGCAGTGGCGCCAGACTTGAGCGGCCGCGACCGCAGTGGCTCCCGGCTTGAGTGGCCACGGCCATGAGCGGCCGCGACCGACCAC
>JAFGAW010000142.1 GCA_016933475.1 Thermoleophilia bacterium
CACAAGAGCCACAAGCTGCTGCACACGAGCTACACGGCACGCGGCAAGCACATCCCGCAGAAGTAAGACCCCACCAGACGGGAGCCGCTCCCGGGCGGCGACGGCCGAGGCCCGGGCCGCGCGATGCGCGGCCCGGGCCTCGGCGCATCCGCAGGCGACCCGCGAGCTTCCTGTTGCCACCCTCGTGCCCAGACCCTACAATCAGGCGCAAGGGTCCATAGGGGGGTGGCCAAGCTGGTGAACGCACCTCTCTCGAGCACCAGGCAGGAGGTCCGGCGAGCCCGTGACGAACCAGTCCGGAGCGATGTCCCGCAGCGACGCGGTCGTACGGCTGCTCGCGGAGACACGTTCTGCGGCCGCCCGCTGCTATCAGTGCGGCAAGTGCTCGGCCGGGTGCCCCATGGTCTCCGAGATGACGCTGCCGCCGCACGACATCATGCGGCTCACCGCGCACGGCCGGTTCGCCGAGGTGCTCTCCGCCGACTCGCTGTGGCTCTGCCTGACCTGTGAGACGTGCAGCGAGCGCTGCCCGACCGGCACCGACCCGGCGGCGATCATCGACGCGCTGCGCGAGGCCGCCGTCCTCGACGGCCGCCGCGAGGTGCCGCGGTCCATCGCCGCCTTCCACCGCTCCTTCCTCGACCAGGTGCGCCTCACGGGGCGCCTCTACGAGGCGGGGTTCTTCGCGGAGTACAAGCTGCGCAGCCGCGCGCTGCTCGACGACATCGGCAACGCCCCAGGCCTCGTCCGCCGCGGCAAGCTGCACCCCCTGCCGCACCGCCTGCACGGCATCGGTGAGGTGCGGGCCATCTTCGAGCGCTGCGGCGTGCGGGCCTCCGATCTCTCCGGCGCCGGGCATGCCCCGGCCGCCGACGACGCAGGCGGCGCGCCCGGCGGGGGCGACCCCGGCGGCGGGGCCGAGGGGGGTCACGCATGACGCTGGCCTACTACCCCGGTTGTTCACTCAAGGGCACGTCGCGCGAGTTCGAGGAGAGCTTCCTCGCGGTGACCAGGGCCCTGCGCATCGAGATGACCGAGATCGACGACTGGAGCTGCTGCGGCGCGAGCTCGGCGCACCCGATCAGCCGAGACCTGGGCGTCGCCCTGCCGGCGCGTAACCTCGCCCTCGCCGCGGAACAGGGAGCCGACGAGGTCGTCGCCCCCTGCGCCGCGTGCTACAACCGGCTGGCGACGGCCCAGCACGAGCTCGGCGCCGACGCCGACCTCGCGGCACGCATGCCGGGGATCCTCGGCCACTCGCTGCCGCCGGCCCTGCACATCCACAACGTGGTCGACCTGCTCGCCGCCTACGCGCCCCGCATCGAAGAGCTCGTCGCGGCCCGCGTCGACCCGCCGCTGCTCGCGGGCCTGCGCGTCGCGGCCTATTACGGCTGTCTTCTCGTACGTCCCAACGAGGTCACGGGCTTCGACGACGCCGAACAGCCCGCGACGATGGAGACCGTGATCAGCGCCGCCGGCGCCTCGCCGGTCGCCTGGAACATGGCGGTCGAGTGCTGCGGCGGCGCCTTCTCGATCTCGCGCACGCAGTCGGTCGTGCGGCTCGGGCGGCGCATCGTCGCCGACGCCCGCGCCCACGGCGCCCAGGCGATCGCCGTCGCCTGCCCGCTCTGCCACACCAACCTCGACCTGCGGCAGGCGGCGATGACCGCGCGCGGCGAGGAGCCGTTGCCGGCGCTCTTCATCACCGACCTGGTCGGCCTGGCCATCGGCCTCTCGCCCGGCGAGCTCGGCCTCGCCCGCCACTTCGTCGACACCGAGCCCCTGCTCGCCTCGCTCGCCGCCGAGGCCGAGGCCACAGCCACCGCCGCCGCCGCGCAGGAGAGCTCCTGATGGCCCGCATCGGCGTCTTCGTCTGCCACTGCGGCGAGAACATCGGCCGCACCGTCGACTGCGCCGCCGTGGCCGAGACGCTCGCCGGCCACCCCGGGGTCGCTCACGCCGAGGACTACAAGTACATGTGCTCCGACCCCGGCCAGGCGCTCATCAAGCGGGCGATCATCGACAAACGGCTCACCGGGGTCGTCGTGGCGGCTTGCTCGCCGCACATGCACGAGAAGACCTTCCGGCGGGCGGCCTCCCAGGCCGGTCTCAACCCCTTCATGTGCGAGATGGCGAACATCCGCGAGCACTGCTCGTGGATCCACGAGGACCGCGACGCCGCGACGGCCAAGGCCATCGACACGGCGCGGACGATCGTCGAGAAGGTCAAGCACAACGAACCCCTTCAGACGATCCACATCCCGGTGACCAAGCGTGCCCTGGTCATCGGCGGCGGCATCGCCGGCATCCAGGCGGCGCTCGACATCGCCGACGGCGGGCACGAGGTCGTCCTCGTCGAGAAGGACCCCTCGATCGGCGGTCACATGGCGCAACTCTCCGAGACCTTCCCCACACTCGACTGCTCGCAGTGCATCCTCACGCCACGCATGGTCGAGGCCTACCAGCATCCCAACATCAAGCTGATGACGTGGAGCGAGGTCGAGGCGGTCGACGGCTACATCGGCAACTTCACGGTCACGGTGCGCAAGAAGGCACGGAGCGTCGACGCCGACGTGTGCAACGGTTGCGGCGATTGCCTGGCGGCGTGCCCCAACCGGCGCACCCCGAGCGAGTTCGACGCCGGTCTCGGCACACGTTCGGCGATCTACGTCCCCTTCCCCCAGGCCGTCCCGAACACGCCCGTCATCGACCGCGCCAACTGCGGGCGCTTCAAGGCCATCGCCAAGGGCATCAAGAAGGAGGTCTGCGGCAAGTGCGCCGAGGCCTGCCTCAAGGGGGCCATCGACTTCACCCAGCAGGACGAGCTGGTCACCGAGGAGGTCGGCGCCATCGTCGTCGCCACGGGCTACCAGCTCTACTCCATCGGCCGCGCGCAGCCCGAGGGGCTCACGGGCTACGGCGAGTACGGCTACGGCGAGATCCCCGACGTTATCGACGGGCTGCAGTTCGAGCGCCTCGCCTCGGCCTCAGGGCCGACCGCCGGCGAGCTGCGCCGGCCGTCAGACGGCAAGGTGCCGCAGACGGTCGTCTTCGTCCACTGCGTCGGCTCGCGCGACCCCGAGAAGGGCATGGCCTACTGCAGCAAGATCTGCTGCATGTACAACGCCAAGCACGCGATGCTCTACCGGCACAAGGTGCACGACGGCCGCGCCGTCCTCTTCTACATGGACGTGCGCGCCGCCGGCAAGGGCTACGACGAGTTCACGCGGCGCGCCGTCGAGGAGGACGGCGCCGAGTACCTGCGCGGCCGCGTCTCGCGCCTGTATCGCGACGGCGACGTGATCAAGGTCGTCGGCTACGACACACTCGCCCACGAGCCGGTCGAGATCGACGCCGACATGGTCGTGCTGGCCACGGCGATTCGCCCGCAGCCGGGCATCAAGCAGCTCGCCCAGACGCTCTCCGTGAGCTACGACGAGCACGGGTTCATCAACGAGGCGCACCCCAAGCTGCGCCCGGTCGAGACCAACACCGCCGGGGTCTACGTGGCCGGCGCCTGCCAGGCACCGCGCGACATCCCCGACTCGGTGGCGATGGCGAGCGCGGCGGCGGCCAAGGTGCTCGGGCTCTTCAGCGTCGCCGAGCTCGAGCGCGAGCCGGCCGTGGCCGCCGTCAACGAGACCACCTGCGTCGGGTGCCTGACCTGTCAGCGCGTGTGCCCGTACGGCGCGGTCGAGGCCAAGGAGATCCGCGACCGCGACGGCAACGTCGTGCGCACCGTGGCGAGCATCAACCCCGGCGTCTGTCAAGGCTGCGGCACCTGCCAGGCGGTGTGCATGAGCAAGAGCATCGAGCTCGCGACCTTCACCGACGCGGAGATGTACTCCGAGATCGAGGCGCTGGCCTTCTGGCCGTGAGGTGAGGACCGATGAGACGGACCCCGACAGAGCGGACGGTGCGATGAGCGGCGACGGGCACGCAGACGAGTTCGAGCCGCGCATCACCGCGTTCGTCTGCAACTGGTGCACCTACACCGGCGCCGACCTCGCGGGGACCAGCCGTCTGCACATGGCGAGCAACGTGCGCATCATCCGCGTGCCCTGCACCGGGCGCATCGACCCGCTCTTCATCGTCAAGGCGTTCGAGCGCGGCGCCGACGGGGTGATCGTCAGCGGCTGCCACCCGGCCGACTGCCACTACACGGCCGGCAACTACCACGCCCGGCGCCGCTTCGCCCTGTTCCGTGAGCTCGCCGCCTTCGTCGGCATCGACCCGGGGCGCATGACGTTCTCCTGGGTGTCGGCCTCGGAGGGCGCGAAGTGGCGGGACGTCGTCAACGACACCGTCGCACGGGTACGAGCCCTCGGTCCCTTCGACGAGTACCGACGCCTGGTCGACCTGCCCGACGCGAGCGGCGAGTCGTATGCCACGATCGAAGGGCTCCTCGGGAGGACGGCGCCGTGACCGAGCCGCACGACCTCACGACGGAGGCGCCGGAGGCCACGACCGGGGCGCCTGGTGCGGCACGCGAAGCGGCGCCGGACCGGTACCCGGAGACGGGTGCGCCCGACGAGACCGGCGATCTCCACGGCGTCGCGCGCCACGTGCTCGCCAAGGGAGAGGCGGACGTCGTCATCGGCTGGGAGGAGGGTCGTCGCGGGGTGCGACCGGCCTTCGTCACCACGCCCGACGACGTCGAGCGCCTGGTCTTCGACACGCGCTGCGTGCACAACCTCGCCACCTACCTCAACCCGCGGCGCCGACAGGTCGCCGCGCTCGGCCGCCCGGCGGTCGTGATCAAGGGTTGCGACGCCAAGGCGGTCGCGGGCCTGCTGCGCGAAGCGCAGCTCAGCCGCGACCAGGTCGTGCTCATCGGCGTGCGCTGCGGCGGCGTGCTCGAGGTCGCCGAGCTCGACGAGCCCGCCGACCTCACTCCCGAGACCGTGTCACCGCGCTGCTACCGCTGCGACAACCGCGAGCCGCACCTCGTCGACTACCTCGTCGGCGATCCGCAGGCGGAGCCGCCGCGGCCGCCGAAGACCGTCGACGAGCGCGTCGCCGAACTCGAAGACGCCCCCGTCGCCGAGCGCTGGCACTTCTGGGTCGAGGAGTTCTCGCGCTGCGTGCGCTGCTACGCCTGCCGCGAGGTGTGTCCGCTCTGCATCTGCGAGCGCTGTGTCGCCGACAAGAGCGTGCCGCAATGGATCGACGCCGCGTCGCACCCGCGCGGCAACCTCTCCTGGAACCTCACCCGCGCCCTCCACCTCGCCGGGCGCTGTGTCGAGTGCGGCGAGTGCGAGCGCGCCTGCCCGTCCGGCCTCCCACTCATGCTCCTCAACCGCAAGCTCGCGCAGGCGGTGCGTCAGCGCTTCGACTACGTCGCCGGCGACGACCCCGAGGTCCCGGCGCCCGTCGGCGACTACCGCCTCGACGACGCCGAGGAGTTCATCCGATGAGCCAGGAACGACAGACCGACGCGGCGCCGGCCCTCTTCCTCGCCGAAGGCGAGCTCGCAGCGCTCGTCGACGAGCTGGCGGCGGCCGATGTCGAGGTGATCGGCATCGTCGAGGCCGCCGCAGCGTCGCCGGCGGCCGCGGCGGCCGACGTCCTCCACGGTCGCCCCGCGCTCGAGTACCGCGTCCTCCCGCCGGGCGTCACCCCCCTGCTCGGGCCGGGCATGCCTCGCCTCTCGCTCAAAGGCTTCTTCCTGCCCCAGACCGAGGCCCTCTTCGGCTGGCGGCAGCACGGCGCCGACGTCGGGATCGAGCGCAGCGCCGCGGCCACGCGGCCACGCGTCGCCCTCGGCGTGAAGCCCTGCGACGCAGCCGCCCTCGAGATCGTCGACCACGTGATGAACTGGGACTACGCCGACGACCCCTGGAACGAGCGTCGCGCGGCGACCACGGTCTTCAGCCTCGCCTGCCCGGTCGAGGACTCTTCGTGCTTCTGCGCCGCGGTCGGCCTCGCGCCCGACACGGCGCGCGGCGCCGACGGACTCCTGACACCGGTCACGGGCGGATGGGTCGTCGAGCCGACCACCGAGAAGGGCGCCGCGTTCGTCGCCGCGCACGCCGAGCGCTTCGGCCCGGCAGCACCGGCGCTCGTCGCCGAGGGGGCCGAGCGCCGCCGCACCGCCGCCGAGCGCGTGCGCGCCAACCTCGAGATCGACGCCGATTCGGTGCGCGACTGGATCGCCGGCCACTTCGACGACCCCGAGCTCGCTGCGCTCGGCGTCCGCTGTCACGGCTGCGGCGCCTGCGCCTTCGTCTGCCCGACCTGTCACTGCTTCGACATCGTCGACGAGACCGAGGGTGTCGGCCGTGGCACCCGCCGGCGCCTGTGGGACACATGCCAGACCGGCAAGTTCACCGTGCACGCCTCAGGCCACAACCCGCGCGACGACCAGAACGCCCGCTTCCGCCAGCGCGTGAACCACAAGTTCTCCATCTACCCGCTGCGTTTCGGCGAGGTGCTGTGCACCGGGTGCGGTCGCTGCTCGCGCGAGTGCCACGCCGGCCAGGACCTCGTCGAGATCCTCGGCGCGATCGACGTTGCGGCGCGGCGCCCCGAGGCCGCCGTGGCCGCCGCGGACGGAGGTGAGGCATGAGCACGCCGGTGACCGGCCGCGAGCCCCGCCCCACGCCGACGATCTACGAGCCCAGCCTCATGACCGTCGTCGACCTCGTGGACGAGACCGTCGACACGCGCACCCTGAGGCTCGAGTTCAACGACGAGGGCCTGCGCGAGAGCTTCGCCTTCCGTGCCGGTCAGTTCGGCGAGTACTCAGCCTTCGGCGCCGGCGAGTGCACCTTCTGCATCGCCAGCCCACCGACCCGCGCCGGCGCCCTCGAGTGCACCTTCAAGACCGTCGGCAAGGTCACTGCGGCGCTGCGCGAGCTCAACGTCGGCGACACGATGGGGTTCCGCGGCCCGTACGGCAACTGGTTCCCGGTCGACGACTGGCACGGCAAGAACGTGCTCTTCGTCGCCGGCGGCATCGGTCTCGCCCCCGTGCGCTGCGTCATCTGGAACGTCCTCGACCGCCGCGACGAGTTCGGTGACGTGACCATCGTCTACGGAGCGCGCAGCGTCGACGACCTGGTCTACAAGCGCGAGCTCGAGGAGTGGGCCGGGCGCGCCGACGTCAACATGGTGACGACGGTCGATCCCGGCGGCGAGACCCCCGATTGGGACGGTCGGGTCGGCTTCGTGCCGACCGTCCTCGGCGAGGTCGCGCCCTCGGCAAAGGACGCCGTCGCCGTCGTCTGCGGGCCGCCGATCATGATCAAGTTCAGCTTCCCCGTGCTCGCCGACCTCGGGTTCGCCGACGACGACGTCTTCACGACCCTCGAGATGCGCATGAAGTGCGGCGTGGGCAAGTGCGGGCGCTGCAACATCGGGCCGTACTACGTGTGCAAGGACGGCCCGGTCTTCAGCGCCACCCAGCTCAAGACCCTGCCGCCCGAGTACTGAGAGGGAGGCCCGCGGTGCCGCGCAGGAGCCTCCCCCAGGGTCCGTGGCAGACGCCGGAGCCTGCGGCGCCGACGGTCAGCTATGTCGACCCGTACCGCGACCGCAACGGCTTCGGGCGCAACACCTCCGACGAGCGCCGCATGCTGCGCATCATCAACCAGCGCATCGCCGCCAAGCCGACCCTCGAGGACGTCATGGACTTCCTCTTCCTCGAGGCGCCGACCCTGATCCCCTGCGACCGCATGAGCCTCGCCTTCATCGAGGAGGACGGACGGCGCATCGTCGCCCACCAGGTGCGCACGAAGTACGACCAGCTGCAGCTGACCCCGGGCTACACCGAGGACCTCCACAACAGCTCGCTCGCGGCGGTGCTCGAGACCGGCACACCGCGCATCATCGGCGACCTGGCCCAGTACGCCGGCGAGCACCCCCAGAGCCGCTCGACCGAGCGCCTGCTGCGCGAGGGCGTGCGCTCGAGCCTCACCTGCCCGCTGGTCGTCGAGGGCCGCGTGCTCGGCTTCATGTTCCGCAACACGCTCGAGCCCAACGCCTACACGCGACGACACGTCGAGCTGCAGATGTCGATCAGCGAGCGCCTCAGCCAGGCGGTCGAGAAGGCCTGGCGCATCGAGCAGCTCGAGGAGGTCAACCGCGCGTACCTCGAGATGCTCGGCTTCGTGAGCCACGAGCTCAAGAGCCCGGTCGCCTCGATGGTCACCGACGCCCAGCTGCTCGCCGGCGGCTACCTGGGCGAGCTCTCCTCGACCCAGAAGCTCAAGCTCGAGCGCCTGATCCACAAGGGCGAGTACCTGCTCGAGCTGGTGCGCGAGTACCTCGACCTCGCCCGCGTCGAGGGCCAGGAGCTGCACGCCGAGTTCAAGCCCAACGTGCGCCTCGAGGACGACGTGATCGCGCCCAGCATCGAGCTCGTGCGGCCGCAGTTCGACGAGCGCGACATGACCGTCGAGATCGACAGCACGCAGACGCCGCGCGCGATGGCCGACTGCGACCCCACTCTCCTCCGCATCGTGTTCGTCAACCTGCTGACCAACGCCGCCCGGTACGGACGCGAGGGAGGGCGAGTCGTCGTCCGCATCGCCGCCGAGCGCACGCGGGTGACGGTGCGCGTGTGGAACGAGGGGCGCGGGTTCACCGCCGCCGACAAGGCCAAGCTCTTCCGCCGTTTCTCGCGCATCAAGCGCGAGGGCGACCCGCGCCGAGGCAGCGGCCTCGGCCTGTACAACTCGTGGCGCATCATCCAACTGCACCACGGGCGGATCCGCGCGAACTCCGCCCCCGGCGAGTGGGCCGAGTTCACCATCGAGCTGCCGCAGCCGCTGCCGCCGATAGAGACGCCGGCCGATGCGGCGCAGGCGGTCGGTGCAGTATGGCCGGCCCGCCTGCGCCCGGCGACGAGCGCCACGGCGCCGCCGCTCCCCGACGAGCCGGCGGCGGCGGGGGCCGCGACCCCGGGCAACGGCGCCGGGCCGGCCGCCTGAAG
>JAFGAW010000143.1 GCA_016933475.1 Thermoleophilia bacterium
AGGATGTCGCTGATGTCGGTCGAGAGCATCGACCCGCCCCAGCCGTCGGCGAGGGCGCAGCGGAGCGACGCCTTGAGGATGTGTTCGGCGTCGAGATCGACGCCCTCGTGGGTGCGATGCAGGATCTCGACGATCTCGCGGTCGACGGCGCGCGGCGTGAGGCGGAGCTTCTTCCACAGTGCCTGTCGCTTGGGCGTCGCGCGACGCGTGTAGACGATCTCGCCGAGCGGCTGGCCGAACTGCGCCAGGGCGACGTCGGCCACGTCAAGGGCAATCTCGTTGACGTTGCGGCCGCCGGTCGGCACGCCCATGAAGGCGGCCACGGCCATGAGCTTCTGCTCGTCCTTGACCTTGTAGCCGTGCGCCTCGCCGGTGGCGACCGCGCGCAGCGTCATCGCCATGTCGCGGCCGTGGTCGGAGTGCGCCGCGGCCCCGCCGGCCACCTGGCGGGCGAAGTGCCGCGCCGCGATCGTCGGCAGGTCGGCTCCGCAGAGGCCGGTCTTCTCCTCGGCGTCCTTGCCGACCAGGCGACAGGGTCCCATGCTGCAGATGCGGCAGCAGGCGCCCGACTCCCCGATGGGGCAAGGCTTCATCGCATCCGCCCGCGAGAAGATGGTCTCCACACCGCACTCGTCGGCGTGGCGCAGCATCTCGAGGGCGGCCGGGTCGATGCTCTTCGCGTCTCCCATGCTCATGTCTCCCGCACGTCTCGAAGGGATCAGTACTTGCGGTAGTCGCCCGACATCGCGAGGTCGGTCGCGTTGGTGCCGGTGACGCGAGGCGCCGTCGCCCAGGCGGGCTTGTCCTTGCGCACCTCGTCGGCGGAGAGCTCGCCGGCCTCGTAGCCGGCCGCGGCAAGCGCCGCGACGACGGCGTCCGGCGACGTCGCGGCCGGGTCGATGGAGACCAGGACCTCGTGATCCTTGGCGCTCGCCACGACGGCGGCCACCCCGGGCGCCCTGGCGAGGGCCTCCCTGACCCTGAGCACGTGGTGGTCGGCCCACAGGTCGGGCAGCTTGACGACGACCTCGTCCATCAGATCCTCCCCCCGGCGTGACGACGGTCCGCCGGTCGCGACCACCGGCGACCCCCCTCGGGGAGGACCCCTGCGTGCGACCGTACGTGACCATAGCGTCTACACCCGAGATTCTGTACCAGATGGAGCGCCAACGCCACAGCATTTCGCCGGAAAGCACAAGTGGGATGCCTGGCCGGGCATCGGCGCGCAGACGCGGGCGTCAGGTCAGTCGTCTGCGCCGCGCGAGTACGAGAGCCGCCAGGATGACAAGATCGACAAGGCGGTCAGACGCGTGCAGGGACGCCGTGACGGGGGGACTGATGCGCTCAGCCCTCCCGGCGCTCACACGAACGGGCGCTCGCGGCGCGACGGGAGCTCGCACCACGTGTCGTAGCCCGCGCCGCGGGCGAGAGCGACGGCCTCGTCGAACATCCACCCGACTTGCCCGAGCTCGTGGGCGTCGGAGCCGAAGACGATCGGCAGACCCCGCGCGCGAGCCCGTGCGAGCAGTCCGGGCACCGGGTACATGCGGCCGGCAAAATCGAGGGTGCCCGTGGTGTTGATCTCGAGAGCGGCGCCGGCCTCCGTGACGGCGGCGAGCGCGTCGTCCTCCGCGGCCGAGATGTCGCCGGGGAGAGGGTGGCCCCAGAGACGGATGTAGTCGATGTGCGCCAGGACGTCGAAGAACCCCGTCGCCATGGCGCGACGCACGAGTGCGTAGTACCGGCGGTAGAGGCCGGGGTCCTGCCAGCGCCGGTCGTTGCGACTGGGGGCGTCATCGAAGGAGAAGCCGTCGACGAAGTGCAACCCTGCGATGACATAGTCGAAGGGGTAGGCGGAGACTATCGCGGCGAGCTCGTCCTCGGCCTCGGGGACGTAGTCGGCCTCGAGAGACAACAGCACCGTGATCTCCGGGTACCGGCGCGCGGCGTCGTGGACGGCCGCCACGTAGTCATCCATCCGCTCCCGCTGGACGCCGTACCCGCCTTGCTCCTTCAGCACCTCAGGAGCGTAGTGGTCGCTGATCCCGATCGCCGGCAGGCCGAGGGCAAGGGCTCTCTCGACGAGCTCGGCCGGTTCACCCTCCCCGTCGGAGAATCGGGAGTGAGTGTGGTAGTCGCCGACACGGATGCGGGCGCCGGCGGGTGTGCTGTCGCCGGCGGGTGTGCTGTCGCCGGCGGGTGTGCTGTCGCCGGCGGGGGTGCTGTCGCCGGCGGCTCCCACCCTAAGACCGCGGGGGGCTCCCCGCGGCGCGCCACACGAGGAACGAGTGCACGAACCCGTCGAGATCGCCGTCGAGCACGCCCTGCGCGTTGCCGACCTCGTGACCGGTGCGCAGGTCCTTGACCATCTGATAGGGGTGCAGCACGTAGTTGCGGATCTGCGAGCCGAAGTTGACCGCCATCTGCTCGCCGCGCTCCCTGGCGAGCTCCTCGGCGCGCTTGCGCTCCTCGAGCTCGACCATCTTCGACTTCAGCATGTTCATGGCGACCGTCTTGTTCTGCAGCTGCGAGCGCTCGTTCTGGCAGCTCACGACGATGCCGGTCGGGAAGTGCGTGATGCGAACGGCCGAGCTCGTCTTGTTGACGTGCTGGCCGCCGGCGCCGCTGGAACGGTAGGTGTCGATGCGGATGTCGTCGTCGTTGATCTCGACCTCGACGTCGCCGGTGACCAGCGGCGAGACCTCGACGGAGACGAAGCTCGTGTGCCGGCGGTTGGCCGAGTCGAAGGGGCTGAGACGGACGAGACGGTGCACGCCCTTCTCGGACTGCAGCAGACCGTAGACGTTCTCGCCGTCGACGGTGACGGTCGCGCTCTTGAGCCCGGCCTCGTCACCCTCCTGCGCCTCGTTGATCTCGACTTTGAAGCCGCGGCGCTCGAACCAGCGCAGGTACATGCGCAGCAGCATCTCGGCCCAGTCCTGGCTCTCGGTGCCGCCGGCCCCCGGGTGGATCGTGAGGATCGCCCCGCCCTCGTCGAAACGGCCGCCGAAGAAGCGCTGCTCCTCGCCGCGCTCGAGCTCGCGCTCCAGCTCAGCGACGCCCGCTACGAGCTCGCCGAGCAGCTCCTCGTCGACGAGCTCGGCGGCGAGGCTCTCACGGGCGAGCTCCTCGGTGGTGTCGAGGTCGTCGAAGCGGCCTTCGAGTGCGATGAAGTCGTCGAGGCGGCGCTTGACGCGGCTGTACTCGGCCGAGGTGCGGGTCGCCGCCTCCTGGTCGTCCCAGAAGTCGGAGGCCTGCATGCGCTCCTCGAGCGCGGCGATCTCGGCTGTCAGCCTGGGGGGGTCAAAGATAGCTCCGCAGCCACTCGAGGCG
Source organism: Thermoleophilia bacterium (assembly GCA_016933475.1). Classification (GTDB taxonomy): domain Bacteria; phylum Actinomycetota; class Thermoleophilia; order UBA2241; family UBA2241; genus UBA2241. The sequence continues at coordinate 3,334 of JAFGAW010000143.1, forward strand.
CCCGTGGGCGTCCTTGAGTCGCTCGCGGAGCGAATCCAGCTGGACGAGTGCGTCTGGGGCGCTGGTGCTCATGGGGCGGTAGTGTAGCGAAGTCCGCGGGCGGCCGCGAGCGAGTCACGCCCCGTGGCACCTCTTGTATTTCTTCCCGCTCCCGCACGGACACGGGTCGTTACGCCCGACCTTCTCGACGACCACGCGCTGCTTGACCGCGACCGGCGCGCCCTGG
>JAFGAW010000144.1 GCA_016933475.1 Thermoleophilia bacterium
CGCTTGCGGTTGTGGGTGACGACCGCGTTGGCCACGTCGAGGATGCGTTGCGTGGAGCGGTAGTTCTGCTCGAGGCGGATCACGGTCGCCTCGGGGTAGTCGCGCTCGAACTCGAGGATGTTGCGGATGTCGGCGCCGCGCCAGGAGTAGATGGACTGGTCGTCGTCGCCGACCACCATCAGATTGCGGTGCTCCTCGGCGAGGATGCTGGCCAGCCGGTACTGGGCGTGGTTCGTGTCCTGGTACTCGTCGACGAGGATGTAGCGGAAGGCCTGCTGGTAGTGGCGCCGGCGCTCGGGGAAGCGCTCGAGCAGCCCGACCGTCTTCATCAGCAGGTCGTCGAAGTCCATGGCGTTCATCGCCGCCAGCTCGCGCTCGTAGCGCTCGTACACCTCGGCCGCCGACTCGGCGAGGAAGCCGGCCACCTTCTCGCGGTAGGCGGCCGCGTCGAGCAGCTGGTTCTTGGCGTCGCTGATCTGACGCGCAACGGCCTCCGGCGGCACTCTCTTGGGGTCGATGTCGAGGTCCATGAGGCAGCGCTTGAGCAGGCGGCGGCGGTCGTCCTCGTCGTGGATGGAGAAGGTCGAGCGGTAGCCGAGGCGCTGCGCCTCGCGACGCAGGATGCGGGCGCACATCGAGTGGAAGGTGCTGATCCACATGGTGCGGGCGATGCCGCCGACGAGACCCTCGATGCGGGCCTTCATCTCGCCGGCGGCCTTGTTGGTGAAGGTGATGGCGACGATCTCGTCGGGCCGCGCGCCGTGGGCGGCGATCAGGTAGGCGACGCGGTGCGTGAGCACCCGGGTCTTGCCGGAGCCGGCCCCCGCCAGCACCAGCAGGGGGCCGTCGCCGTGCGTCACCGCGGCCCGCTGGGGTTCGTTGAGGCCGTCGAGGAGCCGCTCGGCGAGGCCCGCCGACGGCCGTGGCGCGGGGGCCGTCACCCGACTCCCTTCCCCAGCGCCAAGCTGAGAGCGAGGGCGAGGACACCGCCGGCGACGAGCCGCAGCGCGTAGCCCCAGATGCGCTCCTTCGACACGCGGCCGAGGAACGCCCCGAGCAGGAAGAGCTCGGCGAACGCCACCGCCGCGGCGAGGTAGTAGGCCGTGTCCAGGGACCACAGGCGGGTGAGGAGGAAGGGCGTCACGGCCACGATGCCGGCGAGGAACGGTGCCCCGCCGGTGACCGCGCTGACGACGACCGAGGCGTAACGGGAGGCCTCGCCGATCGTCGTGTCGGCGAGGCTGGTGAGTGTGGACTCCTCGAGCTCGCGCAGGGCGCGGCCCCGCTCGGCGCTCTCGACCATGTACGAGCCGTAGGCCCCCGAGACCCCCATCGCCACCGCGGTCGTGACGACGAGCACGACCACAGCACGCGCCTGGTCGACGCCGCCCAGGTACGCCCCGGCAAGCACCCCGAGCGTCGTCAGGACACCGTCGAAGCCGTTCATCGCGAAGTAGCGCCGGGTGATCTCGCCGACCCCTGAGATCTCGTGGTACTGGCGCAGGGTGTGGAACCACGCCCGCAGGCGCGCCGTGAGAGTGGGCCTGGCCCTGCGGGTCATCTACGCTGCGCCCGGGACCCGGCGCTCAGCGCATCCAGCGGGCGCCGGCGTCCTGCGGCGTCTCGGCCTCTTCGATGAGCCGGCGGCCGGTCGAGACCTTGTCGATCGAGTGGATGCTGCCGCCCGCGTCCTGGACGACCTCGGACACGTCCTGGAAGTCGACGTCCTCGCCCTCCAGGGTGATCTTGATGTTCTCGACCTTGTTGTCGATCTCGAACAGGGTGATGTCGACGCCGTGCACACCCTCGAGGTCACCCAGCTTGGTGGCCAGGGTGAGCATCGTCGGCTGGTGCGGCTTGAGCACGTCGAGGACGAGGCGACGTATCTGACTCATGGTGTGATCACGCTCCGTTCAGAGTCTGCCCGGGCGGCCATGGTAGCACACCGCCGGTTCACTCCCGGGAAAGGTACACCTCGCCGTTGATGACCTTGACGGCGACGCCGGCGCCCGACGAGCGGGCGGCGGCGCGCAGCGCCGCCGCGACGTTCGAGGCCTTGGCGTCGGTCTCGTACCTCGCGTGACGCGCGCGCCCGCGCAGGAACTCCTCGAGCACGCGGGCGTACTTGCCGTGCCGCGAGCGCCGCGGCAGTTCGTCGACCGGCACCAGCCGTCCCTCACCCTTCGCCATCTCGCCCTCCTCAGATTCCCGCGCCCGCGTCGAAGTGCAGCAGATCTTTCAGCACCCTCTCGGTCGCAGCCACAGCCTCACGGCGCTTCCCCCGGCGGTCGGGGTGGATCTCGTCGAGCTCGTTCTCCATCTCGACGATGCGCGCCACCAGGCACTTGAACGCCTCCGCCACGGGATCGGGCAGATGGCGGTAGTCGATGTCGGGGATGCCGACGCGCTGGCCCTCGAGCAGCACCGGACGCCCCGGGTTGCCGACGACCGTCGAGTTGCGTGGCACGTCGCTGACGACGACGCTGCCGGCGCCGATCTTGGCGTTCTCCCCGACGTGCACCGAGCCCAGCACCTTGGCGCCGGCACCGACGACGACGTTGTCGTCGACGGTCGGGTGCCGCTTGCCGGTCTCTTTGCCGGTGCCGCCCAGGGTCACCCCCTGATAGAGGGTGACGTTGTCGCCGACCTCGGCCGTCTCGCCGATCACGACCCCCGAGCCGTGGTCGATGAAGAAGCCGTGCCCGATGCGCGCCCCGGGGTGTATCTCGATGCCGGTCAGAAAGCGGTTGAACTGCGAGATCCAGCGTGGCACCACGGGGACGCCCTCGCGCCACAGCTTGTGCGCCAGACGGTGGAGCCAGAGCGCGTGCAGCCCCGAGTAGGAGGTGATGATCTCGAGCTTGTTGGTCGCCGCCGGGTCGCGCTCACAGACGGCCGTGACGTCGCATGAGATCTCCTCGACGGCGCGGCTCACGATGTGACAGCCGCGCGCCTCCCTCCCCAGGTACCAGCAGCCGGCGAATCCCAACGTCGCGAGACCCAGCAGCTTGCGCACCACGGCCGTCACCTCCTCGTTTTGCCGATGTGGCGGCGGGCCGCCGCCTCTCCGCACACCGTCGTACGCTACCATGCCGCGGCCGGAAGCCGGAGGGCTCCGCCGTCGGGCGGAGCCGCGAAAGAGCACCCGGCGCGACGCGAAGCCGCCGTGCGACACCGGGCGCCTGGCGGCGGTGCCACGCCGCCGTGCGACGCCGGGCGCGCGCCGGCGGCAGCGCGACCGAGTCGCGACGGCGTCGCGTCGGGGTCAGCTGCGGCCGGCCGCGGCGTCGCCCGGCTCGCGCGCCTCGTTGAGGCTGCCCGAGCGGAAGCCGTCGAGGTCGAGCGTCACGTAGGTGAAGCCGAGGGCGCGCAGGCGCCGCGCGATGGTCTCCCGCGCGTCCCCCGCGGCGCGCCCGATCTCGCCGGGCTCGACCTCGACCCGGGCCAGCGGGCCGTGGTGGCGCACGCGGCACTGGCGGAAGCCGAGCTCGTGCAGCGCCGCCTCGGCCGCGGCCACACGGCGCAGCTTCTCCTCGTCGATGGACTCCCCGTAGGGGAAGCGCGAGGCGAGGCAGGCCTGCTGCGGCGCGTCCCAGGCGACGAGCCCCAGGCGACGCGCCAGGCGGCGGACCTGGGCCTTGCCCACCCCAGCCTCGAGCAGGGGGTGGACCACGCCGCGCTCGTCCGTCGCACGCATGCCCGGCCGGTGGTCGGCGAGGTCGTCGAGGTTCGCGCCGTCGACGAGCGCGGCACGGCCGCGCTCGCGGGCTACCGTAACGATCCCGTCGAAGAGGTGCGCCTTGCAGTGGTAGCAGCGGTCGCGCGGGTTGGCGACGAACACGGGGTCGCGCAACTCGTCGGTCGGCAGCAGAACGTGCTCGACCCCGAGCCGGGCAGCGAGGGCGCTCGCGCCGTCGCGCTCGCCGGCGAGGAAGATCGGCGACACGGCCGTCACGGCGGTGACCCGCGCAGCGCCGACGGCCTGCACGGCGAGCGCCAGCACGAGGCTCGAGTCGACGCCGCCGGAGACGGCCACGCAGACCGAGCCCAGCGCCGCGAGACGCGCCTCGAGCGCCTCGAGAGCGACGTCGTCGTCCACTCAGCTCACCCCGACGGATGTGCTGTAGGTATCCGGCCCGCTCACCTCGGTGACCATGCCGTCGGCGGCCATTCAGGTGCCCGCCGCCGCGAGGCCGGTGATCCGCGGTCGCTCACCGCACACGGGGCACCCGGGATCGCGGTCGACCGCGACCTCGTGGAAGCTCATCGCGGCGACGTCCACCTGCAGGAGCCGGCCGTACAGCGGACTGCCGGCCCCGGTCAGGACCTTGACCACCTCGCAGGCTTGCACGCACCCCATGAGGCCGGCGAGCGGACCGAAGACGCCGGCCGCCGCAGGGCTCCCGGCCGCGTCGTCCTCGGGCATCTCGGGAAAGACGCAGCGGTAGCAGGCGGTCTCCCCTCCCCTGACCGTCATCGCCAGCCCCGTGAAGCGGAGGATCGCGGCCTCGACGAGCGTGCGCCGCCGCAGCACACAGACGTCGTTCAGCAGGAAGCGGGCGGGGAAGTTGTCGACCGCAGTGACGACGACGTCGTACGCGTCGACCAGCGCCGCCGCCGTCTCGCGCGAGAACCGGACCTGGTGGGGGACGAGCTCCACCTCGGGGTTCAGCGCAGCCAGCTTCGCCGCCGCGCTCGCGGTCTTGGGCCGCCCCACGTCGTCGGTGAAGTGCAGCACCTGCCGCTGCAGATTGGAGGTCTCGACCACGTCCATGTCGACCAGACCGAGGCGGCCGACCCCGGCGGCGGCCAGGTAGAGGGCGACCGGCGACCCGAGACCGCCGAGCCCGACGACGAGCACGGACGCGGCGGCCAGCCTGGCCTGCCCCTCCTCCCCGAGCTCGGGGATCGCCAAGTGGCGGGAGTACCGCCGGCGCTGCTCGTCGGTGAGCCCGCACGGCGTCCTACCCGCACCGGCAGTCATGCCTCTCCCCCGTCGAAGAGCGCCGTCGAGAGGTAGCGCTCCCCGGTGTCGCAGAGGATCGTCACGATCGTGCGGCCGCGGCTCTCGGGTCGCTGCGCGACCTGCTCGGCAGCCCACGCGTTGGCGCCCGCCGAGATGCCGACCAGGACGCCCTCCTCCGTCGCCAGGCGCCGCGCCGCGGCGAAGGCATCGTCTGCGGTGACCGTCAGCACCTCGTGATAGACGGCGGTGTCGAGCACCTCGGGGACGAAGCCGGCGCCGATCCCCTGGAGGGGGTGCGACGAGGGCTGCCCGCCGGAGAGCACCGGTGAGGCGGCGGGCTCGACGGCGACCACGCGCAGGACGGGTTTGCGCTCGCGCAAGCGGCGCCCGACGCCGGTGACGGTGCCGCCGGTCCCGACGGCGGCGACGAACACGTCGACCTCGCCCTCCGTGTCGGCCCAGATCTCTGCCGCCGTGGTGCGCTCGTGGACGTCGGGATTGGCCGGGTTCTCGAACTGCTGGGGCACGAAGGTGTCTGCGCCGGCCGCCGCCAGGTCGGCGGCGCGCGCCATCGCCCCCTTCATGCCGTCGGTCCCGGGCGTGAGCTCGAGGCGGGCGCCGTAGGCGAGCAGCAGCTTGCGGCGCTCGACCGACATCGTCTCCGGCATGCACAGCACGACGTCGTAGCCACGTGCCGCGCAGACCATGGCCAGCGCGATGCCGGTGTTCCCGCTGGTCGGCTCGATGATGGTGGTGCGCCCCGGGGCTATGTGGCCCTCGCGCTCGGCGGCCTCGATCATCGCCAGCCCGATGCGGTCTTTGACGCTGCCGCCGGGGTTGAAGGACTCGAGCTTGCCGTAGACTTCGGCTCCGCTCTCGTCGGAGATCCTGTTCAGGCGCAGCAGCGGAGTGGCGCCGATCAGCTCGGTGATGCTCCGGACCCTGGTCATGGCCGTGTCCTCTCGTGATGGTGTCCGCACCTAGTACAAGACGACCACGGTGCGGGTGTCAACGCACCTGCCCTCGCGGCACCGCGGTCAAACGGGCGGCCGCGACCGGCGTGCCCGCTGCCGCTCGACGAAGGCGACGGCCACGGCGCCGAGCACGACAGTCACCGCGGCCGCCCACGCGCAGCGGTAGACGACGATCCAGAACGCGCTCGCCCCGACCGCGACGAAGATCAGTGAGTCCTCGACGACGGCGTGCACCATGCTGAGGAAGACGCTCATCTGGAAGACCTGGCGGCGGCGCAAGCTGTGGCGCCGGGTGTCACGCACGATGAGACTGCCGCCGTAGGCCAGCCCGAAGAGGAAGCCGATCACGGTCGGCGCCGCCGCCCGCTCGCTCATGCCGAGCCAGCGGCCGACGAGACGCGCCCAGATGCGCACGAAGGCGCGGAAGGGGCGCGTCCCCTCGAGCACCTCCATGACCACCATGATCGGGACGACGATGACGAACATGCGCAGGGCGAGGTCACCGGCGCCCTCGATGAAGGCACGCAGGAACCCGGTCACGGCATCCATCAGAAGACCCCCATCAGGAGGTTCGCGACCCCGGCCGCGGCGAGCCCGGCGACGATGCGCAGCACGCCGAAGGCGACGCCGTTCATGCCGGCGCGCTGCAGGACCACGCCCTCGACCAGCAGGTTGTGGCCGATGAGGACGGCGATGGCGAGGACGGTGATCTGCTGCGCCGTGAGCGCCAGCGCCTGCATGGCACCGATGGCCGCGTAGATGTTGAGGACGTAGCCGACGACAAGCGGGACCGCGGCCTCGCCGGGCAGGCCGAGCACGGACATCACGGGCTCGGCCCCCTCGGCGAGCACGTCGATCACACCGAGACGCTCGAGCAGCAGGGCGACGAAGTAGGCCGGGACCATCATCTTGATCAGGTCCCAGAAGGTGACGAGGCCGGCGCGCAGGCCGCGGCGCACGTCGGCGCGCAGGGGGCCGGAGCCCGGCGCGGCGACCGCCGCGCCGGGCTCCGGCCCCCGCCCTTCCTCGCCCGTGTCGCCGTGCCGTGTCTCGGTCATGGACCGATTCTCACACGACCCCGGTGTACGGAGCACCCTGCCGCTCGCCGTGGCGTGCACAGCATGATCAACTCGTGCGCGACCGGAGGCGCAGAGCCGGGCTTCGCCGGCGCTGCGGCCTCGAGACACTGCGCCGCGAGGGGTCGCGGCGCAGCGGCGACCCAGCCGGCGACGAACGTCACCGGCAGTCGCCATCGTCATCGTTGAGCCGGCGAGGGCCCGCCTGCAGCATGGCTGCATGGCTCTTTCACCGCGCATCCTCGCTCTCGGCGCCCTGCTGACGATGCTGCTGCTCGGCGGCGCCGTCTACGCCTGCGCCGCCGGTCCGGCCGCGGGGCGAGAGCCCACCCCGACATCGCCGTCGCCGGCGCCCGAGCCGCACCTCGCTGAGCCACCCGCGGCGAGCGACGCCGTCGATGTCCTCGCAGCCGTCGTCGTCGCTCGCCGCGTCTGCACCCTGGTCGACCGCCGCGCGTACGCGGCGGCCCGCTGGCTCTTCACCGACGCCGCCCGCTGGCCCGCCGGCCTCTGGCGCCGTCTGCGACGCGTCAGGTTCCGCTCCGCAGAACTGGTCACGGTCCAGGGCGGCCCGGTGTCCGTCGTCCGTCTCAACGTCCGTGTCGCGACTCCGTCGTCGCGCCGCGGGCTCCGCACGCTCGTCTTCACCCTGGGGAGGGTCGGCAGCGACGGGGAGTGGCTCGTCTACGCCGTCAGCACACCTGTACCACCTCGAGAAAGGGGTCCGTCATGCCAACCCGCTCCCTCCCCCGCCGCCGGCTTCTCGCCGGCCTGATCCTCGGCGCCACGCTCGTGCTGCTGAGTGCCCTGGGTACCCCGGAGGCCACGGCGTCGACGCCAGGCGGCGACGACCCCGGCGCCGTCGCCCGCGGCTACCTCGAAGCCCGTGCCGTCGCCATCACCGCAGCCGACCCCGCGACCGCGCTCGGCCGCTGGGTCGCCCCGGGCTCCACACTGGGTCGCCGCCAGGCCCTGCTCGCTCACGGCGCCGCCAAGCGCCATCTCGATCTAGGCCACCTCGTCGACTCCATTCGCTGCGAGCTCGACCTGCGCTGCGTGAGCGTCGACGCCGACGGCACGACCGCACGCGTCACCGCCCATGCGATCGTGACGACCACGTGGCACTCGGTCGCGGGCGCCACCGACACCGAGGCCTCCGGGCTGGAGCACATACTGACCCTGCGCCGCGGCCCCGCCGGGTGGCGCGTGGTCGCCGACCGCTGCAACGACACACAGGCCCCGGCGTTGCTCGAGTCGGCCGGCGCCGACCCCATCCGGGTCGCAGCGGCGGCCGCGGCCCTCGAGCGCGCGGCTTCGGGGCGGCGCCCCACGACGCCCTCCGTCGTCGAGCCCGACCTCGAGACGGCCGACGCGGCCACGGTCCTCCCGGCCCTGCGCGCGATCTACCCCGAGGTCATCTACTACGACCGCGCCGCGGCCAAAGCCTACGCCGACCGCTTCGCGCTCAGCTACAACTCCACGTACGTCCGCTTCTCTGCCGACTGCTGCAACTACGCCTCGCAGTGTGCCAAGGCCGGCAAGATGCCGCAGATCTACGTCGACCCCCAGTGGTGGTACGACAAGAACGGCACCAGCTCGCCCAGCGACGACCGCTGGACCGCCTCTTGGCCGTCGTGCTCACGGCAGATGACCGCCTGGAAGGGGCGCCGTATCTCCTACGTCTCCTCGGTCTCCTCTATCGGGCGCGGTGACTTCATCTACTACGACTGGACGGGCAACGGCTCCTGGGACCACGTCGCGGTCTGCGTGGGCACCAACTCCCTAGGCCAGAAGATCATCGACGCGCACACCACCGATCACTACCACGTCTACTGGAAGCTGGGCACATCGAGCACGAAGTACAAGTTCGCTCGCGTCTACACGAAGTGGTGAAAGAGAGGCGGGCGGCGGGCGCGAGGCGCCCGCCGCCCGCCTCACCCGGTCACGGCTGCCGCGAGCTCAGACGGCCGCCGGCGGCCACTCGTCGTGGCTCACTAGATCCTCGTAGGTCTCCGGCCGCCTGAAGCACACCAGGCGGCCGTCGTCCACGCCGTAGGCGCCGGCGCGCGGACGGCCGTTGTACTGCGTCATCGTGTCGAGCGTGTAGGCGCCGGCGTCGCGCAGCACGACGACGTCGCCGACCGCCGTCGTCGCCGGCAGGTAGCGGTACGGCGACTCGTCGTCGCCCCGGTAGACGTCACCACTGTCGCATAGTGGGCCGCCGAGCCTGAACGCCGTGTCGGCCGGTTCGGCGGCACGGCCCGCGACCGCTGCCCTGAAGTACCACTCGACGAACGTGTGGTCGAGCAGGGTGTCGTACCCGCAGTCGAGCAGCAGCCAGCGCTCCTCACCGACCGCCTCGCCGGCGCCGTCGAGCAGTCGCTTGGTCTTCGCCATTTCCACTCGGGTGACGACCACCGCGGCGTCGGAGACGATGAAGCGGCCGGGCTCGACGAAGAGGCGCAGGCCCGGTCGCCGGCGCGCGAGCACCTCGCAGACGGCGGCGGCGTAGTCCTCAGAGGTCGTCGTCACGCGGAAGTAGCCGCCGGGGGCGCGCTCGGCCTCAGAGTCGACGTACGGCACGGGGAAGCCACCGCCCACGTCGACGAACTCCAGGCGCTCGGCGCCCGAGCCGTCGCCGTCGACCCGCTCGACGAGATCGAGGGCGCGCTCGACGGCGCGCCGGTACGGCTCGACGCTGACGATCTGCGAGCCCACGTGCAGATGCAACCCGCGCAGGTCGACGCCGTCCAGAGCCCGCGCCCGGGCGACCAGCGCCGGCGCGTCGGCGAGGTCGACGCCGAACTTCCCGCCGTGCGCGGTCTGCATGCCGGGGTGGGTGTCGGTCGGCACGCGCACGTCGACGCGCAGCGCGACGCGGGCCCTGACGCCGAGCTCGCGTGCCACCGCGTCCAGCCGCTCCAGCTCGCCGGGCGAATCGACGACCACGGCTCGGATACCGGCGGCCGCCGCACGCCCGAGCTCGGCATGCGTCTTCGCCACGCCGTTGAAGACGATCCGGCCAGGCGCGAACCCGGCGCGGAGCGCCTTCCACAGCTCACCCCCGGAGTTGACCTCCGCGCCGAGCCCCGCAGCCCGCACCGTGTCGAGTACCCAGAGCGCGCTGCACGCCTTGCTGGCGAAGAACACCTCGGTCGCGGCGTGACGCCGCGTGAAGGCGGTGCGGATCGTCTCGCAGTTGTGCGCGATGCGTGCACCGCTGAACAGGAAGAACGGCGTGGGCAGACGCGCGCCGAGCGCCGCGAGATCCTGGCCTGCGAACCAGAGGCGGTCGTCGCGGACCGCCAACGGGAAGTCGTGAGCCGGCACTGTGAGACCTCCGTGGATGCGGGTGCGGGCCACAGCATAGTGCCGCCGCAGACGTGGTGCGACCACGGCGACGACCGTCGGCGCGACCGCGGCGAGGATCGTCGGCGCGACCGCGGCGACGACCGCCGGCCCGACCGACACCGCGAGCGGCGTCGCACGGCGCGGACGGACACGAGAGACCGGGCCACGGCCCGACCGTCAGGGCCTCGGGCACGGGCCGAGGATCACGTCGAAGGCGCGCCCGCGGGCACGACGTCGTGGGCGACGAGGTCGTCGTCGTCGTCGGCCCGGCGCACGAGCTCGAGGCGGCCGTCCCCGAGGACGGCGTAGGCCGCCGCCCGCGGCCGCGCGTTGTAGGGGTGCATCGTCTCCAGGGCGTAGGCGCCGACGTCGAGGAAGGCGACGACGTCGCCGACCGTCGTGGCCGCGGGCAGGGTGCGGTAGGCGGACCCGCCATCGCCGACGTAGACGTCGCCGCCGTCGCAGAGCGGGCCGGCGAGCCGGAACTCCGTGTCGTGCGGCTCGCCGGCCCGATCGGCGACCACGGCCCGGTAGTACCACGCGTAGCTGAAGTGCTCGAGCAGCGTGTTGAAGCCGGCGTCGACGGTGATCCAGCGGTCGTCGCTCACCCGGCGGCCGCGCGCGTCGCGCACACCGCGCGTCTTCTCGTTCTCGACCCGGCTCACGAGGACCGCGGTCGTGCCGGCGATGGAGCGCCCCGGCTCGATCGCAAGGCGCAGATCGGGTCGGCGCCTCTCGAGCTCGCCGCAGATGGCCTCGGCGTAGTCGTCCATGGCGAGACGCGAGCAGAAGTAGTCGGCGGGGTGGCAGACGACCGGCGCCTCGCGGTACGGCACGGCGAAGCCGCCGCCGACGTCGAGGAACTCGAGCTTCACGCCGGCGGCGCCCTCGACCTCGTCGACCAGAGAGAGGGCGGCCTCGACGGCCTGCCGATAGGGATCGACGCTGGTGATCTGCGAGCCGATGTGCACGTGCAGGCCGACCGGCTCGAGATACGGCGACTCTGCCGCGCGACGGAAGGCCGGCACCGCGTCGTCGCGGTCGATGCCGGCCTTGCCGCCGTGGGCGGTCTCAAGGCCGGGGTGGGTCTTCGTCGGCACATACACGTCGACGCGCGGGGCGATGCGGGCCACCACCCCGGCGGCGGCGGCCACCTGCTCGATACGCTCGAGCTCGAAGAGGGAGTCGACCATCAGCGCGTGCACGCCGAGGCGCACGGCGTGGTCGATCTCGGCGCGCGTCTTGGCGACCCCGTTGAAGATGATCTGCCGAGGAGCGAAGCCGACCTGCAGCGCCTTGCGCAGCTCGCCGCCCGCGTTGACCTCGATGTCGATGCCGCCGCGCAGGACCTCACCCAGGAACCAGAGGTTGGAGCAGGCCTTGCTCGCGTAGTAGACGGAGGTCGCCGCGTGTCGGCGGCCGAACGCGCTTACGACGGCGGCGATGTTGGCGCGCAGCTGCCGTTCGCTGAACACGAAGAACGGCGTCGGGCGCCCGTCGGTCAGCTGGGCGAGGTCGTGCCCGTCGAAGGCCAGGCGGCCGCCGACGACGGTGAGGAGTCCTTCGCTGCTGCTCATCGCACCTCCCGGGGCAGGCGGCCCCCGCAGGTACCGCCGGGCCGTCCGAGCCAGTATACTGCCGCCGTTCGGCCTCTCCCGGCAACGAAGGAGTCGCGTGAGCCGCACGCCCGCAGCCACCGGCGCCGACCGCCGTCAGACCGCCTTCGAGGGCGGCCGGTTCCACGACTTCTAATACCGCCCCTCCCGCTCACAACGACGCCGGAGCGCAGCGTCCGACGGGATCCCGCCTCCGGCGTCCCAGTCCTCGGCCGCACCCCGCACGCGGCGCGCGGCCGCCCCGACACGGTGAGGGACCAAAAGTGACCGACGACCGACACATCCGCACGCCCGACCTCGACGGGCGTGACGCGAGGCGGGCCGCACGATGAGCGCACCACCTCGCCTCACGCTCGACCTCGACGCCGTCTCCGCCGCGACGACGGCGCTCGCCGGCCGCCTGCTCGACGCCGGCTTCACCCTGATCGGCGTCACCAAGGCGGTCGACGGCGAGCCGGCCGTCGGTCAGGCGATGCTCGAGGCCGGCTGCGCCGGCCTCGCCGACTCGCGCCTGCCCGCGCTCACGAGGCTCGCCGCCCACGCCCTCGCGCCGCTCACGCTGATCCGACCGCCGCAACGCGACGAGCTCGAGCTCGTCGCCCAGGTCGCCGACCGCGTCGTCCTCGCCGACCCCGCCGTGGCGCAGACGCTGGGCGAGCACGCCCCGGGCGCGGCGCTCGAGGTGCTGCTCGCCGTCGACCTCGGCGACCGCCGCGAGGGCGTGCTCCCGGAGGACGCGGCGGCGGTCGCCCATCGGCTCGCAGCCCTGCCCGGGATCGCGCTCGCCGGGATCGCCGCCAACTTCGCCTGCCTCTCCGGGCAGTTGCCGACCCAGGTGCTCTTTCGGCAGGCTGAGGCCGTCCTCACCACCATCGCCGACGCCTGTGCCGCCGAGCCCCTGCTCTCGCTCGGCGGCACCTGCTGCCTGCAGCACCTCGACGGCTACGCCCCGCGCTTCGCCACCGAGATCCGTTCCGGGGGCGGTCCGCTCTACGGGTACGACTTCGTCTCGGGGGCGCGGCTCGAGGACCTCGAGCGGCGCGACCCCGTGCTGACCGCCGCCGTGCTCGAGTGCTCGCGCAAGCCGCCGGCGCCGCCGTGCGAGACCGGCTGCGACGCCTTCGGCCACGTGCCCGACGCTCGCCTCCCCAAGGACGACGCGTGGTACGCCCTCGTCGCCCTCGGGCGGCGCGACTGCGAGCCGGCCGGCCTGCGCCCCCTCCTCGAGGGGGCGTACGTGGCCGGCATGACGAGCGATGTCGGCATCGTCATCGTGCCCGAGCCCCTGGCACCGGGAGCCGAACTCTCGTTCGCCGTCGACTACGACGCCCTCGTGCGAGCCGTGACCTCACCCTTCGTGGCCCTCGAGTGCATCCGTTCGAAAGGAGCGGCATGAGCCACGCCGACGCCCATCTCGTTGGCACCCGCCGGCGTCTCGAGATCCTCCCCGCAGACGACGTGCACCGCATCCACGAGGCGACCCTCGAGGTGCTCGGCGACGTCGGCGTCGCCTTCCACTCCAAGCGTGCGCTCGACGTGCTCGAGGCGCACGGCTGCACGGTCGACCGTGAGCGCACGGTGGCGCGCATCCCCGCCGACGTCGTCGCGCACGCGGTCGCGACGATTCCCAGGACGTTCACGCTCGGCGGCCGCACGCCTGAGTACGACTTGCCCATCGACGGCGAGCACGCCTACCTCACCGCCGACGGCTGCGCGACCCGCGTCCGTGACGCCGACGGTACGGTGCGCGACTCGACCAAGCGCGATGTGTACGAGGCGGCCCGCGTCACCGACGGTCTCGACAACCTCTCGGCCACCGCAGCCCTGGTCTCCGCGCAGGACTGCCCCGCCGAGTCGCGTGTGCTGCACGAGCTCGAGGCCTGTCTGCGCGCCTCCCCCAAGCACACCGTCGTCGTGTCGGTGAAGGAGGACCGGGAGGCGCGCAGCCTGATCCGCATGGCCGAGGCGGTGGCCGGCGGGTCGAAGGAGCTCGCCGCACGCCCGCTCTTCACGGCCATCCTCTGCACCGTCTCGCCGCTCCACCAGGAGCGCTTCGGGATGGACCTCGCGTTCACCCTCGCCGAGGCCGGCATCCCCTTCATGCTGTATCCCATGCCGATCCTCGGCGCGACCGCGCCGGTCACGCCGGCCGGTCTCGCCGTCGTCAACACCTGCGAGGTCCTCGCCGCGGTGACCGCCGTCCAGCTCGCCCACCCGGGCGCGAAGATCATCCACGCCGGCGGACCGACCGCGCTCGACATGCGCACCGGCGCCTACTTTGCCGCCGCCCCCGAGTCGATGCTGCTGCGCGGTGTGCAGGCGCAGATGGCGGCGTACTACGGCTTGCCCGCCGGCCTCGGCTACGGCGGCACCAAGGCCAAGGCGACCGACCCGCAGGCGGCCTGGGAGAACACGCTCACGATGCTCGTCGAGTTCCTCGCCGGCGCCGACTTCGTCTTCGGCAGCGGCCTGCTCGACGGCTCGCAGATCATGGCCCTCGAGCAGCTCGTCCTCGACGACGAGGTGTTCGGCATGGTCACCCGCCTGCTGCGCGGCGTGGCGGTCGACGGCGAGCACCTCGCCGTCGACCTCATCAAGCGGCAGGCGTTCGCCGGCGGCTACCTCTCCGAGGCGCACACGCGGGCCCACGCCCGCGAGCTCTGGCGCGCCCGCCTCGGCGAGACCGGCAGCTACGAGGCCTGGCGGGCGGCGGGCGCGCCCTCCCTCGCCGAGCGCGCCCGCAGCCGGGTCGACGAGCTTCTCGCCGTCGAGCCCGAGCCGCTCCCCGACGACCTCCTCCGCGAGTTCGACGCCATCATCTCCGCGGCCGAGCAGGCCGCGCGCTGAAAGGAGCCCCATGCCCTACGCAGACCAGTGCCACGTCGGCCGGCGCGTCAAGCTCGCCCTCCTCGACGCCGACGAGGTCCGCCGGATCCACGAGGCCACCCTCGACGTGCTCGCCGAGGTCGGCGTCACCTACCACTCGCAGCGCGCCCTCGACGTGCTCGAGGCGCACGGCGCCGCGATCGACCGCGAGTCGACCGTGGCCAAGCTCCCGCCCGAGCTCATCGAGCAGGCGCTCGCCACCCTGCCGCACGAGTTCGTGCTCGGCGGCCGCGAGCCCGAGTACGACCTGCCGCTCGACGGCGAGCACATCTACATCTCCTCCGACGGCTGCGGCGTCTTCAGGCGCGAGTCCGACGGTACCGTCAGGCCGTCGCGCAAGCAGGACCTCGCCGACTGCGCCAAGGTCGTGCAGGCGCTCGATCACGTATCGGCGACCTCGGCCGTCGTCTCAGCTCAGGACTGCCCACCGGAGACCCGCGTGCTGCACGAGTTCGATGCCTGCCTGCGCCACTCAGCCAAGCACAGCATCGTCGTCTCCATCAAGGAGGATTGGGAGGCGCGGCACCTCATCCGCATGGCCGAGGCGGTGGCCGGGGGCAGCGCCGAGCTCAAGCGCCGGCCCACGTTCACGGCCATCATCTGCACCGTCTCGCCGCTGCACCAGGAGCGTTTCGGCATGGATCTCGCGCTGACCCTGGCAGAGGCCGGCATCCCGGTCAGCTTCTACCCCATGCCGATCCTCGGCGCGACGGCGCCGGTCACGGTCGCCGGCTCGGCCGTCGTCAACAACGCCGAGTTCGTCAGCGCCGCCGTGCTCGTGCAACTCGCCTTCCCCGGCGCCAAGGTGATCCACGGCGGCGGCCCGACGGCGATGGACATGACCAGCGGCGCCTACGCGAGCAACGCCCC
The DNA here is from genome assembly GCA_016933475.1 of Thermoleophilia bacterium. Taxonomy (GTDB): domain Bacteria; phylum Actinomycetota; class Thermoleophilia; order UBA2241; family UBA2241; genus UBA2241. Next base: position 15,740 of record JAFGAW010000144.1, read on the forward strand.
CGAGGTCATGCTGCTGCGCTCCGTCCAGGGTCACATGGCCGACTTCTACGGCGTGCCCGCTTGGTACGGCGCCGGCGCGACCACGGCCAAGGAGCCCGGCGTGCAGTCGGCCTACGAGAACACGCTGGCGATGTTCATGGCCTACGCCAACGGCGCCGACGTCACCTTCGGCACCGGGCTGCTCGACGGCTCGCGCATCCTCTGCCTCGAGAACATGGTCGTCGACGACGAGGTCATGGGGATGGTCAAGCGCATCCTGCGCGGTGTCGAGGTCGGCGACGAGACGATGGCCGTCGACCTCATCAAGCGGATGGGCTTCGGCGGCGACTATCTCTTCGACAACCACACACGGCGGCACGTGCGCGAGCTCTGGCAGGCGCGGCTCGGCGAGACCGGCTCCTACGACGCCTGGCAGACGGCCGGCGCCAAGGGTATCGTCGAGAAGGCGCAGGAGCGGGTGACGGAGATCCTCGCCGCGCCGACGCTCGAGTTCCCCGAAGACCTCGGGCGCGAGTTCGACGCGGTGATCGCCGCGGCGGCGCGATAGCCGCCGGCGCCGCCTCTCCCCCGCGCGAGCCGTGGCGCCGCGGCAGCCGCCGACGTCGCCTCTCCCGCGGGGGTGCGTCGGCGCGGTAGCCGCCGAGGTCACGTCTCCGCCGCACGGGCGGCGCCGGCGTCCCCTTCTCCCGGAGGAGTCGCAGCGCCGCGGGCGTCACCCTGCGCCCACAGGAGTCGTGGGGCCACGGCGCGAACGAAGAGGTACGATGGCGGGGCCTCGCCCGCGCACGGGCGAGGCCCCGCCACACGACCACCGGAGCCGCCCGCCGTGAACGCGAAGAGCCGCTCGACCCGCGAAGAGGGGTTCGCGAAGGACGCCGACAAGCTGATCCGCCGTCTCTCGCTCGTCGCCCTGCTGCTCTCGAGGCAGGGCCGCCCGGTCAGCACGGGCGAGATCCGCGAGCTGGTCGAAGGCTATCCGTCGATGACGACCGAGGCCTTCAAGCGCCGCTTCTACGAGGACCGCACCGAGCTCGCCGCCCTGGGCATCGAGATCGCCGCGACACCCGACCCGGAGAGCGGCGGCGAGCTTTACGGGCTCTCGCCGACGGCTTACTACCTGGCGCCGGTCGACCTCACGCGGGAGGAGCTCCTCGCGCTCGCCACCTGCCTCGCCGTCCTCGAGCGGCGTTTCGCCTACTCACGGCCGTTGCGCCTTGCGCTCGTCAGCCTCGCCCAAGGCCGGCCCGAGCTGCTCGCCGAGGCCGCGGCAGCACCGGTGACCGTGCTCGCCGACGACGAGCCCCCGGAGGCGGCGGCCGCGTTGCCCAAGTTGCAGGCGGCCATCGCCGAGCGCAAGACGGTGTGCTTCGCGTACTACGCGATCTCGCGCGACGAGCTCCTCGAGCGCACCGTCGACCCGTACGGCCTCCAGATCGTCGGCGACGAGTGGTACCTCATCGGGCGCTGCCACCTGCGCGACGCCCTGCGTACCTTCCGCCTCTCACGTATCCGCTCGCGTGTCACCTACGCCTCGCGCGCGCCGCACGACTTCGCGCGCCCGGATACCTTCGACCTCGGCGCTTACCGCGACCGGCCCGCCTGGCAGCTGGGGTCCGTCCGCGGTACCGCCCGGGTGGCTGTGGCCCCCTCGATGGCGTGGTGGGTCGAGGCACACCACGCCCATTGCGGGCAGGTCACACCGCGCGACGACGGCGGGTTGGTCTTCGAGACCGCGTACGCCGAAGCCCGCCCGCTGCTCTCCTGGGTCCTCGGCCTGGGCGCTGCCGGCGAGCTGCTCGAGCCGGCGGAGCTGCGCGACGAGCTCGTCGCGCAGCTCCGCCGGCTCCGCGCCCTGCTCGCCGCACCGGCGCCAGAGCTGCCGGAGAACGACGCGGCCGCCGACCGGAGCCCGGCGGCCGGTGCCGGCCGGCGCCGGCGACGGCCGGCCGACTGGCGCGTCGAGGTCGACCACTTCACCCGGCTGACCGCGCTGGCGACGTACCTGCTGCGCCACTGCGACCGAGAGGGCGAGGGGCTTCTGCCGGTCGACCTCGTCTGCCGCGACCTCGACCTCACGGCCGCCGAGCTGCGTGCCGACGTGCGCCTGCTGAACCTCGTCAACTTCGGCGCCGACGGCGCCCTGCTCTTCGCCGAGTTCGAGGGGCGCGGCCGCCTGCGCGTCACCTGCGACCTCGCGGCCGAGGCGTTCGAGCGCCCCGCACGGCTCTCGCCGCTCCAGGCCGACACGCTGCTGCTCGCGATCGAGCTCGTCGGCGGCCGGCTGCCGGCGACGCCGGGGGCGGCCCTGCAGAGCGCGGCCGCGAAGCTCACCCGCGCCCGGCGCGATCGCCCGACCGTGGCCGCCGGAACCCGCCTCGCCGGGCAGGACGCCGTCTACGCGGCCGTCAACCTCGCCGTCAGGGAGCGCCGCCTCCTCGAGATCGAGTACTGGGCCGAGGGCAGCGCGCTCACGAGCAGGCGCACCGTCGAGCCGTACCTGCTCGTGCGCGGCCGGGGCGAGTGGTACTACGTCGCCTGGTGCCGCACGGCCGACGGCCGGCGCGTCTTTCGCGTCGCTACGACCAAGCAGGCCACGGTGCTCGACGAGCACTTCACGCCGCGCGGCGAGATCGAGCTCGACCTGTACCGCCGCGAAGGGATACCCTCCTCGGCCGCCTACGCGCCGCGCTCAGCCGAGGTGTGGTACAGCCCGGCCGTAGCGCGCTGGATCGAGGAGCGGCAGCCCGTCCGCCCCCTGCCCGACGGGGCCTGCGTCGCCACCCAGCCGTATGTCGAGTCGGGCTGGCTCACGCAGGCGGTGCTGCGGCTCGGGGGCGAAGCCAGACCCCTGACGCCGCCCGAGGCAGTCGCCGAGCTCGCCGTGGTCGTCGACTCCCTGCTCAGGCGCTACGGCGCCGGGCCCGGCGACTGACCGCCGGCGACGGGGTCGGCGCCGGCCCCGGCGACTGAGCGCCGGCGACGGAGTCGGCGCCGGGCTGCGCGACCGAGTCGATGCGGCGCCCGCCGGTCCCGCGCCCAGCGACCGAGTGACTGCGACCCAGACCCGCTTCGCGCCTGGCTGCCGTGCCTGCGCTATACTCGCCGGGCCCTATGGACCTCACGACCTTCCTCATCATCATCTGGAACCTGCAGCCGATCCCCTGCGTGATACTAGGCTACCTGACGGCGCGCAAGACCGGCCGCAGCAAGTTCAACTGGGTCGTCGTCGGGCTCCTGGCCTCGATCCCGCCCATCTTTGGCATCTTCCTCATGCTGGCCGCCTACTACTGGTACCCGGCGCCTGCCCCTCGCCCGGGACCGGGCTATCACCCGCGGCAGGGCGGCCCCGGCGAACGGGGCGACCGCCGCCGTTGACCGCCGCGCCCCCCTGGGTCTTCTGCGGGGCCCACCGCCTCGACCTCGAGCGGGCGGACCACTTCGAACCCCCGGCGCGGCTCTCGGCGCTCCAAGATCTCGACCGGATGCTCGCCGGTGCCCTTGCCGCGCCGGTGGCGGCGGCGCGGCTGGCGGATCTGGCCCGCGGCACCGCCGTCGTCGCCGTGACCGTCCCCGACGGCTCGCGCCCGTGCCCGAGCGGCGCCGTCGTACGCCACCTGCTGGGCGAGCTGCGTCGCGCGTCGATCCCGCGGGAGGCTGTGACCGTCGTCGTCGGCTGCGGCCTGCACGCCCCGAGCTCCGCGGCCGAGAAGCGCGCCCTTCTGGCCGCGGCCGGCGACAAGGCCCTGCATGTGGTCGACGCGCAGGGGCTCGAGTCACCGCTGGCCGACCTCGGCGTCGCCGCGTGCGGCGCCCCTGTGTCCGTCGACCGCAGGGTCGCCGACGCCGACCTCGCGGTCACGGTCGGTGTCGTCGAGCCGCACCTCTACGCAGGCTTCTCCGGGGGTGTCAAGGGTGTCGCCATCGGCTGCGCCGGCGCGGAGACCATCGCCTGGACCCACCGCCCGACCTTCATCGCCCGGCCGGGGGTCGAGCTCGGGTCGCTCGACGGCAACCCGTTCGCCTCGGCGCTGGATGAGATCGCCGCCTTCACCCCGCTGCGCTTCGCCGTCAACGTCGTGGTCGACGAGGCCGGGCGCCCGGCGGACGTCGCGGCCGGGGCGCCCCGGGCGGTACAGCGCCGCCTCGCCGACGCCCACCGGGCCGCTTGGCTGCGCCCGGTCCCGGGCCCGTTCGACGTCGCCGTCTGCGGTGTGGCACGGCCGAAGAGCGCCTCGTACTACCAGGCGTCCCGCGCCGCCACCTACCTCGGACTGACCGCGCGACCCGCGCTCGCTCCCGGCGGGCTCATCGTGCTCTGCGCCGACCTCCCCGACGGCCCCGGCGCAGGCCCCGGCGAGGCGAACTTCGCCGCGCTCCTCGGGGCCGCGTCGTCACCGGCGGAGCTCGTCGCCCGCGGGCTGAAGGAGCCGCTCGGCCCCGGCGGTCAGCGCGCCTGGGTCGTCGCCCGCGTGCTCGAGCGCTACAGCGTGGCCGTCGTCGGCGCCGCCGACCCCAGAGCCCTCGAGGGTCTGCGTGTCGACTGCTTCGCGACCGTCGCCGAAGCGGTCGCCGCGCACGAACGGCGGCTCGGGCGACGCGCCCGGGTGCTCGCCGTGGCCGACGCCACGGCGACGGTCGTGCGCGCCGCCTGAGCCGCAGGTCTCCCTACACCGGCTCCGAGCCTCACCATCCGTTACCGGAGAGACCCTGCGGGGTACAAACTCTTTGCACATGCAAACACCCTGGTCGGGAGGTGAGGGTCATGACGGGCGGGTTCAAAATCGGACGGCTCTTCGGTATCGAGGTGCGCGTCAACCCCACGTGGTTCCTCATCCTCGTCTTCCTCACTGCCGCGCTCGCCACCGGGTTCTTCCCCTCCTCGTTCCCGGGCTGGAGCCCGAATTCGTACTGGGCGGTGGCACTCGTGGCCAGCGTGCTGCTCTTCGTCTCTGTGCTCGTGCACGAGTTCGCGCACGCCCTCGTCGCCCAGCGCCAGGGCATCGAGGTCAAGGGTGTGACCCTCTTCCTGCTCGGAGGAGTTGCCAGTATCGCAAAAGATCCGTCCTCGCCGGGCCGCGAGGCTCTGATGGCTGGGGTGGGCCCCCTGACAAGCTTCGTCCTCGGCGGTCTGTCTCTGGCGCTGTTCGCCTACGCGCCGCTGCCTGAGTTCGCCGCGGCCGTCTTCCTGTACCTTGCCATAGCGAACATCGTGCTCGCGGTCTTCAACCTCCTGCCAGGCTACCCGCTCGACGGTGGGCGGGTCCTGCGGGCCCTGCTTTGGCGCCTCTCCGGCGATCAGCGTCGCGCGACCCGCGGCGCGGCGTGGACCGGCGTGGTCTTCGGCTACGGCTTCATCGCTCTGGGCCTGCTGATGTTCTTCGGCCCCTCCGGGTTCAGCGGCCTCTGGCTCGCCGTCGTCGGCTGGTTCCTGACGCAGGCGTCCCGCCAGACGCTGACCAACGCCGAGCTCGACGCCCGCCTCGACGGCGTGACCGCCGGTGCGCTGGCGCACGAGCCGGGACGCTGGGTGCCGCCGTACGTGACCGTCGACCACGCGGCCGACACCTACTTCGCCGCCGGCGAGGACCGCTGCCTGCCGGTCCGGCCGCAGGACGACGACCGCCTCTACGACGGAGTCGTCTGCGTCGACCAGCTCGAGCGCCGGCCGCCGCAGGCGAAAGACCTCTGGGCGGTGCGCGTCCGCGACGTGATGACCGGGGCCCAGGGCATCATCGAGGTCGCCCCGGAGACCCCGGCTGCCGAGGCCGCACGGCTGATGGGCGCCGAGGGCGCCCCGGCCGTCGCCGTCGTCGACAACGGGCGCCTCGTCGGCCTCGTCGACAGGGCGACTATCCTCCGGCGCGTGCACCTCTGGCAGCGACGCACGAGCCTCCGTCGCGAGCCGCGCGCCGCGGCCTGATCCGGGCGGCCCGAGCGACCGGGGGCGGGCCGGGCGAACGCGACGATCTGCTCGACTGAACGAAGGCGCGGGCGGCGGCGGGCCGAGGGCCCGCCGCCGCCCGCGCCGCTCGGCCTCAGGGCAGCTTCACCACCACGATCGCGGTGTCGTCGTCGAGCACCCCGTCGGCGAAGTCGGCGACCGTGCCCAGCATGGCGTCGGCCAGCTCCTGCGCCGGCAGTTCGTGGTGCGCCGCCAAGGTCTTGCGCAGACGGTTCTCGGTGAAGAGTTCACGCCCCCTGCGCGCATCGCTGAGACCGTCCGTGTACAGGAGGATGGACGAGTCGTCGGGCAGCACGACGCGGTTTGTCGTGTACACCACACCACGCTGCACCCCGGCGGGGAGGTCGCCCTCGGTCGGGATCGGGAACTCGTCGCGCCCGGCGAGCACCAGAGGGCGCGGGTGACCGGCGCTGGCGTACTCGATCAGGTGCCGGGCGACGTCCACGTACGCGAGGACAAGAGTCACGAACGGTTGCGACGGCGACTGCGTGAGCAGCGTCGAGTTGAGGCGCGACAGCGCCTCGCCGGGCGATCCGTCGGCGGCGTAGGCGCGCACCATGTAACGGACGACGGCCGACTGCGCGGCCGCCGCCAGCCCTTTGCCGCACACGTCACCCACCATCACCATGAGGCGCCCGGGCCCGAGCGAGACCAGGTCGTAGAAGTCGCCCCCGACCCGGGCCGAATCGGTGGCGGCACGGTAGCAGACCCCGATCTCGAGACCGGGGATGACCGGCGGGTCCATGAGCAGGGCCGTCTGGAAGGTCTCGGCGATAGCGTGCTCGCGCTGGTAGGCGATGGCGTTGTGCAAGCTCGAGCCCAGCTGTGCGGCCAGCGTCGAGAGCAGCAACCCGTCGGCCGCCGTGAATGGGCCCTCGAGCTTGTCGACGGCAACGAGCAGCGATGCGTTCACCGGCGCGTCGCTCTCGATCGGCGCGATCAGCAATCCATCGCGGTCGACCGGCCGGGAGGAGGCGATGTTGGGAGCCGACAGGAACGGGTCGGCCGGCGGCGTCAGCAGCGCGCGCCGCCGCCCGAGCAGGTCGGCCTCGAGCGCGGCCGGGTCGACACCGTGACTCGTCACCATCTTGCGCACGCCGACGACGTCGGCCTCGCACGACACGATGGCCGCGGCGCGGACGCCGACGAGCTCGATGACAGCCTCGCCGACCTCGCTCATGATCGACTCGGGCACCGCCGTGTCCAGGCTGCGGCTCAGCTCGAGTGAGAACGCCTGCAGCTGGGTCAGCTGCACGGTCTGCTGGTCGAGACGCCGGCTGGTGGCACGCTGCTCCTCGTAGAGGCGTGCCTTGTCGAGAGCGAGAGCAGCGAACCGGCAGATCGTCCGCGCCAGGTCCAGCTCTTCGGTGCTCAGCACCCTCGTCTCCTCGTTGTCGAAGAGCTCCACGAGGCCGATGACGCGGTCACGGATGCGCAGCGAGATGCTGAGCTGGGTCTTGTGCCCGTTGCGGAGGAAGTAGGCGCGCTCCTCCTCGCTGAGCCGGGGGTCGTCGGCCGAGGTGATGACGATCGGACCGCGAGAGTGCACAGCGGCGGCGCTCGAGGCGAACTGCTCGAACGAGTACACGGGCTCGCCGGACTCCGGCTCGTCGAAGGACGACTCGCCGTAGTTGACGAGAAGGCGGAGCTCGGCGCGCTCCACGTCGACGTCGTAGATGTCGCAGGCGTCCATGTCGAGCGCCGTGAGCAGGCGCATCACGACCGCCTCATGGATCTCGCTGGTCTCCCCGGCTTGGGCGAAGTCGAGGCTCGCGTCGCGCACCAGCTCGAGAGCCCGGCGCCGACTGCTCAGCTCGATCATGAGACCGGCGTTCTCGACCGCAACGGCGACGTAGCTCGCCACCGCCTCGGCGAAGAGGATCTGCTCCTCGCGGTAGTCGCCGCGCTCGCGCGGCCGGGTGAGCACGACGACGCCGACGTCCTTGTCGAAGGCCTTGAGCGGCAGGACCAGGACGCGCTCGAGCGACATTGAGGCGGCCAGGTCGCCGGCGAAGGCGTCCCCGGCCAGGATAGCGTCGCGGACCACCGCCCGGTCGGCGGCGAGGGCCTCGGTGGCGGCCGGCAGGGCCTGGGCCGCGACGCGCACGGAGCGCGCGTCGCGGCCCAGGCCGAACCCGGCCGCCCCCGCGAACACCCCGTCCTCGCGAAGGAGGAGCACGCCGGACACGGCGTCGACCTGCTCGCCGAGGCGCTCCAGCGCATACTCGAGCATCTCGTCCAGGTCCTCGCGGTCGTGCGCCCAGCCGATGATGTCGGCGGTGGCTTCGGCCATCTGGGCGCGGACGATGGCGTAACTCGAATAGAGCGAGACCCGCTCGAGCAGGTACGAGAGCATGACGAGGGCGCTGCCGGCCAGGACCCCGTAGACGAGCACGAGCGCGGTGTCGACGTTGAGCATGTCCTGCGTGAGCATGACCCCGAGCGTCAGCCCGAGGCACACCACGGCAGCCACGCCGACGACGCGCGGGCGCATCGAGACGGCGAGGAGCGTCAGCGGCACGAGGTAGAAGCCGGCCCACATCAGCCCCTCGACGCGCAGGTCGAGGTAGAAGACGAAGGCGATCCCGGCCGCCGCGACCGCGGCGACCGCGGCGGGGTGACGTTGCAGCCACTCGAGGCGCCGGACCACCTGCGGATGGCGGCGGGCGGCGGCCACGAACCTGGCGCTGCGCTGCGTGCGCGTGCTGCCCTCCACGCGTCCCCTTTCGTCGGCCCCCACCGTGACGCAGGGTGGCGACCATAGTATGGCGGGGCCGGAAGGGTCGCAACTGCCGCGAGGGTGCGGCGGGCCCCGCCCGCCGCACCCCGGTGTCAGCGACCGCGCGCCTCCAGGCGACGCCGCACCTTGTCCGACCTGAGCTCGCAGAGCGCGTCGCGCGCCACCCAGCGGGCGCTCCGCGCCCCCTCTCCCCCAGCCTCGGCATCGGCGAGGATCTGCTCGGCGCAGGTCACGGCGGCGGCGTTGAGCGCGAGGTCGCGCTTGCCGATGTTGCGCAGCGCCCAGCTGACCGCCTTCTTCACGTAGTTACGCCCGTCGCCCGCCTCGCGGCGGATGAGCGCGAGGAACTCGTCGAAGGGCTCGTCCCCGGTCGCCTTGTCCTGCACGGCCAGGGCGGCGATGGTGGCGAAGCCGGCGCGTTTCTCGAACTCGGGCTCGCGCCCGCACCACTCGCGCGCCTTCACGTAGGCGAGGGGCGTCTTGTCGAAGAGGTTCGAGGTCGTCTGGTCACAGAGGTCCCACGAGTCGAAGGCGCGCACCCAGTCCTCCATCTGGTCCTCGTCGACGAGCGCGGGATCGTCGACCATGCCGGCCAGATGGCGCGCCTCGTGCAGACCCGTCGCCCACAGCGCCAGGGCCAGCTCGTGGTCGCGCCCCAACTCCTTGGCGATGCGGCGCAGCTCGTAGATGGACACGCCGGCGGCACGCTCGACGTCGATCCCGTAGCGCGCCATGCCCGCGCGATCGGCCTCACTGCCGAGAGCCTCGATGCGAGCGACCACGGCGGCCGCGCGCGCCGCCGCTGCGGCGTGCGCGCCGCAGCCGGTGTCCATCCGCGCGCCGGCGCTCAGTCGCGTCGCGCCGAGAGCACGCGCGAGAGAGCACCCACGCCGGCGACCGCCATCACCGCCGCGACCGCGAGCCCGATGCCGGCGCCCAGCGCGGCCGCGCCGCGAGGTTGCAGGAGGACACGCACCCCGTCGCCGAGCTCGGCCCGGCGAGCCAGCACAAGCCCGATCATGCCGCGCTCGACCTTGACGGTCGGTGCCGCCATGACCGCTGCCCCTCCCCACTCGACCGAGACGTCACCGGCCGCGAAGACCCATTGGGCGCCGCCCTGGCGCATCTCGACGTCCCCAGCGGTGACGACGGCGGTGGCGGCACCCTGCGAGAGGGAGACACCGCCGCCGGCGAGCACCGAGGCGGCCACACTCTGACGCACTTCGGTGGCGCCGGTCGTGGCTACCACGCCGACGGCGCTCTGCCCGATGGTAGCCGTCTCGCCGCGCACCGCGAAGGCCAGTGAGCGCTCGACGACCGCGCCTTGCCGTTCTTCCTGTGTCTCAGTCATCGGGTCCTCCTCGGTCGATGTCGCCGCTGCGGGCGCCGCGGCCGTGTGCGTGGATTCTACCGCCGCCGCCCGGCTGCGGTCGTTTGACCTCAGCGTCGGAAGGCGAGCAGGGTGACGAACGAGGTGTGGGCGGGGCTCTGCGGACGCCGTGCAGCGTCGACCGCAGGCGCACCCGCCCGGTTCGTCCTCGGCTCCGGCGGTGTGCGTCAGCCGCGCAATTCGGCGTCGGCCGCGGCGAGAATGCGCGCCAGCTCGTCGCGCAGCCCATGGTCGAGCGGCTCCGGCTCGTGCTCGCGCCACAGCCGGGCGGCGCGCTCGCGGGCCACGTCGACGGGATCGCGGAAGACGCCGTCGGCCCCGGGCTGCTGCGTGATCGCCCGGACCACGGACGAGCGCATGTGCTTCCGCGTGTGGCGGTGTGCGAGGAAGTGCCCGCCGGGCCCGACATCGCGCACCGCCTCGAGGGCCAGGGTCTCGTCGTCGACGCACAGGGGGAGCAGCGATGTGCGCGCCCGGTGGTACAGGTCGTCGCCGAGCATGAGGTGCTCGGGGTAGAAGGTGGTGTAGACGTCGACGAGCCCGATCGACGGCATCAGCTCGGAGCCTTCGCGCGCCGCGAGGGCGAGGTCGAAGGCCTCCTCAGCCCCGGCCTGCCAGGTGCCCGGCACCCTGGAGTCGGTGCCGCAGGCGGCCGACTCGGCCGGGAGCCCCCAGTGGTGCACCAGGGCGGTGGCCAGGCCACGCGTGCGCGTGTCGAGCGGGAAACTCACGAAGGCGCCGGTCCGGGGGTCGGCGTAGCTCTGCATGATCGACCCCAGGACCGGCGCCCCGGGGACCGCGAGCTGCAGCAGCACGACCGCGGCGACGACCTCGGCCATACCGACGGCGAAGGCCCCCGCCTGGGTCGCCGGGGCCGTGGTGCCCAGCGTCGGC
>JAFGAW010000145.1 GCA_016933475.1 Thermoleophilia bacterium
GTCATCCAGGTGCTGTCCCGCCGCACCAAGAACAACCCCGTCCTCATCGGCGAGCCCGGCGTCGGCAAGACCGCCATCGTCGAGGGCCTGGCCGCCCGCATCGTCGAAGGCGACGTGCCCGAGACGCTCAAGAACAAGCGGGTGGTCGCGCTCGACCTGGGGTCGATGGTCGCCGGCGCCAAGTACCGGGGCGAGTTCGAGGAGCGACTCAAGGCCGTCCTCAAGGAGATCACCGACGCCGAGGGCGAGATCATCACCTTCATCGACGAGCTGCACACCGTCGTGGGGGCCGGGGCCGCCGAAGGCGCCATGGACGCCGGCAACATGCTCAAGCCGCTGCTCGCCCGCGGGCAGCTGCGCATGATCGGCGCCACCACGCTCGACGAGTACCGCAAGCACATCGAGAAGGACGCCGCCCTCGAGCGCCGGTTCCAGCAGGTCTACGTCGGGCCGCCGTCGGTCGACGACACCATCGCGATCCTCCGTGGCCTCAAGGAGCGCTACGAGGTGCACCACGGCGTGCGCATCCAGGACGCGGCGCTGGTGGCCGCGGCCGTGCTGTCCGACCGCTACCTCACCGGCCGGTTCCTGCCCGACAAGGCGATCGACCTGGTCGACGAGGCCGCCTCGCGCCTGCGCATCGAGATCGACTCGCTGCCCACCGAGATCGACGTCGTCGAGCGTCGCATCCGCCAGCTCGAGATCGAGCGCGTGGCGCTGGCCAAGGAGACGGACGCGGTCTCGGCCGAGCGTCTCGAGAACCTCGACGAGGAGCTGGCCAACCTGCGCGAGCAGCGCGACGCGATGCTGGCCCACTGGAACAACGAGAAAGAGGTCATCGACGAGATCCGCGAGCGCAAGGAACAGCTCGAGTCGCTGCGGGCCGAGGCCGAGCGCGAGACCGACCTCGAAAGGGCCGCCGAGATCCGCTACGGCCGGCTGCCCGAGCTGGAGCGCCAGGTCGAGGCGGCGACGGCACGGCTCGACGAGCTGCAGTCGGGCGGCCAGCGCATGCTCAAGGAAGAGGTCGACGAAGAGGACGTCGCCCAGGTCGTGGCCAAGTGGACGGGCGTGCCCGTCAGCCGGCTGATGGAGGGTGAGATGGCGAAGCTCGTCCGCCTGGAAGAGGTGCTGCACGAGCGGGTCATCGGCCAGGACGAGGCGGTCACGGCCGTGGCCAACGCCATCCGCCGCAGCCGGGCCGGCCTGTCCGATCCCCACCGTCCCATCGGCTCGTTCCTGTTCCTCGGCCCCACGGGCGTGGGCAAGACCGAGCTGGCCCGCACGCTCGCCGACTTCCTGTTCGACGACGAGCGGGCGATGGTGCGCATCGACATGTCCGAGTACATGGAGAAGCACACGGTCAGCCGGCTCATCGGCGCACCCCCCGGCTACGTCGGCTACGACGAGGGCGGGCAGCTCACCGAGGCGATCCGCCGGCGGCCGTACGCCGTGGTGCTGCTCGACGAGATCGAGAAGGCGCACACCGACGTCTTCAA
>JAFGAW010000012.1 GCA_016933475.1 Thermoleophilia bacterium
TCCTCCGTCGCCCGGCGCCTCGCCGCCGTCCGCGGCCTCTACGGCTTCCTCGTCCGCGAGGGCGTGCTCGAGAAGGACCCGGCCGACCGCATGCGGGCGCCGAAGCGGCGCGAGGACCTGCCGCGGGTGCTCTCGGTGGAGGAGGTCGAGCGCGTGCTGACGCGCATCGTGCCCACGGGGCCGCTGGGGCAGCGCGACCTCGCCGCCCTCGAGCTGCTCTACGGCTGCGGCCTGCGCGCCTCCGAGCTCGTCGGGCTGCGCGAAGCGGACGTCGACCTCGAAGGCGGGCTCGTGCGCTGCCTCGGCAAGGGCGACAAGGAGCGCGTCGTGCCGCTCGGGGCGGCGGCCGCGAACGCCGTGCGGCGGTACGCCCGCGACGGGCGCCGCACGCTCCTGCGCGGCCGCCGCCGCGACCAGCTGCTGCTCAACGCGAGGGGCGCGCCGCTCACCCGGCAGGGCCTCGACTACGTCCTCCGCCGGGCTCTGCGGCGTGCCGACCTCCTCGGCCGCGCCAGCGCCCACACCTTCCGTCACTCGTTCGCGACGCATCTGCTGGCCGCCGGCGCCGACCTGCGCAGCGTGCAGGAGATGCTCGGGCACGCCTCGGTCGCGACGACGCAGATCTACACCCACGTCACCGTCGAGCACCTGCGCGAGGTCTTCCTCGAGACGCACCCGCGGGCGCGGCGGGGCAGAGGTGACATCGAGGTCGCCTTCGACAGAACGCCGGCGGACGAGGGCGCGGCCGAGCCTGCGTCCGCCGCGCCCGACGCGCCGTCCGAGACCTCATCGGTCGGGCACGGCGAGAACGCGTCGTGACCCGGGTCGCCGTCATCGTGCTCGACGGGGTCGGGGCCGGCGCGCTGCCCGACGCCGCCGCCTACGGTGACGAGGGCTCGAACACGTTGCGCCACGTGATCGAGACGACCGGCGTGGCGCTGCCGAACCTCAGCGCCCTCGGCCTCGGCGAGATCGTCGGCCCGCTCGGCGGCCCGAGTGGTACGACTGAAGACGAGGACGTCGACGCAGGGGGTGCGGCGCCCCTCGCGCGAGGTGCCGCCGCGCCGGGCGCCGCGCCCGCCGGCGACGGGAGCATGGTGAGCGCGCCGTGGAGCTCCGTCACGGCGCCGCGCCCCGGCGCGACCTACGGTCGCCTGCTCGAGCGCGGCGCCGGCAAGGACACGACCGCCGGCCACTGGGAGCTCATGGGGCTCGTCGTCGAGCGGCCGTTCCCGACGTACCCGGAGGGTTTCCCGGCCGACGTCATCGAGCCCTTCGAGCGTGTGGTCGGCCGACATGTGCTCGCCAATCGACCGGCGTCGGGCACGGCCATCATCGAGGAGCTCGGCGACGAGCACGTCGCCAGCGGCCGCCCCATCGTCTACACCTCCGCCGACTCCGTCTTCCAGATCGCCTGCCACGA
>JAFGAW010000146.1 GCA_016933475.1 Thermoleophilia bacterium
CCATGGCGACCATCGGCGAGACCATCGACCTTGCGATCCCCCTCGAGGCTGCTCGAACCAAGTGGGGGGAGTACGTGACCGGTATGGTCATCGGCTCGGGCAAGGGACCCGGCGAGCACGAGCATCCGTTCCGCTGGCGCAAGTCCGAGCAGGATGCCGAGGGAGGGGCGATACAGTTGGCCACCGTGGCCGACGGCGTCACACGCCTCACGGTGACGCTCGACTTCCCCGACCTCGAGGCCGACGACCGGAAGGCCGCCTCGGAGATCGACAGGCTGCGCGGCTTCCTGCAGTACGACCTCGAGCTCTTCCGCGAGTTCGCCGAAGGGAGGCTGCGGATCGGCAACTGAGCACCGGCGGCCAAGGCTGAGTCCCGGCGCCGGCGAGCGAGCGCCGCCGGCAGCCGGGCGCCACCTCCTCGGGCGAACGCGCGCCACCCGCTAGCGCGGGTGCGCCATCGGCGGACGCGGCTCTTGGCAGCTACTCAGGCTCTTTGAGGGGTCGCCGAGTGCGGCGCCTCTGGCGGTCAGGCCTCCGCCCCGGGCCGCACGGGGCAGAAGACCTTGCGGCAGTACCGGGAGATCTCGGGTGTGCCGCCGCCTTGCCGAACGGTGGCCACGACGCGGTCGTTCTCCAGCGGGACCATGCCGCCCAGCATGCCGACCCGGCGGCCGTGCCATGCGCTCGGCACCATGGGTGTGCTCGGTCCCAGGACCAGCACCTCGGCGGCGTCACCGACCCGGCAGAGAAGGCGCTCGAGCGACCCGGTGAGGATCGTCGTGGCGGTGACGATCACGACCTGTGGCCACGAGTCGAGCGTCTCCATGAAGCGCTGCTCCTCTCCCATGCCGCGATCACGGTCGAGGACGTCGACCTGTGCGCCCAGGGTCTCGAGACGACGCACGACCGGGCCGAAGAACCCGATCATCGCGACGCACGCGCCCGGCCGCACCTTCAGCCCGCCGACGACCGCCGGGTCGACCGCGTCGTCGACGGGCAAAGACAGCGCCCGGCGCCGGTTGAGGGCGTTGACCGCCGCGAGGCCGATCGAGCGCTCCAGAGAGTCGTCGCTGAGCAGACGATCCAGCAACTCTGTTACCGGCTCGCCGTCGAAGTCCCGGTACCTTCGCGTGCGCGTGCACCCCACCGACCGCTCTGCCATCGTGTAGCCGAGCCCGACGTCTCCCCGTGCAGTCTCGACGGCCGTGTAGCCGAGGCCGATCGTGAGCGCGGCCACCTCGGTGTGCGCCGCCTGCTCCCGGAACCGGGCGTGAAGCGCCTCGACCAGTGAGAGCGGCGTGCCCCGCTGAAGACCGGCTGGGCTCAAGCGCTCGTCGTCGTCCCGATGGAGACCGTCGGCGGGTCGAGGAGGACGCGCTTGACGGAGCACTTGTCCATGGCGCGCCGCACCGCCGCGCGATACTTCTCGGGGAACCCGTCGGGGAGATGCAAGGTCAGCTCGAGGTGGGTGACCCTCCTCGTGCGTTGGTCCCGCTCGACCGTCATGACCAGCCGGCTGTCCTTGGGATCGATGTCGCGCGCTTTCATGAAGCTGATCGCGTAGACCCCGGCGCAGGTCGCGATGGAGGCGAGAAAGAGGTCGAAGGGCTCGGGCGCCGATGCGTCACCGCCGTCGGCGAGACACTGGTCGGTGACGATCTCGTGATCACCGATCGTCGCGGTCACGCGCATGTTCCCGGGGAAGCTCACTGCGATCTCCACGTCACCTCACTCCTCGCTCTTCGGCATGAAGACCTCGGACGTCGTCTGCGGTCTCCTGCGCGAGCCACGACGCCCGGCAAGGACGACCCCGGCGCCCATCCGCAGAACCGGCGATCTTCACCGAGGCGCCGGCGGCCGCCAAGGCGGTGAGGCGGCCACTCACAGGCAGCGTCGCCGAGCAGGCAACGCGACGCGGGTCCACAGTGCGACACGCCGACCCGCCGTCACGGGGGAACGCCGACCCCGCGCTCGCAGGACAAAGTACGGACCCCGCTTTCGCAGCACGGGCCTTCGGCCCCGCCACCGAGCGCCCGCGAGAGCGCCCGCATCGCCTCCGGCTCCGATTGACACGCATATTCGAAGCTGATTTCCTGTATTGAGCATATGCTCAGTCGGCTGCTGAGCACAAGGCTTCACGAAGACTGCCTTCCCCGAGCCCGTTCGCCTTCGACACACGTCATGGCGGCGGGCCGATAGGGTACCGGTGGAAACGCCGTTGCCTCCCGTGGTTGGAAAGGGGTTGGCCAGCACGTCGAGCGCGCCTCGCATACGACGGCGTGACTGACGACGTAGTGGTCATCCATCTGCCCCTCCCGACCGGAACGTGGTCGTGCTGTCCCAAGGACAGCGTGAAGCAGGCGAGGAGGGAGCGGCGTGATGCATGTCACAGGGAAACGCCTCGGCTTGGTAGTCGTGGGGCTGACGCTGTCGGCGGTGATGCTGCTCGCGACCGTCGGCTGCAGCTCCGCAGACGAGAGCGACGTCTCAGGCGCGACCGACACGGAGGACACGGCGACGGCGCGCTACGACGGCGAATCGCTCATGGTCTACGCCGGCGCAGCCCTGCGTAAGCCCATGGATGAGATCGCCGCCGCGTTCCAGGAGAAGTACGGCTGTGCGATTCAGTACACCTACGCCGGCTCGGCCCAGAACCTCTCGCAGATCGAATTGACCGGGGAGGGCGACATCTATGTACCGGGTGACGAGTCCTACACGGACGTCACCTTCGAGAAGGGTCTCAGCGAGAAGGCGCAGCCCGTCGTCCACCACATCCTGACGATCGGCGTACCGGCCGGGAATCCGGCGGGCATCACCTCGCTCACAGACCTCGCGAACGCCGGTGTCAAGGTGGTGCTGCCCGATCCCGAGTCGGCGTCATCGGGCAAGCTCGCCGCGAAGGTGCTGGAGGGCGCGGGAGTGTACGAGAGCGTCATGGAGAACGTCGTCGCCACGGCACCCACAGAACCCGAGATCGTCGTGTATCTCGCGATGCAGCAGGCGGACGCGGGGTTGATCTGGGAGGAGAACGCCGCAACCGCCGAG
Organism: Thermoleophilia bacterium; assembly: GCA_016933475.1. Classification (GTDB taxonomy): domain Bacteria; phylum Actinomycetota; class Thermoleophilia; order UBA2241; family UBA2241; genus UBA2241. The sequence goes on from JAFGAW010000146.1 coordinate 3,046, forward strand.
GACGTCGAAGTCCTCGAGATCGCCGAGGACCTGGGCCAGATCAAGATCATCCCGGTCGCCGTGCTCAAGAGCACGACGAACCACGAACTCGCGCAGCTCTTCGCGGACCTCGTCGCGAGCGACGAGGCAGAAGCGATCTGGGAGCAGTACGGCTACAGGCCCGTCGAGTGACCTGACGTGAGTGACTCCGCCGACACGCAGGCAGCGAGAGCGGCCATCGAACTCCGACCCACCCGCACACGCAACCTGGCCTTTGCCGCTGTCGTCGCGTTGTCGATCGCGCTGCTCGCCGGGTTCATCGTGCTCGCGGTCGGGATGGTGTTGGCGCGGGGACTGCCGAACCTCTGGGCGGGCCTTTCATCGCCAGAGATCCGGTTCGCGATCAGGCTGAGCCTGCTCACGTCGCTCGCCTCGACGTCGCTGTGCGTGGCGATCGGCGTACCCGTGGCCTACGGCATGTCCCGGCTACATATGCGGGGCAAGGGCATCGTGACGGCACTGCTCGACATACCGCTGGCACTGCCGCCCATCGTGGCCGGCGTGGCGCTCCTGCTGCTCTTCGGCACGACATCGGCAGGGCAGTGGCTCGCCGACATGGGGTTGAAGCTCGTGTTCACCGTGCAAGGCATCGTCCTGGCGCAGTTCTTCGTCAACATCCCCTACATGCTGCGCGTCATGCGGGGAACGTTCGACGACGTCGACCCGCGGCTCGAGTTCGTCGCTCGGACCCTCGGGTGCTCGCGACCACAGGCGTTCTTCCGCGTGACGCTCCCGCTGGCAAAGAACGGACTCATCGCCGCGGCCATCATCACGTGGGCCCGCGCTCTCGGCGAGTTCGGCGCGGCGCTCATGCTGGCCGGGGCGACGCGACTGAAGACGGAGACGCTCCCGGTGTCGCTTTACCTCAACATGGGGGTGGGCGATCTCGAGCTCGCGCTGGCGGCAGCGTCGATCCTGATCTTGATCTCGCTGGTGTCGCTGTTCGTGTTCGAGGCGCTCGGCGGTTCGCCGATGGTGCTCTCGCGGACGAAGGGCGGCCGTACGTGATCGAGCTGCGACACGTCGAGAAGCGCCTCGGTACCTTCCACCTGCGGGACATCAAACTGAGCGTCGAGAACGGGGAGTACTTCATCCTCCTCGGCGCCACAGGCACCGGCAAGACCGTACTCCTGGAGACGATCGCGGGCATGCACAAGCTCGATCGGGGAGACATGCTCTACAACGGCGAAGACCTGACACCTTTGTCGCCGGAGGAGCGAGGGGTCGGCTTCGTCTACCAGGACTACGCCCTCTTTCCTCATCTGACCCTCGCGCAGAACATCGCCTTCGGGCTGCGGCTGCGGGAGAAGGACAAGGGCAGGCGGCGAGACGAGGTGCACGAGATCGCCGCCTTGTTCGGGATCGATCACCTGCTCGGCCGGCGCCCCGCCTCGCTGAGCGGCGGCGAACAGCAGCGGGCCGCCATAGCGCGCGCGCTGATCGTGAAGCCGAGGATCCTCCTGCTCGACGAGCCGCTCTCGGCCCTCGACCCGCGCAGCAAGGAGAGCTTCCGTCGCGAACTGCGTCGCGTCCACGAGCTGTTGAGACCGACGGTCATCCACGTGACGCACGACTTCAACATCGCCTTCGGTCTCGCCGACCGCATCGCGGTGATGCACGACGGCACCGTCGTTCAGGTGGGCACCCCCGCGGAGGTCTTCCGCCACCCGACATCGCAGGCCGTCGCCGAGTTCGTGGGCATGGAGAACATCCTCCTCGGCACGGTACGGCGAGGTGAGGTGCACCTCGGCGAAGGCCTCGTGCTGAGCGCGGTACTCGACGGCCGGTCGGCGGGCGAGGTCAGCGTGGCGGTGCGCCCCGAAGACGTGCTCCTCTCGCGAGAGGCTCTCGATTCGTCTGCCCGCAACTCGTTCCGCGGGCGTATGATCCACATCACTCACGAGGGGGTCATGACGCGCGTGACGGTGGATGTCGGGGTGCCGCTCGTAAGCCTGATCACCACGCGCTCGCTGGAGGAGTACGGTCTCAGGGTCGGGGACGAGATATGGGCGACGTTCAAGTCGGCATCGGTGCATGTCATCTAGCAAGGCAAGAGAGGCGCTGACGTGACGAGCGGCGGCGCACTGCAGCCCGGGCCGGCGCACGATCGTGCTCGCCGCGACGAAGCGACGGCGGGCGAAGCGACCGTGGGCTTCGAGCCGATCGGCACGATCCGCTCGCCCTTCTCCGAGCTCACGGACATGCCGATCCAGCCGGCCGGCGCCCTCGGGATCAAGGGCACCATCGAGATGATCGCGGACTACACGCCGGGACTACAGGATCTGGAGGGGTTCTCGCATGTGATCCTGCTGTACCTGTTCCATGCCAGCCGCGGCTTCGACCTCGAGGTCGTGCCCTTCATGGACGAGGTGCCACGCGGTCTCTTCGCCACCCGAGCTCCCCGGCGACCCAACCCGATAGGCCTGTCGGTCGTACGCCTGGAGAGGATCGAAGGCTCAGTGCTCTTCGTCGAGAACGTCGACATCCTCGACGGCACCCCCCTGCTCGACATCAAGCCCTGCGTGCCCGGGTTCGACGCGCTGAGCGACGTCCGCATCGGCTGGGTCGAGCGCGACGGGAGAGCTGTGGCGGAGAGACGCTCGGATGAGCGCTTCACCTGGTTCTCCGAGCTCAAGCCCGGGCCGTAGTCACCCCTTCGTCAAGACGACCACCCTGGACCTCCTCCTGCACCACGTCTCTGGACGCTCACTCGCCCGCCGGCGGCCGACCGCCGACGCCCGCGGCCGACAGGCACCGGCACTCGGGCGGCGTCAGGCTGCGGGCACGTGGAGCAGCGACCTCTCGATGGCCGGGAGGCGGAACGGGAGGGTGTGCCACGTGGCTCCGTAGTCGGTGGTGTCGAGCACGCTACCGTCTGAGAGCCCGGCGTAGAGGCGCCCTTCCTCCGCGATCAGCGCGTACGGCATGGCCTGGGCCTCGAGGACGGGCCGCCAGGGCTCGTCGCCCCGTGACCGCACGACGAAGCCGTGCCGCCGCGCTCCGTGAGCGGCCCGGACCCCGGGGGCGACGGAGAGGAATTTGAGCTCGGGGTCCTCCCCGTCGCCCGCGGCGGCCCAGCCGTACCTCACGCGCCCGAGTCCCGAAGGTCGCCCCCAGGTGGCGCCGGCGTCGCGGCTGAAGGCGCCGCCGCCGGCGCCGCCCTCGTAGACGTATCGGCCGTCGCTCCCGTGAAAGGCCAAGGTGTGGCAGTCGCGCAAGGCGCCCCGCCGGTGACCCTGCCACGAGACTCCGCCGTCCGTCGTGCGCAGGACCGCCCCGGACTCGATGCCCACGAGCATCACCTCCGGGTCGGTCGGCGAGACAACGATGGCGTGCGCCTCCGCCTGAGAGTGAGGCCGCGAGACGGGCGTCCACCAGTACGGACGGCGGAGGCGACGGAAAGACTCGACTTCGCGCCAGGTCGAACCTCCGCGGTCCGACCGGTAGAGGAGGGGGCCTTTGGTGCCGGCGAACACGGCGCCCGGCGCGCAGACCAGCGCCGTCACCCGTTGGCCCTCGAGTCCGCTCGGCCGCCAGGTCGTGCCGCCGTCATCCGAACACCGCACCCCATCGGGGGTGCCGGCGTACAGACGGCCACCATCGCCGGCCGCAAGCGACAGCACGTGCCCCGTCGCTGTCGTCGACACGGTCCAGGTCTCCCCTGTACCGCGGGCGACCGACAGCCCGGAGGCGTGACCCGCGATGAAGAATTCGTCGCTCATGAACCATCCCTCGGTACGGCTGCATGCGGACTTTGGTATACCCGAAGAGAGCCGCGACCAGCGATGTCGGCGAGGACGGCACACGCGATACGGGGGCGAGTCGCGGTGGAACACTCGAAACGAGGCATGCGCACGGGAGGATGGGGATGGACGCACCGTACTTCAAATGCGAGGACTGCGGTCACGAGTTCGAGAAGACCGAGTTCATGCCCGACATCGAGGACGAGGACATCGTCGAGTGCCCTGCGTGCGGCGGGATGGATATCCAACTCGTCGAGGAGCCGCGCAGGAGCGGCGCGCGCACGAGCGCGTGAGCACCGGCGCTGGCCAGGCCGTCGCGGTACCACCGGCCCACAGGCGTCAGGGCATACGCGTCTGAACCGCCCCGGCTTCGCCATGGGCTCCATCCTCGAGAGCAGGAAGCCATGAACGGAGAATCCGGGTGTCCAGCGGCCGTGCACGAATGCGCGGTGCGAACGATCTTCGAAGACGAGCGCGAGCACGACTCCCTGAAGACAGCGATCGACTCAATCCCCGGCATGCTCGCCATGAGCGCCGGGACGCTGCGCGAGTAGGTGCGTGTTTGACACATTGCCGTCGCTTACGCTATTCATACCTTATGCGGTGCACAGCCTTCACTGGCCCTTGGTTTATGCACCCTGTGCTTTCGCGAAAGCGCTAGGGCGCTCGCCGCTGCCTGCGCTCCGGGCGAGCGCCCCTCTCATCCCCTTTCTTGCCACCCGATCCAGAGAGGCCTCGCCGTGTCTGCCCAGCCATCCCCCCATGCATCCCTGTCGTCACCCTGGCCCGCGACCGCTCGCTGGACGGCGCACGGCCTCGAGATCGGCGGCCTGTGTGCCGCCGATCTCGCCGAGGAGTTCGGTACGCCGTTGCTGGTGTGCGACGTCGCCCACCTTCGGCAGCGCGCGGGCGAGTTCCGCCGTGCCTTCCCCCAGGTCCACTACGCCGTCAAGGCTCTGACCTGCCGCCGGCTGTTGCGCCTGCTGGGAGGCGAGGGGCTCCGCCTGCTCGCCGCCTCCCAGGGCGAGCTCGAAGCCTGCCTGCGCGCCGGCGTGGCGCCCGGCCGAGTAGCGCTCCACGGAAACAACAAGAGCGAGACCGAGCTGGAGCGCGCCATCGGCGCCGGCCTCGGCCTGCTGATCTGCGACAACCTGGACGAGATCAGGCGGGCCGCGGCGATCGCCGCCCGACTCGGTCGCCGCCAGGATGCACTGGTGCGCGTCATCCCCGGCATCAGCGCCGGAGTCCACCGTCACATCGAGACCGGCACCGCGGAGTCGAAGTTCGGCCTCCCCATCGCCTCCGGCGAAGCTGAAGAGGCGGTCCTCGCGACCGTCGAGTCGCGCGGCCTGCACTACCGCGGCCTGCACGCCCACATCGGCTCGCAGGTGCTCGAGACCGAGCCCTACCTGGTCACCGTCGACAGGCTCTGCTCGCTGGCCGGCCGGCTGGCGCGCACGCACGGCATCGACACCGAGCTGCTCGACATCGGCGGCGGCTTCGGGATCACCTACAGAAGTGAGGAACCACCGGCCATCAGCCTCCTCGCGCGCGCGGTCGACGCCCGTCTTAGGGCCGACTGCGCGCGCGAGGGGATCCCCCTGCCCCGCCTCCTCACGGAGCCTGGGCGCGCCGTCGTCGGCGGCGCCGGTCTCACGCTCTACCGCGTCGGCAGCGTCAAGGAACGCCCGGGCGGCACGCGCCTCGTCGCCGTCGACGGCGGCATGAGCGACAATCCCCGGCCCATGCTCTACGGCGCCTCCTACGAGGTCGTGCCCGTCGCGACCCGCAACGGTGCGCCGCGGGTCGCGACGACGGTCGTCGGGCAGCACTGTGAGTCGGGCGACGTCGTCGCCGAGGCGCTCCCTCTCTCGGCCGATGTCGTCGCCGGTGACGTGCTGGCCGTGGCTGGGACCGGCGCCTACTGCTACTCCATGGCGAGCAACTACAACCGTACGCCGAGGCCCGCCCTGGCTGCAGTACACGACGGCGACGCCGAGCTCTGGTTGCGCGGCGAGACCTACGACGACCTGGACAAGCTGGAGGTGTAGCGGGCGAGATGGAGCCGGTGGCGCCGACGCCGATACAGAGCAGTCATCCGGCGGCGATGGCGGCACCGGCCCGGCGCACGAGGTCGCCGGCGGCCGCGCAGGCTCCTTCGCGGCCGGCGGCCCGGGCGACCGCGTCGATGAGCGCGCTGCCGATGATGACGCCGTCGGCAAGACCGGCGACGTGCGCGGCCTGCCGGGGCGTCGAGATGCCGAAGCCCACGGCGAGGGGAGCGGCCGTATGGCGTCGAAGTCGCTCCAGGAGGCCGGGCAGCGCCTCGCCGACCTCCTGCCGTGGACCGGTCACGCCGGTCACGGCGACGCAGTAGACGAAGCTCGTCGCCGCGGCGCCCACCATAGCCAGGCGGGCGTCGGTGCTCGTGGGAGCGGCCATGGGCACGAGGCTCACGCCCGCCGCGGACGCGAGCGCGACGAGGCCACCGGCGGTCTCGGCTTCGACACCGGCTCCGGTCACCGTGGCGGCGGCCTCGTCCAGCGGCAGGTCCGGGATCACGAGCGCCTCCACGCCGGCCTCGGCGGCGCGCGCGAAGAAGCGCGCGCCGCCGTAGGCGAGCAGGGAGTTCACGTAGGTCAGCAGGACGAACGGCACGCGGTCGCGGTGTGCCGCGGCCAGCTCGAAGACCGTCTCCGGCGTGACGCCCGCCCGCAACGCTTCGTGGGCGGAGCGTTGCACGACCGGGCCGTCCGCGATCGGGTCCGAGAACGGGACCCCGAGTTCGACGACGTCGGCCCCCGCATCGACGAGCGTCGCGATCAAGCGGTGACTCGTCTCGACATCGGGGTGTCCGCCTGTGAGGTAGGGGATGAGGGCCGCGCGCTTCGCGCGCGGCCTCTCGAAGGCGCGGCGCAGGCGTGGTGCGAGCGGCGCAGCCGGGGTGCGCGCGTCGCCGCTCATGCCGGACCCTCCAGCAGTTGCGCCGCCTCGTGGACGTCTTTGTCGCCGCGCCCCGAGAGATTCACGATCACGACGTCGTCGGCGGCGAAGCGCGTGCCGTCGGGCCCGAAGGCGACCCTCCCGCCGTCCGTCGCGTGGCGACCGGCCACCGTGGGCGACGGCGGCGCAGCAGCCGCATCGCACGGCCCACGGAGCACGTAGGCGATCGCGTGCGCGCTCTCGAGGGCCGGGATGATGCCCTCGAGCCTGGTGAGCGCGGCGAACGCCGCCAGGGCCTCCTCGTCAGTGACGGCCGCGTACTCTGCGCGGCCCGAGTCCTTGAGCCACGCGTGCTCGGGCCCCACGCCCGGGTAGTCGAGGCCGGCGGACACGGAGTGTGCCTCCATCACCTGCCCCCAGGCGTCCTGCAGGAGGTAGCTGAACGACCCGTGCAGCACGCCGGGCCTGCCCTTGGCGAGCGGCGCACCGTGCCGGCCGTCGAGGCCCTCTCCCGCAGCCTCGACGCCGGTCATCCGCACCGGCAGGTGGCGAAAGGCGTGGAAGAGGCCTAGGGCGTTGGAGCCGCCGCCCACGCAGGCGACGAGCTCGTCGGGGAGACGCCCGTACCGCTCGCGCACCTGGGCGATGGTCTCCGCGCCGATCACCGCCTGCAGGTCACGCACCATCGCCGGGTAGGGCGCCGGGCCCGCGACCGAGCCGATCGCGTAGAAGGTGTGGCCGACGTTGCTGACCCAGTCGCGCAGCGCTTCGTTCATCGCGTCTTTGAGGGTGCACGAACCACTCTCCACCGGGACGACGGTCGCCCCCAGGAGGCGCATGCGGACGACGTTGAGCTCCTGTCGCCGGACGTCCTCGGTGCCCATGTAGACGGCGCACTCGAGGTCGAGCAACGCGCAGGCAGTGGCGACGGCGACGCCGTGCTGGCCGGCCCCTGTCTCGGCGATCACGCGGGTCTTGCCCATACGTTTGGCCAGGAGCGCCTGACCGAGGACGTTGTTGATCTTGTGAGCGCCGGTGTGCAGCAGGTCCTCGCGCTTCAGCAGGACCGTGGCGCCGCAGCGCTCGCTCAGACGCGCGGCGTGATAGAGCGGCGTCGGTCGCCCGGCGTACTCGGCGAGGAGGCGCGCGAGCTCGGCCTGGTAGGCCGCATCGTCGCGCGCCTCCCCGTAGGCGCTCGTGAGCTCGTCGAGCGCCGGGATCAGCGTCTCGGGTACGTAGCGGCCACCGTACGGGCCGAAACGGGACTCGACCGTCATACCGGGGCACCTCCAAAGTGGTCGACTCTCGCGACGGCGTCGAAGAACGAGCGCAAGAGCGCGGGGTCCTTGATGCCCGGCGCGCGCTCGACGCCGCCGGAGACGTCGACCGCGTGAGGGCGCACCAGCGCGATCGCCCGGTCGACGTTGGCGGGGTGCAGACCGCCGGCCAGCACGAGGCGCTCGCGCGGCGGATGCTCGGCCGCGAGCGCCCCCCAGTCGAGCGTCCGGCCGGTGCCCCCGTAGGTGTCCGGCGTGCGCGCATCGAGCAGGTACAGGTCGGCGGCGCGGACGCCGACCGTGTCGTCGGCGGCGATGATCAGCGGCCGCAGGCCGCGACTCTGCGCCGCCGCCTGCACCGCCGCCACGGCGGGACCTTCCGCACCGGCCGAGAGCTGAACGGCGTCGAAGCCCCCCGCGGCCACGGCGTCGGCGATCCACTCGGGATCCTCCGTCGTGACCACGGCGACGGCGAGCGCGCGACCGGTGTGAGGCACGAGCTCGGCCGCGCTCGCCAGGGTGACCCTCCTCGGGCTCCGGCTGAGGACGAAGCCGCAGGCCCACGCGCCCAGCCGCACCGCGACGCAGACGTCCTGCTTCGTGGTCAGGCCGCAGATCTTGACCCGCGTCATGCCGCCCCACCCTCCGCTGCCGGCAGCGCTCGCAGGCCGGCGATCGTGGAGGCGAGGTTCTCGCGCGGTGCGCGCACGAGCGCCTCGCCGACGAGGACGGCCTGCGCACCCGCCGCGCGCGCCCGCCGCGCCTGCGCCGGCGAGCCGATCCCGCTCTCGCTCACGAAGAGCGCGCCCTGGTCGACGAGCGGACCGAGCGCTTCGCTCACGGCGAGGTCGACCTCCAGGGTGCGCAGGTCACGGTTGTTCACGCCGACGAGAGCCGCGCCCACGGCATGCGCGCGCTCGAGGTCGTCGGCGTCGTGGACCTCCACGAGCGCATCGAGCCCGCAGTGGTGACACTCGCCGAGCAGCACGCCGAGCGAGTCCGAAGGCAGCGCCGCGGCGATCAAGAGAACACCGGCGGCGCCCGCCTCGGCGGCCTCCCAGACCTGGTAGCGGTCGACGATGAAGTCCTTGCGCAGCACGGGGGCGTCGACGGCCTTCACGACGGCTCTCAGGTCGTCCATGGAGCCGCCGAAGCGGTCGGGCTCGGTGAGCACCGAGATGGCGTCCGCGCCGGCGGCGGCGTAGTCGCGCGCCAGCGTGGGAGCTTCAAGGAGCGGCGCGATGGCGCCCCTGCTCGGCGAGCGGCGCTTGACCTCGGCGATGACGGCGAGCGGTGCGAGCGCGCCCCGCGCCCGGGCGGCGACGCCCGGCGCGGACAGCGCCGCGCGCAGGCGGTCGCGCCCGGCGCGTGCCTCGGGCCGGCCCAGCGGCGTCC
>JAFGAW010000147.1 GCA_016933475.1 Thermoleophilia bacterium
ATCGTGCGCATCTTCGCCCGCGAGGACGACGAGCTCGCCAAGTTCAGCGCGCGCAGCACGCGCGTCTTCGAGGCCAGCGTCAACGCGGCGCGCACGCGGGCCGTCTACATCCCCCTCATCGCCTTCATCCCCAACCTCGCCGTCGCCTTCCTGCTCTGGTATGGGGGGCGTCAGGTCGTCGAGGGCGACCTCACGCTCGGCTCCCTCGTCGCCTTCTACACCTACCTGATGATGCTCGTGTACCCGGCCCAGGTCATCGGCTGGCTCACCGGCCTCGCGCAACGCGCCATCGCCAGCGGGGAGCGCGTCTACGAGCTCCTCGACGCCCCCATCGAGATGAAGGAGCGCCCCGACGCACGACCCCTGCCGGCGCTGCGCGGCGACGTCGCCTTCGAGGGCGTGAGCTTCTCCTACGCCGACCGCGAGGTGCTGAGCGACGTCGGCCTCGAGGTGCCGGCCGGGCGCACCGTCGCCCTCGTCGGGCACACGGGGTGCGGCAAGACGACGCTGACCACGCTGATCCCGCGGTTCTACGACGTCACCGCCGGCCGCGTGCTGGTCGACGGGCACGACGTGCGCGACGTCAAGCTCGACGATCTGCGCGGCCACATCGGCGTGGTCACCCAGGACCCCTTCCTCTTCTCGATCTCGATCGCCGACAACATCCGCGTGGGGCGCCCGGAGGCGACCGACGACGACGTGCGCGCCGCTGCACGCGCGGCGCAGGCGGACGACTTCGTGCTCGCCCTGCCCGAGGGCTACGACACCGTCGTCGGCGAGCGCGGGTTCACGCTCTCCGGCGGGCAGCGGCAGCGGCTGGCGATCGCGCGGGCCCTCGTGATGGACCCGCGCATCCTGATCCTCGACGACGCCACCTCGAGCGTCGACGTCGAGACCGAGCTGCGCATCCGCCGGGCGCTCACCGAGGTCATGCAGGGGCGGACCACGTTCATCATCGCCCACCGGCCTTCGACGATCGCCCTCGCCGAGGAGATCGTCGTGCTCGACGCCGGCCGCATCGTCGAGCGCGGCGCGCACGACGAGCTGATGGCCGGCGACACGCTCTACCGGCGCATGTTCGGGCGCGCCGAGCACGAGCGCTGCACGCTCGACGAGGTCGAGGCGGAGGGCGAAGACGCGGCCGCCCGGACTGAGGCGACCGGTTTGCCGGACGGTCGCCCGACGGGCGGCGACGCCCGTGGACCGACGGCGCCCGGCGGCGGCCCGGCCTCCCCGCCCCC
>JAFGAW010000013.1 GCA_016933475.1 Thermoleophilia bacterium
GTCGCGGGGTGGAGCAGTCCGGTAGCTCGTCGGGCTCATAACCCGAAGGTCGCAGGTTCGAATCCTGCCCCCGCTACCAAGCCTTCCGGGGCGCCCGTTCGGGCGCCCTTCCTTTTGCCCGGGAGCAGTCCGGCGACCCCGCGGCGCACCGCGTCCGTACGTCAGAGCGTCGGCAAGCATGGCGCTACGGCCACCCGGCCCGCGCGGAGGCCGGCGGCACCGGCCCCGCACGGACCACCACCGGCCCCGCGCGTCACATCATCGGCCTCACACGGGTCATCACCGGCTCGGCGGTCACCCTCTGCTATGCTCGGCGGGTGGGGCGGTCGTGGGGTCGGCGGGGCGCGGCCCGGGAGGTGCGATGTCGACGCTGCTGGTGGTCAACGGGGCTCCGTACGGGAGTGAGCTCCCTTCCGAGGCTTCGCTCCCGGCCGAGGCGCTCTGGCCTCACGGCGTGGCCGGGGACGATCTCGTCGAGGGCGTCCGCCCGACGGCGATCCACGACCCCGCGGCCACCGCCGCGCGGTCGGTGCCGCCTCTGCTTCCGAGGCCTTGAGCGACGGCCGCGGCCAGGTACGGGCGTTCGAGCGGCGCGTCTGCGACTTCGTCGCCGCGCGCGAGGTGCTGCGCCCGGGCGAGCGGCCGCTCGTGCTGTTGTCCGGCGGGCCCGACTCCATGTGTCTGCTGCACCTTCTTCCGATCGTCGACCGGCGCCTCAGTCTCGGCCTGCGGGCCGCCGCGCTGCACGTCGACTACGGTCTGCGCGGCTCCGCCTCCGACCGCGACCGCCATCTGGTCGAGCAGGCCTGCGCCGCCGCCGGGCTGACGCTGCACGTCGAGCGTCTCGAGGGCTCGCTGCGGGGCCCCGACTTCCAGGCCCGTGCGCGGGTGCAGCGCTACGCTCTGGCACGGCAGCTCGCGAGGCGCTTCGGCTACGGCCCGCTGGTGACGGCCCACAACCGCGACGACCAGGCGGAGACCGTCCTCTACCGCCTGGTGAAGTACGCCTCGCCGCTCGGCCTCGCCGGGATGAGGGCGCGTGAGGACGACGTCGCGCGCCCGCTGCTCGGCGCGGGCGCCGACGAGATCAGGGCCTACTGCGCGGCATGCGATATCGCCTACGGTCAGGACGCGTCGAACCTCGAGCCGGTCTATGCGCGCAATGCGCTCCGTCTCGAGGTGCTGCCGGCGCTGGCGCGCCTGAACCCCCGGGTCGGCGAGACCCTGGCCGACGCGGCGGCGATGGCCGCCGCCGAGGGCGAGGTCGTCGCCGCCGCGCTCGACGGCGCCTGGGAGCGCGTGAGGACGACCCCGCGGCACGGCGAGATCGCCGCCCTCGAGCTCGCGGCCCTCGCCGCCGAGCCGCCGGCGCTCCGCGCCCTCTGCCTGCGCCGCCTGGCGGCGGTGGGCCTCCCGGCCGGCGCCCTCGTCACGCGCCGCCAGGTGGCGGCGCTCCAGGGGCTCGCCGGGCGCCCCGCCGGCGCGGGGCGGGCGGCGCTGAGGGGCGGTCGCGAGGCGGTCCGCGAGAGCGGCCGCCTGGCGGTGCGCCCGGTCCCGGCGGCGCACGCCTGCGCTCCTGTCGAGGTCTCTGTGGCTGCCCCCCCGTCGTCCTCGGCGACGCCGCCGGCGTCGTGCGCCGCCGTGTTCTGCCGCTGGGGCGCGGCGGCGACCATCCTGCCCGGGGCTCACCCACCGGAGGCGTACCGGGCCGCGCTGCGCCAGGCCGAGGCGCGCCCGCCGGGCGTGGCTCCGGCGCTCGCGCGCCCGCCGGAGCCAAGCCCGCCGTCCCCTGCGGCCGTCGGTGCCGGAGGCGACGAGCGGCGCCTGAGCGTGGGCTTCGCCGCTCCGCCCCGCGTGCTCACCCTGCGGCATCCGCGGCGCGGTGAGCGCTTCACGCCTTTCGGTCGCGTCGCGGCGACCACGGTCGCGCGGTTCCTGGCCGGTGCCGGCTGCGGGAGGGACGAGCGCCGGCGGGCGCTCGTCCTCGAGGTCGACGGCGCCCTTGCGGCCGTCGCCTTCGTCGACCGGGCCGGCGCCCTGCGCAGCAGGGTTGCGCACGAGCGAAGGGTGACACAGAGTACGGAGTGGACATTGAGCGTCGCACTGGAGGAGCGGTGAGCGGACCGATCGCCGAGGTGCTCGTCGGGCGCGAGGAGCTGGCCGCCCGCGTCGACGAGCTGGCCGAGCAGATCTCCCGGGACTACGAGGGCGAGGAGCTGGTGCTGGTCGGCGTGCTCAAAGGCGCCGTCTTCTTCATGGCCGACCTGGCCCGGCGGCTGACCGTGCCCTGTACCCTCGACTTCATGGCGGTCTCGAGCTACGGATCGTCGACCGACTCCTCCGGCGTCGTGCGCATCCTCAAAGACCTCGACACCGAGATCGAGGGTCGCCACGTGCTCATCGTCGAGGACATCATCGACTCCGGGCTCACGCTGAGCTACCTGCTCAAGAACCTGCGCACGCGCAGGCCGGCGTCGCTCGAGGTCTGCGCCCTGCTCACCAAGCCGGCCCGGCGGCGCACCCACATCACCTGCAAGTACACGGGGTTTGAGATGCCGAACAAGTTCGTCGTCGGTTACGGTCTCGACTTCGCCGAGCGCTACCGCACGCTCGACTACATCGCCGTGCTGACGCCCGACGCCGCGGCCGGCATCCCCGGCGAGCAGAGTTCTTTGCTGTAGGAGGGGGGGTATGCTACCGTCGAGGGGTCCCCACCCGACCTCGACCGTGCTCTCGCACGCAACGTCCCACCCAGAGGTAGACCGTGAACCGATTCACCCGTAGCGCGCTGTTCCCGATCCTCATCGTCATCGTCGTCGCGATGGTGATCACATTCTTCATCCAGGGCGACGAGACCGGCACGGCGCCCATCTACCGCGCCGTCGGCACGGCGCCCGCCGATGTGCTCGAGCGCGACCTGCGCCGCGGGCAGGTCACGGGCGTGGTCGTCGACGAGTCGGCCGACCGCGCCCTGGTCACCGCCGGCAGCGGCGAGAAGTACGTCGTCGAGACCGACGGCGGCGCGCTCCTCCAGCGCCTCGAGGCCGAGGCGCCCGACCTGCCCGTCACGTCGGGCGCCGTTCCTGAGGCGAGCGGTGCCCAGAGCTTCACCAACGACCTGATCAACGGGCGTGTCGCCGCCGTCGTCATGAACACGAGCGATCAGAAGCTCGAGGTGACGACAACGACGAAGGCCGAGAACGGCGAGCCCGAGCGGTACGAGGTCGGGTACCCTGAGGCGAGCGCCACCGCCGAACTCCTCCAGTTCTACGGAGTCGAGTTGGCCCCCGAGCACCCGGGCAGTCCCTGGTGGACGAGCGCCCTCACGCTGATCCTGCCGTTCATCCTCATCATCGGGTTCTGGATCTTCATCATGAACCAGATGCAGGGCGGCGGCTCCAAGGTCATGAGCTTCGGCAAGAGCCGCGCCCGCCGGGTGGCACCCGACTCGCCCAAGGTCACCTTCAAGGACGTCGCCGGCGCCGACGAGGCGGTCGAGGA
>JAFGAW010000014.1 GCA_016933475.1 Thermoleophilia bacterium
ATCGTGAGCTGGTTCGACAACTTTTGTGTGCTCTTGCGCCGCGACGGTCACTCGCAGCTCGTGTATAAGCATGCGATCTCGACCATCATGCCGGGCCAGCCGGTCCATTTGATGGAGACCGAGACGACCGAGGTCTAGTACGGAACGGCAGCTGCAATCGACGAGCGCGTAAACATCGGGGCGGCGGAGCGGGAGGACGACCAGGCGCGACGCGAAGGTGTGCGCGCACTGGTGCTCGTGCCGGACCTCAAGCGCTCGCGGCGCCTGCGCCCCGAGCCGTCGCATGCACCCCCTTATGCTCCAAGTCAGAATGACACGCGCGCCCCGGCGCCGCATTCGCTCCCCGATCGGCTGAGCGAGGCCACCGGCCTGGCGGAAGCCATCGACCTCGTCGTCGTCGAGAGCGCGATCATCACCGTGGCGGCCCCACGCCCGGCAACCCTGTTCGGCACCGGCAAGGTCGAGGAATTGAACGGGCTCATCGCTGCCCGCGACATCGCCCTCGTCATCATCGACCACCCCGTCTCGCCCATCCAGCAGCGAAACCTCGAGCGCGCGTGGAACGTCAAGGTGCTCGACCGTACCGGCCTCATCCTGGAGATCTTCGGCGAGCGCGCGCACACCAAGGAGGGGCGGCTGCAAGTCGAGCTTGCCCACCTGTCCTATCAGAAGAGCCGGCTCGTGCGCACGTGGACGCACTTGGAGCGCCAGCGCGGCGGCTACGGCTTCCTCGGCGGTCCGGGCGAGGCGCAGATCGAGCTCGACCGGCGCATGATCGACGAGCGCATCACGGCGATCCGCAAGGAGCTCGAGGTGGTCGTGCGCACGCGCGAGCTGCACCGCAAGGGGCGCCGGCGCGTCCCCTATCCTCTGGTCGCCATCGTCGGCTACACGAATGCCGGCAAGTCCACGCTGTTCAACCGCATCACCGGCGCCGACGTGCTGGCCAAGCAGCAGGTGTTCGCCACGCTCGACCCGACCATGCGCGAGGTTCGCCTCGGAAGCAACCGGCGCATCATCATTTCCGACACGGTCGGGTTCATCTCCGACCTGCCGACGATGCTGGTCGCCGCCTTTCGCGCGACGCTGGAGGAGGTGATCGAGGCCGACCTGATCCTGCACGTTCGCGACATCGCGCACGCCGAGACGGACGCGCAGGCGCGCGACGTGGAGACGGTGCTCACCGAGCTCGGCATCGACACGCAGGCTGCCGCGAGCCCCATCCTCGAGGTGTGGAACAAGATCGACCTTTTGAGCGCGCAGACGCGCGAGCAGGCCTTGAGCGCCGCCAAGTGGGTCGAGCGCCGTCCCGTGCTCGTGTCGGCCGTCACGGGGGAGGGGGTCGCGGCGCTGCTGCAGGCCATCGACGCCCGCTTAGGCCGCGCCGACGAGGTCGTCGACCTCGTGGTGCCCGCGCACGAGGGGCGCCTCATCAACTGGCTCTACGAGGAGGCCGAGGTCCTCGATCGCACGCAGACGGATGCCGGCGACGTGCACGTGCGGGTGCGCATTGCCGCCGAGAAGCGCGAGCGCCTCAACGCCCAGGCTCGCCGCGCCGGCGTCGCCCTCTCGCCCCTCTAGGCACTCGCCTATTGCGTCCGCACGCAACTGCGTAGACATTGCGCGGCGGGGTTCCAGCTTCAGCATCACCTCAAGAGAGCGCAGCGGCCATGCGATGCCTGCTCACCGCCGATCTGCACTACGCGCTGAAGCAGTATGACTGGCTGATGGACGTGGCGCCGCGCTTCGACCTCGTCATCATCGCCGGCGACCACCTCGACATCTCCTCGCACGTGGACGGGCAGGCGCAGATGGTCGTCGTGCTCAAGTATCTCGCGCGCCTGCGGACGATGACCCGGCTCATCACCTGCTCGGGCAATCACGACCTCGACGCGCGCACCGCCGAGGGCGAGAAGACGGCGCGGTGGTTTGCCAAGATCCGCGCCATGGGCATCGCGGCGGACGGAGATTCGATCGAGATCGGCGACATGCTGCTCACCATCTGCCCGTGGTGGGACGGCCCCCTGACCTGCGCCGCCGTCGGCCGGCAGCTCGCCCGCGATGCCAAGAGGCGGCGCGGCACCTGGGGCTGGATCTATCACGCGCCGCCGGCCGGCTCGCCGACGAGCTGGGACGGGCAGCGCTCCTACGGCGACAAGGAGCTTTCCGACTGGATCGGCGAGCACCGCCCGGATTTCGTGTTCAGCGGGCACGTCCACTCCTCGCCGTTCTGTAGCGGCGGCTCGTGGGCGGACCGCATCGGGTCGACGTGGATCTTCAATGCCGGCCGCGAGATCGGGCCGACGCCGGCCCACGTCGTGCTCGATACCGAGGCGCGGTCGGCGCATTGG
>JAFGAW010000148.1 GCA_016933475.1 Thermoleophilia bacterium
CGCCGGGCGCACGCGGGCGGCGAGCGGTAGATCCTGTGCGAGTGTCGCTTCCATCGGTCCCTCCACGGGTCGAGCCCTTCTTCCGAGGTAGCCGGCGGCGGGCGGCGCCGACCTGTTGTGGAGAGGCTAGCTGCGGCGGTCGCGCGGGTCGTCGCCCCCGCGTGGTGAACGTCGCGGGCCCAGGGGGGCATCTTGCTGCGCCCGGCCGTCACCCCCTGGGGTCAGGCAGTGCCCCCGTGGAGGCAGACGCGAGCCGGCGCGCCACGGAGCGCCTCCCACCGGAGGGGTACGCCGAGCACGAGACGGACCGTGGTGGAGGGGACGTGACGCGGCAGGCCGGAGCGAGCCGCCGGGTCGTGGGGGGCGGCGGACATGGGCGCGGGCGAAGGCCGCGACGATGGCCGAAACGGCGTCGGTGGCGGCTACACGAGCTCGGTGACGAGTCCGCCTAAGGCCGCGAGGTACTCGTCGACGTCGGCGGCAGTGGCGGCGGCCGAGACGGCCGGGCCGGCGCTGCTGATCGCCTCCCAGACGCCGCAGTTGGCGAGGTAGACCTGCTGGAGCGCCGAGAACTCGGGCCAGGCGTCCTCGTCGGCCTCGCGTGCGTTGCGCGGCAGCCGGCCGCACAGCGACCAGCCCGAGCGCGCGTAGAGCCGGTGCACGGCCCAGGGCAACTCCGCCCCACGCGCGAGGCCCTCGATGCCGTCGGCGAGCCGCGCCCCGAGGGCGGCGGTGCGCGCGTAGGTCTCGTCAGTGAGCACCTCGGTGAGCGCCGCCCTGGCGGCCGCCATGCTGAGCCCGTTGCCGAAGAGCGTGCCGCCGGTGGCGAGCTCGCCCTCGCGCCCATCGCGACCGCGGCCCGAGACGAAGACTTCGGCGAGCTCCTCCGTCATGCCGTAGGCGCCGAGCGGCACGCCGCCGCCGATCGCCTTGCCGGCCACGACGACGTCAGGGTCGAGCGCCCAGCGCCCGGTCAGACCACCGGGGCCGCAGATCAGGGTGTGCGTCTCGTCGAGCACGAGCAGCGAACCGTGCTCGCGGGTCAGCGCGCGGAGGGCGTCATGGAAGCCGGGGTCGGGCAGCACGACGCCCACGTTGGTGAGCGCCGGCTCGCTGACGACGCAGGCGAACTCACGCGTCGCGAGGGCACGCTCGAGGGCGGCGACGTCGTTGAAGTCGATCAAGCCGACGTCGCCGTACGAACGCGACGCCAGCCCGAGGTAGGGCTCTCGCAGTCCACCTCCGCCGTAGGAGACGAGGAGCTCGTCGGCGTGGCCGGCGTAGTTGCCCGCGAAGAGCAGGACCTTGTCGCGCCCGGTCGCGTGGCGGGCGAGGCGCACGGCCTCGACGTTGGCCTGGGTCGCGGACAGCGTGAACTGCCAGTACGGGCGCCCCCAGCGGCGGGCAAGCTCCTCGGCCACCTCGGCGGCGTCCTCGGTCGGCTGGAGGAACTGCCAGCCGGCCGCGGCGCGCGCCGCGACGGCACGCACGACGGGCTCGGGGTCGAGACCGCAGAAGGTGCTCTTGTCGCCGATGTTGGTGTCGAGGAAGGCGTGACCGTCGGCGCAGCTGAAGCGTGCACCGTGGCCCTCGACGACGAAGACCGGCGGGTGGTCGTTGTAGCTCACCATCCAGCTCATCGGGACGCCGTTGGGCATCGAGCCGCGAGCGCGCTCGAGCAAGGCGCGACAGCGTTGGTGCTCGCGCGCAAAGCGCGCGTCCTCCCGCGCCTTCAGCGCCGTCACGCGCGCCGGATCGATGCCGCAGTCGCGCACCTCAGAGCCCCAGCAGGCGAGCGGCGTTGCCGGAGAAGACCGCGGCAAGCTCGTCGTCGTCGAGACCCGAGGCGGCGACCTGCTCGGCCGCGCCCGCCATGTCGGCCCACGGCGCGTCGCTGCCGAAGACGACGCGCTCGGGCCCGTGCCGGCGGACGAGGTCGACGAAGTCGGCCGCCAGCAGGTACCCGAGCGTGAAGGCCGTGTCGAAGTAGACGCGCCTGCCGGCGAGCTCGGCGCGGACCTCGTCCCAGACCCCCCAGCCCCCGAGGTGGCCGAGGATCATCGTGAGGCCCGGGTGCCGCTCGAGGACGCGGGCAAAGGAGGCCGGCGTGCCGCGGTAGGTCGGCACAGCGATGTCCTTGCCGGCGTGGTAGAAGATGGTCAGGCCGTGGGCGACGGCCGCCTC
>JAFGAW010000149.1 GCA_016933475.1 Thermoleophilia bacterium
GGCCGCCCGCGGCTCGAGCCGCGGGCGGCCGTCGTCGCCCGTGCAGCCGTCGCCGGCTCCTGTTGTCGACGGCGCACCGAGGGTGTACTCTCCACTGCTTGAGGGCGGTCGCCCGCGCGGCGCCCGCCGCTCACGCTCCTTGAGGGGGACGCAGCCATGACCGGGCAACCACGCGCGAGACTCTCCGTACGCCTCCGCTTCGTCCTCCCCGTCGCCGTCGCCATCGTCACGCTGCTCGTCACCGCGAACGCCGCCGGCACACCTCGGTCCGAGAAGAAGGCCGAGCTGCAGCGCGTCAAGGAGAAGCTCGGCGCGGTCTACCTCAAGGCCGATCTCGCGGTCGAGAAGTACAACATGGCGACCGCCCAGCTGGCCGACATCCAGGCCGCCATGCGGGAGAACGAGCACCTCCTCGACGTCGCCGAATTCAACCAGGAGCTCGCCAAGGCGCAGCTCGAGACGCGCGCCTGCATGCTGTACAAGTCGCGCGGGGTCGATTTCATGGACGTGCTCTTCGCGAGCTCGAGCTTCGACGAGTTCGTCTCGCAGCTCGACCTCATGCGCCGCCTCGGCGACTCCGACGTCGACATGGTCAGGTCGATCGCCGCCTACGAGCGCGAGATCCGCGACCGCCGCCTCAAGCTCGCGGCCGACAAGGAGGAGGCGGCGCGCCTCGTCGCTGAGCGCAAAGCGCAGAAGGACGATGTCCTCGCCCTGCAAGAGCGCCTCGAGCGCCTCGAGAGCCAGCTGACCGGCGACGTCGACCGGCTGCGCCAGGAGGCAGCAGCCGCCGCGGCTGCCGCTGCCGCCGAGGCGACCGGCGAGTACCCGCAGCCCGTCGACCCGGGTGGCAGCGGCCACTCCGAGGTCGTCGGCATCGCGATGCGCTACCTCGGCGTGCCGTACGTGTACGGCGGGGCCAGCCCCTCCGGCTTCGACTGCTCGGGCCTGACCATGTACTGCTACGCCCAGATCGGCTACAGCCTGCCGCACTCGGCTACCATGCAGGCGGCCGTCACCACCGATGTGCCGCTCAGCGCCCTGCAGCCCGGTGACCTCATCTTCTTCGGTACGCCCGACTACTCGAGCCACGTCGCCATCTACATCGGCGGCGGGCAGATGATCCACGCCTCCAGCTCAGCCGGCCAGGTCATCATCGCGGCGGTGTACGACGGCGCCTGGATCGGCGGCCGGCCTTGAGTCACTGAGCGCACGCCGGCCCTCGACGCCCTGACCGGAGCGGTGCTCCCAGCCTGAAGCGCGTCCCGCTGCAGCCCGGCGCGCGCAGCCGCGGCCTCGTGCGCATCGTCGCGCACGCCGCGGCCCGGCGCACGTCCCGCTGCGGCCTCACACTTGCGCCACCGCGCCTCCTCACCCGACCAGAGGCCGATCGCGACCCGTTCGTCAGGCTCGCAGATCGGAGAAAGGGTAAGGCTTTCGCCCAAACTGACGAATAAGGAAGAGGCGGCCACACGCGAACCCTGGGAGAGCCCAGTGAAAGCCATAGACGAACTCCTTGCCGACATGATCGCGCGCAACTCGTCCGACCTGCACATCAAGGCCGGCAGCCCCCCCGTTCTCCGCGTCGACGGCGAGCTCGCGCTCATGGACGAACCGCCGCTCACCCCCGAGGACACCAAGGACGTCGCCGCCTCGATCATGACCGACAAACAGATCAGGCGGTTCTCGGAGCACAACGAGATCGACTTCGCCTACTCCGCCCCGAACCTCGGGCGTTTCCGCGTCAACGTCTTCCGCCAGCGCGGCAGCATCAGCATCGCCATGCGCCAGGTGACGACGAAGATCCCCTCGTTCGAGGAGCTCCACCTCCCCGACATCCTCAAGCGTCTGGCCCTCGAGCCGCGCGGGATGATGCTCGTGACCGGCACCACCGGCTCGGGCAAGACGACGACCCTGGCGGCGATGATCGACCACATCAACGCCACCATGCGGCGCCACATCGTCACCATCGAAGATCCCATCGAGGTGCTGCACAAGGACCGCAGGGCGATCATCAACCAGCGCGAGATCGGTCTCGACACCGAGACCTACGCGACCGCCCTCAAGTACGTGCTGCGGCAGGACCCCGACGTCATCTTCATCGGGGAGATGCGCGACACCGACACCGTGTCGGCGGCGCTCACCGCAGCCCAGACCGGCCACTTCGTGATGAGCACGCTGCACACGATCGACGCCACCGAGACCATCAACCGGATCATCGACTTCTTCCCGCTGCACCAGCAGAAGCAGGTGCGCATCATGCTGGCCGGCACGCTCAAGGGCATCGTCTCGCAGCGTCTGCTGCAGCGCGCCGACGGGCAGGGCCGCGTGCCCGCGATCGAGGTCATGATCACCACCAACCGCATCCGCGACTTCATCCTCGACCCGGACCAGGCGATGCTGGTCCACGACGCGATCAAGGAGGGTGACTTCTACGGGATGCAGACCTTCGACCAAGCGCTGCTCAAGCTGTACGAGCAGGGCCTGATCACGCTGAGCGACGCGGCCCAGGTCGCCACCAGCCCGCACGACTTCAAGCTGATGGTCCAGCAGCAGGGCCACGACGTCAGCCTGACGACCTTCTGAGAGACGAAGCGGACACACGACGGCGGCGGGGCCGCGACCTCACCCGAGGTCGCGGCCCCGCCGCCGTCTCGCCACACGGACTCTCATGCCACCGCTCGCGGGCGGCGGCCGCAGGCGGACCGCGGCGCGCGGCGCGCTTCGCGTCAGTCGATGACCTTGCGGCTCTCGAGGTGCTGGTCGACCTTGCGCTTGATGCGCTGCAGAGCGTTGTCGACCGTCTTGCAGTCACATTCCAGCTCGTCGGCGATGCGCTCGTAGGAGAGCCCCTGCAGGTAGAGCCGCAGCACGCGACTCTCCAACTCGGAGAGCATGTGCGTGAGGCAGGCCGTCAGGCTGCCGACCTCCTCCGAGGAGATCACCTGCGTCACCGGGTCCTGGGTGCTCGGCCCGGGCAGGACGTCGGCCAGCGAGCAATCTCCGTCGTCGGAGGCGTCTCCCGGCGCCTGGCTGAAGGAGAGGTAGCCGTTGAGCGGGTGGTGCTTCTGACGCGTCGCGGTCTTGATGGCGGTGATGATCTGCCGTGTGATGCAGAGCTCGGCGAAGCTGCGGAACGAGGCCAGGCGGTCGTCGCGATAGTCGCGCACCGCCTTGTAGAGCCCGAGCATGCCTTCCTGGATCAGGTCCTCGCCGTCGCCGCCGGCCAGGAAGTACGAGCTCGCCTTGAGACGCACGAACTGGTGGTAGCGCAGCATGAGGGCGTCGAGAGCGGCCTGGCTGCCGTGCCGATAGGCACACACCAGGCCGTAATCTGAACTCTCGCTAAAGGGTTGAGGGTTCTGTGAGTGGGTCGTGCTGCGCCCGGACTCCGCCGTACGCGACGCCTTCATCCCCACCTCCGCACACGAATTGCCCCGCTCACGGCCCAATCACCGTAGCGCTCCGGCTGTCTCAGGCTTCGTCCCTGAGACGGCGTAGCTTGCTCAAAGTCTCAGGGTCTACTTTATCCTCAAGCCGTGAGCGCATTCTATGGGAGTCTGGGGCAGAGTCAAGTGCCTGCCCAGGGGAATCCGCCTCGGCCAGCTCGGCGGCCAGCTCGCGAGGCGTCATGCGGCGCACGCCCGCTCGCGCCGCCGTACGCTGCACCTCCTGGTCGCCGCTGACCACCACGACGGAGGTGTCCGGGACACGCGAGGCGGTACGTCGCGCGATCAGGGTGTCGGCCGTGAAGCGCCCGCCGGCGAAGACCATCTCGACGTCGGCGCCGGGGATCGGCCGCGAGCTCGTGGTCTCCGGCCCGCGGCCGTCGAAGACGAGCACGGCTCCGGCACCGCGCAGGGCGACGTACCCGGCAAGACGGTCGAGCAGCCAGTCGCGGCGGGCGAAGAGCTCGTCCTTGCCGACGCCCGGGAAGAGGTAGTGCAGAAGGTTGTAGCCATCGACGATGTAGAGGGTGCGGGTCACGGTGCGGTGGCCGGCGGGGCCGCGGCGGCGCGCTGCCGCCGCGCCTCGAAGAGGAAGACGGCGGCGGCCACGCTCACGTTGAGGCTCTCGACCTCAGGCTCCATCGGGATGGTGGCGAGTGCGTCGCAGGCGCGCGCCACCAGCGGGCGCAGCCCGCGCCCCTCCGAGCCGAACACCAGCACCGAGCGGTCGCGCAGGTCGAGCTCGACGTAGGGCCGGGGCGCGTCGCCGGCCGCCCCGTAGACCCAGAGGCCGGCCTTATTGGCCTGCTTGATGAAGGCGACCACGTTCGGTACGACCGCGACCGGCAACAGCTCGAGTGTGCCGGCCGAGGCCTTCACGGCGGCCGGCGTGACGTGGGCTGCGCGGTGACGCGGCACGACCAGGCCTCCGGCCCCCGCGGCCAGGGCGCTGCGCGCGACGGCGCCGAGGTTGTGGGGGTCGCTGATCTCGTCGAGGACGACCAGCAGGTCGGCGCCGAGCAGTTCGTCGGGGCTCAGGTAGGGGTAGTCGCCGACGAGCACGGCAGCGCCCTGATGCTCGCTCGACCGTGTCCGGTGCTCGAGCTCACGTTCGTCGACCGTGTCGACGTCGAGCCCGGCGGGCAGGTGCGCCGCCAGTGCGTGAAGCGCGGCCGGCGTGGCCGCGAGCCGGCTCGGCCGGCGCCGGGCGCCGGCGCCGAGCGCCGTCGCCACCACCTGCCGTCCGTACAGCCACTCCATCAGGACCTCACGCCTCCCGTCGATGGATGGACCCGGCCTGTCTCCTCAGACCGGCCCTGTCGTCTCAGACCCGTCTCGTCACCTGCGTGCCCTGCGGAGTGTCTCTCACCTCGAAGCCGGCGGCGGCCAGGGCGTCCCTGACCTCGTCGGCCCTCGCCCACTCCTTCGCCGTCCGGTAGTGATCGCGCAGCGCGCAGGCGTAGGAGGCGTCGTCGCAGCCGAGACGCTCGGCATACACCAGCTCGAGGTCCTCCCAGCGCCCGTCCTCGGCCAGACGCTCGGCCGGCGGGAGCGCGACGTGGCCGGTGATGCAGCTCTCGGCCGCCGGACCCTCGACGGTGCCCGCCTCACTGAGCGCGGCGGAGCCGGAGCCGCCGTCGGCGGCACCTGAGGGAACGCCGGCCTCGCCGGGGGATCCCTCCCCGTCGGCCGCTGTACCGCTGCCCACCGCCGCACCGCTGCCCGCCGCCGCTTCGACGGCGGCTGGGGCGCTCCCCGGCAGGGGGATCAGCAGGGTCTCGAGCGACTCGGCGATCGTGTCGCGGACGGCCCCGAGGAAGGCGGTGTCGAGCGGTTCGCGCCGGGCATCGACCGCACTCAGATGCCTGAACATCGCCGAGGCGAGCGCGAAGAGCTCGCCCAGTGCGCCGGCCGTGTTGAGGTCGTCGTCCATGTGGGCGGCGAACGCCTCGCGCGCACGAGCGACCTCTTCGCCGTGGCCCTCGACCTCGCCGCGCGCGGCGGCCTTCTCGGCTGTCCGGAGTCTGAAGGCAGCCGTCTCGAGCGCCTCGCCCAGCCGCTGGTAGGCGGCCCTGGCCTCGTCCAGCTTCTCGAGCGAGAACTCGAGGGGGCTGCGGTAGTGCGTGGTCAGGAAGTACATGAGCAGCACCGCCGGCCCGTAGCGGTCCAGCACCTCGCGGAGGAGGAAGATGTTGCCCACCGACTTGGCCATCTTCTCGCCCCCGGAGCGGATCATGCCGTTGTGCATCCAGACGCGCGCGAAGGGCAGGCCCGCAGCCTCGCTCTGGGCAATCTCGTTCTCGTGGTGCGGGAAGATCAGGTCGCGGCCGCCGCCGTGCACGTCGAAGCCAGCGCCGAGGTAGCGCAAACCCATCGCCGAGCACTCGATGTGCCAGCCGGGGCGGCCCATGCCCCAGGGGCTCTCCCAAGCCGGCTCACCGGGCTTGGCCGCCTTCCAGATCGCGAAGTCGAGGGGGTCCTCCTTACCCGGCTCGGCGTCGACGCGGGCTCCCTCCTCGAGCTCCTCGATGCGCTGCCGCGAGAGCTTGCCGTACTCGGGGAAGCTGCGCACGCGAAAGTAGACGCTGCCCTCGGCCTCGTAGGCGTGCCCGGATGAGACGAGCTGGCGGCACAGATCGATGATCTCGGGG
Organism: Thermoleophilia bacterium; assembly: GCA_016933475.1. Classification (GTDB taxonomy): domain Bacteria; phylum Actinomycetota; class Thermoleophilia; order UBA2241; family UBA2241; genus UBA2241. The sequence goes on from JAFGAW010000149.1 coordinate 6,101, forward strand.
ATCGTCTCCGTGGCGCGCGGCTCGAGGTCGGGCCGCAGGGCGTCGCCGAGGCGGCCCATGTCGTCGTGGTAGGCCTGCGTGTACTCCTCGGCCACCTCGGCCGAGGTGCGCCCCTCCGCCTGCGCCTTGGCGATGATCTTGTCGTCGACGTCGGTGATGTTCTCGACCAGGGTCGCGGTGTAGCCGCGGTGCCGCAGCCACGAGCGCAGCACGGCGAACGTGACGTAGGGCCGTGCGTTGCCGACGTGCACGAGGTTGTAGACCGTCGGCCCGCAGCAGTAGACGCCGACCTTGCCCTCCTCGCGGGGGACGAACTCCTCCTTCTGACGCGAGAGCGAGTTGTACAGTCGGATCATGGTCGGGCTCCCTTGGCGGAGGATGACGGGTCGGCACGGTCGAGCGCCTCGCGGACGCGGTCGAGCGCGGTGGCGCGGTCGAGCGCCGCGAGCACGTAGTGCAGCTCGGGGCCGTGCTCGCGGCCGGTGAGGGCGAGGCGCAGCGGCATGAGCAGGCGCTTCGCCGACAGGCCGCGAGCGGCGCCCCACTCGCGGTAGGCGGCGAGGAGGGCGCGGGCGGCGGCGGGCTCGAGCCACTCGGCCGCCACCGCCCGCGCCTCGGCGAGATGCTCGAGCTGCTCGCGGGCGCCGCCGACGAGCGCGACCGCGGCCTCGTCGAGCTGCGGCGGCTCGAGCACGGCGGCCGCGAAGGCCGGCGCTTCGCCGTAGGCGGAGAGCGACGGCTGCGCGGCCGCCGCCAGGGCGGCCGCCGCCTGCGGCGGCGTGCCGGCGGGCAGGCGCGCAGCGAAGCGCCGCGCGTGCTCCTCCGGGTCGAGACGCATGACGTGCTCGTGTGCGAGCCAATCCAGCTTGCCACGGTCGAACGCGGCGGCACTCGGCGACAGGCGCTCGAGCTCGAACTCGGTCACCAGATGCTCAGGCTCGAGGATCTCCTCCTCGCCGTGAGACCACGAGAGCAGGGCCAGGTAGTTGACGAGCGCCTGCGGCAGGTAGCCGAGCTCGCGGAACTCGCCGACCGACGTCGCCCCGTGCCGCTTCGACAGCTTGCCGCCCTCGGGGTCAAGGATCATGCCGTGGTGCGCATAGCGCGGCGGCAGCGCATCGAGGGCGCGCAGCAGCAGCAGTTGGCGCGCCGTGTTGGTGAGGTGGTCGTCGCCGCGGATCACGTGGGTGATGCCCATGGCGGCGTCGTCGACGGCGGTGGCGAAGTTGTAGCCGGCGACGCCGTCGGAGCGCAGGATGATGAAGTCGCCGAGAGCGCTCGCGCCGACGGTGACGACACCGCGCAGGGCATCGTCGACCGCGACCTCGGCGGCGGGCACGGCGAAGCGCACGGCCGCCGGCTCGCCGCCGGCGAGCCGGCGGCCGGCCTCCTCGCTTGACAGAGCCGCGCAGCGACGGTCGTAGCGCGGCGTGACGCCGGCGGCGCGCTGCTCGGCACGCAGCGCCTCGAGGCGCTCCTCGGTGCAGAAGCAGTGGTACGCGTGCCCGGTGGCGAGCAGTGCGGCCGCGGCCGCACGGTAGCGCTCGAGGCGCTCACTCTGCCGGTAGGGCCCGACGGGGCCTCCGGTATCGGGCCCTTCGTCCCAGTCGAGCCCGAGCCAGCGCAGGTCTTCGAGGATGGACTCCTCATGCCGCGTCTCGGAGCGCGCCACGTCGGTGTCGTCGATGCGCAGCACGACGACGCCGCCCGCGTGACGCGCGAACAGCCAGTTGAACAGGGCCGTGCGCGCCGAGCCGACGTGCAACCCCCCCGTGGGACTGGGTGCAAAGCGTACTCTTACCGTCGAGTCGAGCTTGATGGTTCTCTCCGCAGTCGCGGGTTTCTCCTGCAAACCGGGCTCCAGTCTATCACCCGGGCGTGCAGTCCCGGGTGTCGCCCGATCCGCGGCTCCCGGCGACCGGCGGAGCGCCGATCGCCGACGGATCGCCAGAGACCTCCTTCCGCCGGCGCCCTGATAGACTCGCCTTCCCCGAGCGACGTGCTCGCCGGGGCGATCAGGGGACGACAGGAGCCGCGATGCCGCACGACCAGGAGACCACTCCGTACCTCGACGCCGTCCTCTCCTACCGCCGCCGCGGGTTCACGCCCTTCCACACGCCGGGCCACAAGCTGGGTCGCGGCGCTCCGGAGAAGCTGCGCGAGCTGGTCGGCGAGGCCTGCCTGCAGGTCGACCTCGCGATGGCGGGCGCCGTCGAGGACACGCGCGAGTCGACCGGCCTGATCCACCTCGCCGAGGAGTACGCGGCGGAGGCCTGGGGCGCCGACCGCTGCCACTTCCTGGTCAACGGCTCGACGAGCGGCGTGCACGCCCTCGCCCTCACCCTCGCCGGCCCGGGCGAGACCGTCATCGTGCCGCGCAACGCCCACAAGTCGCTGCTCGCCGCACTCATCTACTCGGGCGCGATGCCGTGCTACGTCGAGCCCGAGGTCGACGCCGACTGGGGCATCCCCCTCAACGTGACCGTCGCCCAGGTCGCGGCCACCTTGCGCGAGCATCCCGAGGCCACGGCCGTGTTCGTCACGTCGCCGACCTACAACGGGCTCGCCGCCGACCTGCCCGGTATCGCCGCGACCGCCCACGCCGCCGGCATACCGTTCATCGTCGACCAGGCTTGGGGCCCGCACCTGCGCTTCTGCCCCGAGCTGCCCGTCGACGCCATGACGGCGGGCGCCGACGCCTGCGTCGTCAGCACGCACAAGCTGATCAGCGGTCTCACGCAGTCGGCGGTGCTCCTCGCGCGCAGCGAGCGACTCAACCTTCGCCGTCTCGAGGGCATGGTGAAGATGACCCAAAGCACCAGCCCGCAGGCGCTCATCTACGCCTCGATCGACGCCGCGCGGCAGCAGATGACGCTGCACGGCGCCGAGCTGTGGCGTGGCGCGATCGCCTGTGCGGAGTGGGCGCGCGGAGAGATCGCCGGCATCGCCGGTCTGCGCTGCCTCGGGCACGAAGTGCTCGACGCCGAGGGGGTGGCCGAATTCGACCCGACGCGGCTGACGATCTCGGCCCTCGATCTCGGCCTCAGCGGTTTCGAGCTCGAGATGGCCCTGCGCGACCGCCACGCCGTCGCCGTCGAAGCAGCCGACCCGCTGGCGATCATCCTCAACGTCACGTTCGGCGACTCGATGGACGACCTGCGCGTACTCGTGGAGGCGCTGCGCGCCATCGCCGCCCGCGCCGAGGGCGGCGGGGGGCGTGAGGCGGCCGCGCAGTGGCTGCGCCTGCGGCCGCCGTCCTTCACCCGTCAGATCCTCTCACCGCGTGACGCCTTCTTCGCGCCGTCGGTCGCGCTGCCGCTCGCGGAGTGCGCCGGCCGGGTCAGCGCCGAGATCGTCACCCCGTACCCGCCCGGCATCCCCGTGCTCGGGCCGGGCGAGGAGATCACGGTCGAGACCGTGGGCTACCTGGAGCACGCGGCGGCCGTCCACCTGAAGGTGCACGGCCCCGAGGACCTCAGTCTGAGGACGCTTCGCGTCGTGGCCTGACGACCGCGAGGCGGCGCGTCGCGGCCCGACGACTGCGGGCTGGCGCGTCGTCGACTGGCCTCTGCGACACCCGTGTCCTGGCCGAGCGATCACGCATCGTGATCTGACGTCCGCGCATCGCGGCCTGACGGACCGGACGGAGTCGGCGACAGGCCCGGCGCCGCTCAGACGGACTTCTTGATCCCCAGTGAGGTCGCCGTGAACAGGGGGTCGAAGGTCAGGCCGGCGGCCTCGATCTGCTCGCCGCCGCCCTCCTCGCGGTCGACGACGCAGAGGAGCGCCGCGACCTCGAGGCCGGCCTCGCGCAGCTTGTCGGCGGCCTGCAGCGCGGCGCCCCCGGAGGTGACGACGTCCTCGACCATGACTACGCGCTGCCCCGCCTCGGCGCGACCCTCCATCGCCTTGTCGGTGCCGTACCCCTTGGCGCCCTTGCGCACGATGACGAACGGCGTCCCCGACTCGAGGGCGAGCGCCGTGACCAGGGCGACGGCGCCGAGCTCGGGGCCGGCGAGCAGGTCGATCGGCCGGTAGGCCGGGAGCTTCTGCGCGAGCCCCTTCGCGATGTCGCGCAGCAGGTCGGGCTGCGTCTCGAAGAGGTACTTGTCGAGGTAGAAGCGGCTGCGACGCCCGGAGCGCAGGACGAAGTCGCCCTCCAGGTAGCTCGCCGCCAGCAGGCGCTGGCCGAGGTCGTCCACGTGCGTAGCCTCCTCCGTCTTCCGGTCGTCCGGCCGGCCCGGATGGGCCGGTCTCACACTTAAGGCCGGCCCGGATGGGCCGGTCTCACCGCCAAGGGCCGGCCCGGATGGGCCGATCTCACCGCCAAGGGCCGGCCCGGATCGGCCGGTCTCACTGCACAGGCCGGCCCGAGGGACGGGACGAGCCGGCCTCGAGCCTCTCCTCAACGCGACGCTCAGGTGCCACCGATCGCCATCCCCTCGATGACGAGCGACGGTGTCAGGATGCTCCCGCCCGGCACCCAGCGGGCGTCGTCCCCTGTGGCGACCACCCCGCGCAGCATGCCGAGCAGGTCGCCGGCGAGCGTCACCTCGCGGACCGGCGTGGTCAGGCGCCCGCTCTCGATGAGAACGCCGCTGATGCCCACCGAGAACTCGCCGGAGACCGGGTTGGCGCCCGAGTGCACGCCGACCGCGTCGGTCACGAGGACGCCGCGCTCGATGCCGGTGACGATCTCGTCGACCGGCGTCGCCGCGCCTTCGACGAGCAGGTTCGTCGGGTGCACGCCGGGCAGCGCCTGGTACGAGCCGCGCAGCCCGTTGCCGGTGGAGGCACGACCCGCCTTGCGTGCGGTGTAGGTGTCGTAGAGGAAGCCCTGAAGGACGCCGCCGGCGACCAGCGGCGTGCGCCGGCTCGGCGTGCCCTCACCATCGAAGGGGGCGCTGTCGAGGCCGTCGGGGTGGCGGCCGTCGTCGGTCAGCGAGAAGGCCGCCGCGGCGACGGCCTGCCCCTCGCGCCCGGCGAAGAGCGAGCGGCCCTTCTGCACGGCGTCGGCGGTCAGCGCAGAGCTGAGCACGCCGATGACGCTGGCGGCGACGAAGGGATCGAGCACCACGGTCGCCTTCATCGAGGGGCACTTGCGGGCGCCGAGCAGACGGCACGCCCGTGCCGCCGCCTCGGCACCGCACGCCTCGGGATCGAGGTCGGGAAGGGCCCTGCCGACGGTGAAAGAGATGCCGGTCTCGACCTGCCCCTTCTCCTCGGCGAGCACGTAGGCGAAGCCGTAGCACTGACTCGCACGGTAGCTGCCCCGCACCCCGGTGGTGCTGGCGAGGAAGACCTCGCCCTCGCCGTCGGCGTAGATCGTGTCCTCGACCGTCTTGACGCGCGGGTCGGCGGCGCGGGCGGCGGCCTCGACGGCGAGCGCGAGCTCGACGCGCGCGTCGTCGCTCACGCCCTCGACGCGCGCGTCGTACGGGTCGACGTCGGCCGGCACGCCGCCAGGCTCGGGGAGAGCGACGAACTCATCGGGATCGCCGACGGCGGCGTGCTCGAAGGCGCGCCGCACGACGACGTCGACGCCCTCGGGCGAGAGTTCGGAGGTGTAGGCGTAGCCCGCCGCCCCGCCGCGCACGACGCGCACGCCGAGCCCGGTGCGGCGCGCCGCCGTGAGCTGCTCCACCTCGCCCCCGTAGACCTTGACCCGGCGCGAGGTGGAGCGCTCGCCGTAGACCTCGACGTCGGCGTCGCCGAGCGCGCCGGCGCACTCGAGAGCAGTGTCCAGAAGCCCGAACATCAGCCCGTCCCCCCGACCGTCATCTCGGCGATACGCAGCGTCGCCTGCCCTGTACCCACCGGGACCCCTTGCCCGTCCTTGCCGCAGATGCCGGACTTGACCTCGTAGTCGGAGGCGATCATGTCGATCTTCATGAGGATGTCGATGCCGTTGCCGACCAGGGTGGCGCCGCGCAAGGGAGTCGTGATGCGGCCGTCCTCGATCAGGTAGCCCTCGGCGACGCCGAAGACGAAGTTGCCGCTCGCCGGCTCGACCTGCCCGCCGGCCAGACTCTTGGCGTAGAACCCGCGCGGCGTCGCGGCGATGATCGCCTCGGGCGTCGCGTCGCCGGGCGCGATGTAGGTGGTCGTCATGCGCGGGATCGGCACGTGGCGGAACGATTGCCGGCGCCCGTTGCCGGTCGGCTGCGCGCCGACCTGCCGGGCTCGGAGGCGGTCGTAGAGGTAGCCGGTGAGGCGGCCGCCCGCGATGACCTGCGTCTTCTGCGTCGGGACGCCCTCGTCGTCGTAGGCGGCGGACCCCCAGCCGTTGACCACGGCGCCGTCGTCGTAAGCGTCGACCAAGGGGGCCGCGACCGCTTCACCCAAGCGCCCGGCGTAGATGCTCGCGTCCTTGGCCACGGCGTCGGCCTCGAGCCCGTGGCCGCAGGCCTCATGGAAGAGCGTGCCGCCGAAGCCGTTGGCGAGCACGACCGGCATAAGGCCCACCGGAGCCGGCTTGGAGCCCAGCATGACCAGGGCCTTGCCGGCCGCCTCGCGGGCGACACCGAGCACGGCCGGCTGCCCGAGCAACTCGAAGCCGCAGCTGCCGCCCAGCGTCTCGTGGCCCGTCTGGATGACCTCGCCGCGACGGGCCACGCACTGCACGCTGACGCGCGTGCGCGTGCGATCGTCGCGCACGACCTCGCCCAGCGAGTTGGCGATGAGGACACGCTGGCGCGCGTCGGCGTAGGCGGCGATGACCTGGGCGATCTCACCGCCGGCCGCGCGCGCCTCGTCGTCGGCGGCGCGCAGGAGGTCGGCCTTGCGCCGCACGTCGACCGTCTCCGGCGGTACGACGACGGGGTGCGCGCCGGGGCGCGACTGCGCCGAGCCGAGATGGACGACCGGCGCGGCGACGCTGCCGCCGCCGCGCAACGCGGCGGCCACGGCGTCGGCGGCGGCCGTCAGGCCGGCCTCGTCGACCTCGTCGCTGTAGGCATAGAAGGTGCGCTCGCCGTCGAGCAGCCGCACGGCGGCGCCGAAGTCACGGCCGCCGCTGGTCTGCTCGAGCCGGCGGTCTTCGAGACGCAAGGTGAGACCGTCGCGCTCTTCGACGAAGACCTCGGCGAACTCGCCGCCGTGCGCGAGCGCCCGCTCGAGAGCGGCGGCGGCGAGACCGAGGTCGAAGTCGTTCACACCCACTTCATCGCTCCTTCAATCGAGGCCGGTGGCGTCGTCACGCACGCGCTGCCGACCCGGGGTGCCGCCGCGATCGAGACCGGCCTCGCGGGGCCTGGCGTCACGGGCGCGCCCGGAGGCACAGGCCCCCGCGCCTCAGGAGTCGTGGCCGACGAGGCGGGCTCGTGTGGCGCGGGCACAGCCGGAAGCACGGGACTGCGGCGCCGTGGTCGCGCGGTACGCTATCACAGGCGTGACGGCACCCGGCCGGCGACGGCGCCACCGCGGTGGCACCGCGTACTGCGCCGGTCCGGCGAAGGCGCCGGTCCGGCGACTCCGGCGCGCCCCGCTGGACCCATGCCGTCGCGGGCGTCCGCGCTCAGGCGTGCACGGTGCAGACCAGCTGGCAGCGGTCGTCGCCGAGGCTCAGACGCCCACCCTCGTCGGCGCAGGCGACCCTGCCGAGCGGCCCGAGGACGACCTCGAGTACCCCTGCGAGGAAGGCGCGATGCATCGCGCAGACGAGCTCCGGATCGGCGCCCGAGAGCTCCTGGAAGGCGCAGTTGTGCACCGTCAGGTGGAGGCTGCCGTCGTCCCACTCCACTTCGGGAAGCAGGCCCTGCTCCTCGGCGATGCGGGCGACGACGGCGGCGGCAGTGTGACGGTCGGCCGGCGGTCCACCGGCGGCGCCGAGCGCCTGCCGCCCCTCGGTGACCCCCATCTCGCGGCAGGCGGCCTCGATCTCGCGCCGGTCGCCGCCCTCGGTGAGGGCGCCGAGCGCGAGCCGCGCAAGGAGCTCGTAGCGGCGCGGGGGGAAGCCGAAAGTGAAGACCTTCTCGCTGAGACGGTACAGTCTGGCCGGTCGCCCGCCGGCCGAGGTCTTGCGCAGGCCGGTGACGAGGAAGCCCGCCTGCTCCAGCTTCGCGAGGTGCATACGGGCGACGTTGGGGTGAAGGCTGAAACGCGCGGCGATGTCGGCCACGGTCACCTCGTCACGGGGACGCTCGGCGATCGACCTGTACACGCGGTAGCGCGTGTCGTCGGCGAGCACGGCGACGAGCTCGTGGTCGCGGTCCACTCAGCACCTCCCGGCAGCGTGCCTCGATAGTAGCGGTCGCCTCCCGCCATGTAAACACGCTCCTCGTAGTGAGAACGACGGTGGGGCCGACACGGCGGCGGCGACCGCAGGTCTTTGTGGCTACGTCTCGATGTCGTACCGCGAGGTCAGGCGGACGTCGGTGCCGAGCGAGGCGCGGACCGAACAGTACTTGTTCTCCGAGAGGCCGATCGCACGCTGCAGTCTCCGCTCGTCGACCGCGCCACGCACGTGGTACGTCACTGTGAGCTCGGTATACCGTCGTGGATACTCATCCGCCTGCTGCCCCTCGACCTCGATCCACAGGCCCTCGAGCGGCTGGCGCATCCTCTGCAGGATCGAGACGACGTCCATGCCGATGCACCCGCCGAGCGCGATGGCGAGTGTCTGCATCGGGCGCAGGCCCGCTCCCTCGCCGTCGCGACTCGAGGCCATGCGCATCGTGCCGTCGGCGGAGCTGCCCTCGAAGCGCAGACCGTCGCCCTCCCACCGGACTTCGATCCTCTGACCCATCCCGCCGCCTTTCGCGTCGTCTGTACGCTAGACTCCCTCCGGACAAAAAGTCGACAGGGGAGTCCGTGTGACCATACTCCAGGCGATCATCCTCGGCATCGTGCAGGGCCTCACCGAGTTCCTGCCGATCTCCAGCTCGGGGCACCTCATCCTCGTGCCGTGGTTGTTTCACTGGGAGTACCTGCTCGAGAACCCCGACTTCAACAAGACCTTCGACGTCGCCCTCCACTTCGGCACGTTCGTCGCGCTGGTCATCTACTTCTGGCGCGACATCGGCGTGCTCCTGGCCGCTTGGGTCCGCACCTTCTCGACACGACGCCTCGATGAGCCCGAGGGCCGCCTCGCGTGGCTCATCATCCTCAGCATGATCCCGGCGGCCATCGTCGGCATCGCCCTCGAGGACGTCATCGTCAACGTCCTCGGCGCGCCCTGGCTCATCGCGGCGATGCTCATCGTCTTCGGCGCCGTCATGTGGGTCGTCGATCGCCGGTCGCGCAAGATCGGCGAAGTCGAGGACCTGCGCTGGCGCGGCGCCCTCGCCATCGGCCTGTCGCAGGCGCTCGCGCTGTCGCCGGGGGTGTCGCGCTCCGGCATCACGATGGTGACGGGGCTGCTCGTCGGCCTCAAGCGCGAGGCGGCCGCACGCTTCTCCTTCCTCATGGGCATCCCGATCTTCGGCGGCGCCACCCTCTACTCGGGCATCGGGATCGCACAGGAAGGGCTGCCGCCGGGCATGGCCGCGCCCTTCATCGCCGGCATGGTCGCGGCGGCGCTCAGCGGCTTCGCTGCCGTCTGGTTCCTGCTCGCCTACCTGCGACGGCACGACTTCATCCCCTTTGCCATCTATCGCTTCGTGGTAGGCGGCGGCGCGCTGCTGCTCATGGCGATCGGCGTGCGCGCCGCGGTTCTCTGAGGCCACTCCGTGAGGGACCTGCGCCGCAGAGACCGGGGCAAGGAGGTCGGCGACGTCCAGCTCCGCCTGCGCGCCCAGGGCTTCGACGTCGGCAGCGAGGGCGTCGACGGGTTCTTCGGCCCCAAGACCGAGGCCGCGCTGCGCGCCTTCCAGCAACGCCGCGGGCTGCTCGCCGACGGCGTCGTCGGGGCCAACACCTGGCGCGAGCTCGTCGAGAGCGGTCACACGCTCGGCGACCGCCTGCTCTACCTGCGCGCGCCGAGCCTGCGCGGCGACGACGTGCTCGAGCTGCAGGTCAAGCTCAACCTCCTGGGCTTCAACGCCGGGCCCGAGCGCGGCGTCTACGACGAAGGTGTCGAGCGCGCCGTCCTCGACTTCCAGCGCAACGCCGGGCTGCTCGTCGACGGCATCGTCGGGGAGAGGACGCTGGCCACCCTGCGCGCCCTGCGCAAGGCCGAGAGCGGCCGCGAGGGCAAGAAGATCCCCGAGCGCGACTTCGGCTACAGCGCGATCGACACACTGACCGGGCAGACGGTCGTCGTCGATCCCGGTCACGGTGGCCGCGACGCCGGCGTCGCCATCACCGGCGGCCCAGCCGAGAAGGACCTCGTCCTGGCCGCCGGCCTGCGGCTCGCGGAGCTCCTCCGCGCAGAGGGCTGCCTCGCGGTGCTGACGCGTGAGACCGACGCGACCGTCCCGCTCTACGAACGGACCGAGACGGCGATCGCCGCCGAGCCGGCCTTCGTGGTCTCGCTGCACCTCAACGCGCACGAGGGGCCGGTCGCCGCCGGCGCCGTCTGCACCTACTTCCAGCGCAGCCACTACTTCTCCGAGCACGGCCGGCGCCTGGCCGAAGCGATCGGCGGCCGGCTGACGGCTCTCGGCGGGCGGTACCTGGGCAGCGTCGGGCGCAACTACGCGATGCTGCGTGAGCCGAAGGCGATCGCCGTGGTCGTCGAGCCGCTCTTCCTCACCAACCCGGCCGAGGCGGCCATCGCCGCGCGTCCCGCCTTCCCCGAGATGTATGCTGTGGCCGTGGCCCGGGGCCTGCTCGACTACGTCGCCTCTACGCCGGGCGCGGCCAGGGAGACCACATGACCACCATCACCGGAGCCCGCATGAACGACGACATCCGCCTCACGCTCACCCAGGCGCAACGCCTGCGTGAGCTCGGCGCCGACCCCATCGAGCTGGAGCGTGCCTTCCACAGCGTCGCCGACCGCGACGCCGCCTTCAAGCGCGCCGAGGACGACCTCGCCCGCGCCGGGCGGCAGCACCTCGGCGAGCTGCGCGAGCGTCGCCGTGCGCCGCAGCTCGTCGAGCTCGAGCTCGAGCTGCGGCGCACGCTCATCGACGCGGGGTTCGTGCAGGTCGTGACCCCGCTCATCATCGGCGGCGAGGCGCTCGAGAAGATGGGCGTCGGGCACGGCCACCCGCTGCGCCAGCAGGTCTTCTGGCTCGACGACGGGCGCTGCCTGCGGCCCATGCTGGCGCCCAATCTCTACACGCTGCTGCGCCGTCTCGGCCGGCTCTGGAGCCGGCCCTTCGGCATCTTCGAGATCGGCCCCTGCTTCCGCCGCGACTCGAAGGGCAGCCGGCACCTCAACGAGTTCACCATGCTCAACCTCGTCGAGCTGGGGCTGCCCCAGGAGCAGTGCGGCGCCCGCCTCGAAGAGCTCGCCGACGTCGTCGTCAAGTCGGCCGGCCTCCGCGAGTACACGATCGCGCGCACTGTCTCCGAGGTCTACGGGCCGATGCTCGACATCGAGGTCGGCGGGGCCGAGGTCTGCTCGGCCGCCGCGGGCCCTCACCCTCTCGACGGCAACTGGGGCATCGTCGAGCCTTGGGTCGGCCTCGGCTTCGGCCTCGAGCGCCTGATCATGGCCCGCGAGGGCTACCCCAACATCGAGCGCGCCGGGCGCAGCTTGACGTACGTCGACGGGGTGCGCCTCAACATCTGAGCCTCGGCGGGTCGGGGAGGCGAACAACGGAGGGGGCGGGCCTTGCGGCCCGCCCCCCTTGGCGTCTGGCTTGCGTTTTGGGGCGGTCCTTGCGGCCCGCCCCCCCTCAGCCCACGAGGACGCGCGCCGCCTCACGAAGGACCCCGGTGTGCAGGTCGACGTCGGCGACCGTCGTCTGCGGCGCCATGAGCGCCATGTTGTGGAACGGAGTCATGAGGATGCCGCGGTTGAGCATGAAGAGGTGCAGGTAGCCGTCGAGTTCCTCGTCCTCAGCCGCAGCGGCCTCGCCGCCGTTGCGCGGCGCCACCGGCCGCGGCCAGTACTCCGCCCGGCAGCCGAGACGCTTGACCACCCAGGGCAGCTCGAACTCGTCGATCACACTCTGCACGCCGTCGGCCCAGCGGCCGGCCAGTGGGATGGTGTGCGCATAGGTCTGCTCAGTGAGCACCTCGCCGAGGGTGGCGCGCATGGCGGCCACGCCGAGGGCGTTGCCGGCCAGCGTGCCGCCGACGCCGCACTCGTCGGCGGCGTGGTAGTCCCACTCGGCGCGGATGAGGTCGGCGATCGCCTGGCCGAACCCGTAGACGGCGCTCGGGACCCCGCTGCCGATGGGCTTGCCTAGCGTCACCATGTCGGGCTCGAGCCCCCACGCCCGGGTGCAGCCTCCGGGGCCGGCCGAGATGGTGTGCGTCTCGTCCATGACGAGCAGGGTGCCCGTCTCGCGGGTGAGCCTGCGCAGCGCGTCGTGGTAGCCGTCGTCCGGCAGGATGATGCCGATGTTCGTCATCGCCGGCTCGGCCAGCACGCAGGCCACGTCCCGAGGCTCGAGGGCGGCGGCCAGGGCATCGACGTCGTTCCACTCGATGACCTTGGTGGTGATGCTCGGGTCGACCGGCGGGCCGGCGTTGCCGGGCTTGGGCCCCGGGACGCCGTCGTTGATCGTGATGATCGTCTCGTCGACCGAACCGTGATAGCAGTAGTTGTAGACGAGGATCTTGGGGCGCTTCGTCACGTGACGCGCGAGGCGCACGGCGAAGCGGTTGGCGTCGGTCGCCGTGAGCGCCGCCTGCCAGTAGCGCAGGCCGAAGCGGCGCCTGAGCTCGCCGGCGACCCAGAGGGAGTCCTCCGTCGGCAGCATGGTCGTGATCCCGCGCCCGGCCTGCTCCCTGATCGCGGCCACCGACGCCTCGGGTGAATGCCCGGTCATGGCGCCGGTGTCCCCGAGGCAGAAGTCGACGTACTCGTGGCCGTCGACGCAGGTGACGCGGGCACCTCCGGCCGCCTCGACATACGGTGGGAAGGGACTGGACCAGCGTGTCATCCAGTTCATGGGCACGCCGTCGAACATATAGGCCTGCGCCCGCTCGAAGAGCTCACGAGAGCGCGGGTGGCTGGCGACGAAGAGCTCGTCCTCGGCCGCCCTGAGGGTGGCGAGGCGGTCGCGATCGATACGCGCGGTCAAGGGTCACCTCCCGGCGGGGCGGGCCTGCGGACCGCCCCCGTCGCGTCTGCTGCACGTGCCGGGGGCGGGCCTCATGGCCCGCCCCCGGCACGTCACACTCGTTTTTGCGCTCCTTACTTGCCGAGCAGTGCGTCCATCTTCTTGACGCCGTCGTTGGCGTCCTCGGCGTAGGCGTCGGCGCCGATCTGGTCGGCCCAGCGCTGGGTCGCCGGGGCGCCGCCGACCACGGTCTTGAAGGGCAGGCCCTCTTCTTTGAGGACCTTGATGACCTTCTTCTGCTCCTCCATCGTCGTGGTCAGGAGGGCGCTCATGCCGATGATGTCGGCGGAGAGCTCCTTGGCCTTTGAGATGAAGGTGGCGGCGGCGACGTCGCGGCCGAGGTCGGTGACCTCGTAGCCGTTGGCCTTGAGGTAGGCGATGACGATCGCCTTGCCGATGTCGTGCACGTCGCCCTGCACGGTGCCGATCACGACCTTGCCCTTGGCCTCGGCGGCGCCGCCCGCGCTGAGGAGGGCAGCGTTGGTGACCTCGGTGGCCCCGGCCATGGCGTCGGCCGCCATCATCAGCTCGGGCAGGAAGACCTCGCCTGAGTCGAAGAGCTCGCCGATCTCCTGGATGCCCTTGACGAAGCCGTTCTGCATGATGTCGGCGGGGGTGAGCCCGGCGGCGAGGGCGCGTGTCGCGACGTCCTCGGCCGTTGCACGATCCGAGTCAAGGATCGCCTGGACCGCCTCCTGATAGAACTCCTCGTTCGCCATAGCCGTCGACTCCTCCCAACAGTTCGAGTACCCATCGCTCGATGGCCCTTATGGCACTGCGCCGCGACGATGGCCCCTGAGCTCGAGGCCGCCCAGTGGGCCGGTGCCCCCGGCGCGGAGGCCGGGGCGCCGCCGACGGAGCGCGCAGCGCGCCTAGTATACCCGTGCCGGGAGCGTCGGTGCACGACGCCCGCCCGGCGCGAGCCCACGCTTTCATCCGGTCGGATGAATGTCAAGACGGGATGAGGCCGATATGGTCGCCCTGGCGGACCCGTCGCCCCCGACGGCGGCCCGTTGGTCAAGCCGCGGCGGTCGCCCGCCGTCTCGGTGCTTCGACTCACGCCTCGCCCTCCGACGGTCCGCCCGCCGCCTGCTACAATTCGCCGCGTGCGCTACCGCGGCTCAGTCATCCGACCCCCCAGCGAGGCATCCAGCCTGATCGTGCAGGTCACCTACGGCTGCTCCAACAACACCTGCGACTTCTGCGGCACCTACCTCGACAAGCCGTTCGGCGTGCGGCCCTTCGAGGAGGTCGTCGAAGACGTGACCGGGCTGCCGGCGGCGGTCAAGCGCCGCACCGAGCGCGTCTTTCTCGCCGACGGCGACGCCCTCGCACTCTCCCCGCGGCGCCTGCACGAACTCCTCGACCTGCTGCACACCGAGCTGCCGAACCTGCGCCGTGTGGCGAGCTACGCCAACGCGCGCAACCTGCTCGCGAAGAGCGTGGACGAGCTCGTCGGCCTGCGCGAGCGCAGACTCACGCTGCTCTACCTCGGCCTCGAGTCGGGCGACGACCAGACCCTGGCCGACGTCCACAAGGGCATGACGGTCGCCGAGCAGATCGAGGGCTGCCGGCGGGCGAAGGAGGCCGGCATCCGCCTGTCGGTGACGGCGATCCTCGGCCTCGCCGGCCGCGCCCGCTCTCTTGAGCACGGGCACGCGACGGGCGCGGCCCTCTCCGCCATCGACCCCGAGTACATCGGTATCCTCACCCTCATGCTCACCCCGGGCACCGAGATGCACCGCAAGGTCGCCGCCGGCGAGATGGTGCTCCCCGACCGCATCGGCATGCTGCGCGAGCTGCGCGAGATCGTCGCCCGCCTCGAGGTCACGGACTGCCTCTTCCGCTCGAACCATGCCTCGAACTACCTCCCCGTGGGCGGTCACCTGCCTGAGGACAAGGAGTCCATGCTGGCCACGCTCGACAAGGTGCTCACGGCGCCCGAGTCGGTCCAGCTCCGGCCCGAGAGCTGGCGGCTGCTATAGTCGCCGGGTCAGCCGCCCGGTCAGTCTCCCGGCGCGCTCCTCGGGGGCGCGCCCGCGCCGCGCTCGGAGGATGTGCCCGTGCCGCACGCTGAGGACCCGCCCGTGCCTGAGACCGCCGACCCGACGCCGCCGCACGACGCGGGTCCAAGCGTGCCGCACGACAAAGACCGGACAGTGCCGCACGACAAAGACCGGACAGTGCCGCACGAAGAGGATCCGGCGGTGTCGCACGCGGCTGGGGACGACGGTCCCACGGACTGGCTGGAGAGACCCGCTGCGGCACGCGGCGGTGCAGCACGCACGGCCCTGAAGCTCCTGCTCGGCCTCCTCGCTCTCGCCGGTGCGGTCCTCCTCATCGTCTGGCTGCCGCCGAGCGCCGAGGTGGCGAGCGCCGTCGAGGCGACGGTCCTCGAGTACGAGCTGGCGCGCGAGGCGACATGGCCCAAAGGAGCAACGCTCGGCCGCCGCTTGTCGCCCGCGGACGAGCAGATGCTCGCCGTCACGCTGCGCACGCGGGTCGCCCGCCATGCCGCCGGCGAGGCGCTCGAGAGCTTCGATGCCGCCGCCGTAGCGGCGACCTTCGCCGACGCCGCGGCGGCGGACCTGGTCCACGCCGTCACCAGGTGGAAAGGCGAGGTCGTCTACTTCGACTTCGTGCGCCACGCGCTGCCCAACGGTGTGATCGTGCGCGCCGGGGTCGCGAAGGCGCAGCGCGTGGGGCGCGTCGACGCCCTGCACCAGCGCGTCTTCGCGCGGCGCTGGGTCTGGGAAAACGACGTCGTGATCTACGAGTACACGCTGCGCGAGACCGAGGGAGCCTGGAAGGTCGTCGAGATCGAGCCTTGGGGCTCCGCCGACATCGACGGCACGAACGTCGTGGAGGGAGAACGCTCCGACTGAGCAATCTGCGCCACCCGCCGCGGGTGGCGTCGCGCGGCTACCCGGCGGTTGCGCCTCGCTACTCCCCGCGCAGGTGCGAACCGTAGCCGCGCTTGAAGTGCGTCGCGGCGTACTTCTGCAGCTTCCACTCCGGGATACGGCACTGTGGGCAAGCCTCAGCGAACCACTTGTTGCGCAGCCAGCGGGCGGCGCGGCTGTGTTTGGAATCGTGCACGACCATGCGCCGTCCGCAGTGCGTCTCGATGATCGCGTACGGCCCGCGCGGCTCGAACGTCTTCACCCCGTGCAGGATCCCGCGCCGCGACGGCCACAGCTTCATCTTGTCGACCAGCGTGAAGAGTGGGATCTGCTTGCGATAGTAGCGCGCCTTGGTGGGGTCGGTCGGCACCGGGGGATGACACCTCGCCTGCGTGGTCACGGAGCCCGGCGAGTCTAGCACGCCGCGCAGCGCGCAGACGGCAGGCACGCGCCCAACGGCGTCGAAAGGGAACCTTCTGGGTGGATGGGCCGTCTTACGTACGACACATGGGGCGTCACGGGAGGATCCAAATGTCGTTTCGCACTCTGTTACTGATCGTGGCCGCGGTCGTCGCGGCACTGGCCTTCGGCGTCACCGCGTGCGGGGAGGACGACGACGGCACGGGCGAGCCTACCGCCGAACCGACGTCCGAGCCCACGGCCACGACATCGCCCTCCCCCACCGAGGAGCCGGGCGAGACGGTCACCGTCCTCGTCTACTTCCTCTCCGGCGAGAAGCTCGCGACCGCCGAGCGCACGCTGCCGGCCACACTGGCTGTCGCCGGGGCGGCGATGGACGCCCTGTGCGGCGGCCCGAACGACTACGAGCGGGCCGCCGGCCTCACGAGCTCCGTCCCCGAAGGCACCCAGGTGCTCGGCATCAGCGTGAAGGACAAGGTCGCGACCGTCGACCTCTCCGGCGAGTACGCCTCCGGCGGCGGTTCGCTCTCGATGATGACGCGGATCGCCCAGGTCGTGTACACGCTTACGCAGTTCGACACCGTCCGCGCCGTGCGCTTCCACCTCGACGGCAAACCCGTCGAGGCGATCGGCGGCGAGGGCATCATCGTCGACTCGCCGCAGCGGCGCGCCGACTGGGAGGACTTCGAGCCGGTCATCTTCGTCGAGCGCCCCGGCGTCGGCGCGACCATCGACAACCCGGTCGTGATCCAGGGCCGCGCGACCGTCTTCGAGGCCACGGTCCAGCTCGAGGTGCGCGACGCCGAAGACAGGATCCTCGCGCGCGGCTTCACAACGGCGACCCGCGGCGCCCCGGAGCGCGGCCGCTTCCGCGAGCGCCTCGCCTACGCGGCGACCGCGAGCCCCGAGGGCTTCGTCATCGTCTACGAGCAGTCGATGGAGGACGGCTCGGCGCTGCACGAGGTGCGGGTGCCGGTGTTCTTCGCGGCGGTCCAGTGACCATGCCGGTCGACCGGCAGGTTATGTAGCCCGAATCGTCAACGCTGCACGGCCCTCAAGTCGTCGCGACCGCGGAGCAGCCGCTGCTAGACTGGGCGTCCGCGCTACGGCCAACGCCTCCGAGGGAGCGCGCGTGACACCACAAGGGGAGCCGCCTGCCCTCGTGCAGGCCAAGCTGACCACGCCGCGCACGGTCCAGGCAGCGGTGAGCCCCACGCTGCAGCGGCACTTCGAGAGCTGCCTGCAGCGCCGCTTGACGGTGGTCTCGGCGCCGGCAGGCTACGGTAAGACCACTGTCACGGTCGCGGTCCTCCGCGCCCTGCGCATCGCGCACGTGTGGTACCGGGCCGACGTGCTCGATCACGACCCTGCCGCAACCGTCCTGTCCCTCTGTGAGGCGCTACAGCGAAGGCGTCCCGGCTTCGGTGAGCTGCTCCGGGAGCGCCTCCTGCACCCGTCCGAGTCGCCGCTCTCGGCCGAGGACATGGCTGCGTCGTTCGTTGTCGCCGCGCAGGAGGACGCGCCGACTGAACTGCACCTGGTCATCGACGACTATCACGAAGCCACCGGCTCAGACGAGTTCAATCGGGTCCTCGACTACCTGATCGACAACCTGCCGGAGAGCTGGCGCCTGATCGTGCTCGGCCGCTACGAGCCGGGGTTCGAGACGGCCAGGCTGAGGGTCGCCGGCCAACTCGGCTTCGTAGGCGCCGACGACCTGCGTCTCGACGCGACGCAGGTCCACGAGCTCCTTCTGCGCCACGTCCCCGAGGCGGGTCACCCGCACGCGGCACGGCTGGCCGAGCTGACCGAGGGCTGGCCGGCCGCCGTGTCGCTTGCCGCAGAGACGCTCTCCGGCCGCGACATCACCAGCGTTGAAGAGACCCTCGCCGACCCCAGGCTCACAAGCGACGTCTACGCCTATCTCGCCGAGCAGGTCTACCGACAGGAGCGCCCCGACGTGCGCGAGTTCCTCAAGCGCACGTGCCATCTCGATGCGCTGACCCCCGAGATCGCCAGCCTCGTGGCAGAGATGCCGGACGCTCATCGCCATCTCGAGCACCTGGCACGCAATCGCATCTTCACGTTCAAGGCGACCGGAACGGGGGGCTATCGATACCATCCGCTGTTCCGCGACTATCTCCGCGAGACCTGTCTGCTCGAGGACGGTCCCGAAGCGTGCCGGCGGCGTCAGCTCCGCACGGCGACCGCTCTGGAGAAGTCCCGCGAGATCGAGCGCAGCGTCGAGTTGCTCATCGCCGCCGGTGAGCCGGAGCTCGCGCTCGGCGTCATCTCCCGGCAGGGCGAAGCCGCCTTCGGCCGGTATCGAGCCGAGACCCTCGACGCGTGGCTCGCTCGCCTGCCCGTCACCCTGGTCGAATCACACCCGTGGGCAAAGCTGCTGAGCGCCCACCGCGAGACGCGAGATGGGCGCTATGAGCAGGCGCTGGGCCACATCGAGGCGGCAACAAAGGCCTTCACCCAGTCCGACGACAGGCACGGTCTCTACTCCTCACTCTCGGCCAAGGAAAGGACGCTCTTCTGGATGGGCAATCCGCAAGCCGCTCTCGACACGTGCGGGCAAGCTCTCGACATCGCCGGGTCAGATGAGGAGAGGTTACACACAATCGGCAGCATGCTCTCCGCAGCGGTCGATATCGGCGACTGGGCCACCGCGGAAACTGCCCAGCGCGAGAGTGCAGCTCTGGCCTCGTCTGGCCCGGTTGAGGAGTTGCTCAGGATCCGAGCACTGCATTGCCATGCGCTGTATCTGCGGGGTCACCTTCGAGAAGCTCAAGCCCAGTCGCGCAAGATTGACAGCAGGCTCGTGCCCGCATACTCCCAGCCCGTCCTTCTCGTCTCGCGGGCGACAATCGCCTACCTTCTCGCGGAGTACCGGGAGGCGGAGAGCCTCGGAGCCGCGGCCGTGGACGCAGCACGCCACGCAGGCCATGAGGTGATGCGAGGCTTTGCCCAAGACACAGTCGGTTTTGCGCGCATCCTGAGACACGGGCAGGCGGTGGGTCTTGAAGAAGTAGAGGCTGCACGTATCGCCCTGACGGCGCTGGGTGACGATGCCGCCGCCGCGTGGCCGGCCATGCACGTCGGGACTTACCATCGACGACGCGGGGACGCGCAGAAGGCAATGTCGGCGTATCGCACTGCCGTCCTGATGACGGCTCGCGAACGAGACAGCCTCGCCAGGTATAACGCTCGCGTCAACTTGGAGTTCACGGCAGGACTGAGCGGTGACCGAACCTCAGCAGCAAAGCTCCGAGACCTTGAACGCGACGCCCAGGCACTGTCGCTCGAGTTCGTCCGCCACAAGGCCGCGTTCTTCCGCGGCTGTCTCGATTTCCGAGGCGGGTGGGAGGAGCAGGCTCTCTCTACCCTGTCGGCAACCGTCGCAGCTCAGGTCGAACTCGGCCACCTGTCCTTCCTTGGACGCGAGCTGCTGACGCAGTGGGACGTGGCCGAGCGGCTGCTCACGGAACTCGCCGGCGACAGTATCGTGACTTCGACGATCGACGCGGTCGCACGGCACACGGA
>JAFGAW010000150.1 GCA_016933475.1 Thermoleophilia bacterium
CTCGAGGAGATCGAGGGCATCGCCTACACCGAGACGTGGCACATCCTGCGCACCGAGAAGGTCAACTTCGAGTGGGAGGGCGAGAGCGTGGGGCGGGAGCCCGTCAGCGACGGGCAGTACGAAACTAAAGTCGACCAGCAGCCGCATCGACGGTGAATCCAACGTGCAATAGCGCCTCTGACGCGGTAATGTTCAGCGTCGACCGCCGCCCGACCCGCCGGCGGGTCCGGCTACCGCGATCCGGGAGTGACGATGTCAGACAGTAGCAGGCAGATCGGCGCCGGCCGGGTGAGCTTCCTCACCGAGGAGCAGAAGCGGCGCATCTACGACACCGCGCTCGGGATCCTCTCCGATATCGGCATGGTCGTCCTGCACGACGAGGGCGAGGCGGTCATGCTCGAGGGGGGCTGTACGAAGGACGCGGACGGCCTCGTGCATGTGCCGGCCGGTCTCGTCGCGCAGGCGCGCGAGTCGGTCCCGGCGAGCTTCGTCGTGTACGACCGCGACGGCGCGCCGGCGATGGACCTCGGGGGCCGGCGCGCCTACTTCGGCAACGGCTCCGACGTCATGTACCTCCATGACCTCGAGACCGGCGAGCGCCGCCTCGGCAGGCTCGACGACGTCACCGAGGCCGCGCGTCTCTGCGACGCCCTGCCCGAGATCGATTTCGTCATGTCGGGTGCCTATCCCGACGGCATGGATGCCGGGGAGGCCTACCCGAAGCAGTTCCGCGTCATGATCGAGGCGACGACCAAGCCACTCGTCATGACCGCCGGCGGTGTCGAGACCGTCGAGCCCATGTGGCGCATGGCCTGCGAGGTGCGCGGCGGCGCCGACGCGTTGCGCGCCAAGCCCTACTTCGTCATGTACAACCAACCGGTCAGCCCGCTCAAGCACCCCGTCGAGACGGTCGACAAGCTCCTGTTCTGCGCCGATCGCGGTATCCCGTCGACCTACTGTCCGTCGCCCGTCGCCGGCGGGACGGCACCCATCACCACGGCCGGCCAGATCACCCTCGGTCTCGCCGAGGCGCTCTTCGGCCTCGTCATGCACCAACTGCGCGCCCCCGGGGCGCCGTTCGTCATCGGCCAGGGGCCCAACACCCTCGACATGGCGACCTCGCAGTCCTCGTACAACTCGCCGGAGTTCGTGCGCGCCTACGCCTGCGAGGTCGAGATGGCGAAGTGGCTCGACATCCCCAACTGGGGGTTCAGCGGTCACACCGACGCCCAGGTCGTCGACGCCCAGGCCGGTATGGAGGCCGACGAGCTGACCAAGCTCTCGATGCAACTCGGCGCCAACCTCAACCACGACGTAGGCTACATGGACTTCGGCCTCTCGGGGTCGCTGGCCGAGGTCGTGCTCGTGGCCGAGTTCATCGCCCGCGACCGACGTCTGCTGGCTGCGCTCGAGGTCTCCGACGAGACCCTCGCCGTCGACGTGCTGAGGGCGGTCGGACCCGGGGGCGACTACCTCGGCCAGCGGCACACAAGGCGGCACCTGCGCGACTCGCAGTGGCGGGCCATGCTGCTGAACCGGATGAGCTACGACCGCTGGTCCGAGGGCGGCGCGCTCGACGTCACCGAGAAGGCGCGCCGCAAGGCGCTCGATCTGCTCGCCACGCACGAGGTGCCGGCTCTGCCGGCCGACCTGCTCGCTCGCCTGGACATCGCTGCCGGCATCTGACCGGACGGCGCGGGATCCAGGCGGAAGTGCCGGCGGCCGAAGGCGCCGCCGCATCCGATCAGAGGGAGGCGACGATGCAGGCCTACCAGCTCGTGGAGTGGCAGCAGCCGCCGGAGCTTCGCGACGTGCCCGTGCCGGAGCCGGGGCCCGGCCAGGTGCTGATCAAGGTCGGCGGGGCTTGTGCGTGTCACACCGATCTGCGGGTCATGGACTGGCCCGCCGGCCTGCACCCCTACGAGTTGCCGTTCACGCTCGGCCACGAGAACGCGGGATGGGTCGAGGTCCTGGGCGCCGGTGTCGACGGGTGGCGCCCGGGTGACGCGGTCGTCGTGTACGGTCCGTGGGGCTGCGGCCGCTGTGCGGCTTGCCGACAGGGCCGCGAGATGCAGTGCGAGCGCAACGCCCTGATCGACACACCCATAGGCGGTTTCGGTCTCGACGGCGGCATGGCCGAGTACATGCTCGTCCCGAGCGCCCGCTTCCTGGCCCCGCTCCACGAGCTCGACCCGCGCGATGCCGCTCCGCTCGCGGATGCGGCCCTGACCCCCTACCACGCGATCAGTTCGTCCTCGGGATTGCTCCGGCCCGGAACGTGGGCGCTCGTCATCGGCGTAGGCGGGCTGGGGCACATGGCCGTGCAGCTGCTGCGCGCGGTCACCCCTGCGCAGGTGGTCGCGATCGATGTGGACGGGTCGAAGCTCGAGCTTGCGCGGGAGCTCGGCGCCGACGAGACGGTGCCGGCTGGGGAGTCGGCGGCCGGCCAGGTCCGCGAGCTCACCGGGGGGTTGGGCGCGACGGTCGTCTTCGACTGCGTCGGGTCGGACGAGACACTGAAGCTCGCGGCGGACGTCGCGCGCGATGGCGGCGCGGTACAGGTCATCGGCCTGGCGGGCGGGACGCTCCCGTTCGGCTACGGGGCGCTGCCGTTCGGCTGCAGCCTGACGATCCCCTACTGGGGGAGCGTCACCGAGCTGATGGAGGTGCTCGAACTCGCGCGCTCGGGCGCCGTTCGCGCGCACACCGAGCGCTTCTCACTCGAGAACGCCGCGGAAGCGTACGCACGGCTTCGCGCCGGCGATCTCCTGGGGCGAGCGGTGGTCACGCCGCAGGGATAGACCCGCGTCAGGCGAGCGGTCGCATCTCGATCGCCGCGGCGGCGCATCCGGTGGCGCACAGGCCGCAGCCGCGACACAGTGACGGGTCCAGCGCCGGCGTGCCGTCGTCGCGAGCGGTGATCGCCGCGAAGGGGCAGCGGAGCGCGCACCGGCCGCAGCTCGTGCAGAGACCCGCGTCGATGACGGCGACGTGACGGCGCACCGGCCACACGCCTCCGGTCCCGAGGCGCTCCGTCGCGAG